>CAZBDA010000382.1:0-1514 GCA_964490445.1 uncultured Rickettsiales bacterium | reverse complement strand
GAAGTAGGACAGGGCACGGACTCCATAGGGACACCGTCCTACTAAGATCGGTCTTGTCCTCACCAGCCATTGTGCGGCCACCCCTTGCCCCAGCCATCCCCCGCCAGGTCCCAGCACAATAGGAGCACAATAATAGCACAATAGTAGCACAATCAATAGCACAATAATAGCACAATACAAAATACCTCACAGGTGTGCACGTTTGCGGAAATAGAATCTATTCTATATTAATTTATTTGTTCTGGTTATCCCGATTCGCGAGAATCCTTGGGTTTTCTCTATTGTGCTATTATTGTGCTATTGATTGTGCTATTATTGTGCTATTGATTGTGCTACTATTGTGCCAGCACCTCTCCATCAGCCGGGGGTGCCCAGAGAATGCCCGCTGCGGGGGCTCTTCGCCGGCGGCCGCCACAGGCCACCACAGGCCGGCACAGATGCTGCCAGAGGCCGCCAGAGGCCGCCACCGGCCGCCCCGGCCGCCACAGGCCACCACGGGCCGCCACAGGCCGGCACAGGCCGCCACAGGCCGCCACAGGCCGCCAGAGGCCGCCACAGGCCACCACAGGCCGCCACAGGCCGCCACAGGCCGCCAGCGGCTGCCACGGGCCGTCAGAGGCCGCACATGTTGTGGGGGCTCGTCGTCTCAGGCTCGTCGGCTCGTCGGCGGCGGCTGCCAGAGGCCGCCAGACAAGGCCTTGCGTTGCGTTCCGGCGATGAATCTTTTCTTGTGGTAAGCATTTCACCATCACGATGCGATTCTATCTGGTTCGATGTGGGGACCCGGGCCCGCGATGACGATGATGCGAGCCCTCGCACCGCGCGATGGCGATACGATGATCAGTTTCGCCTTGGCGCACGATGCCTCGCGATTCCGATGCATTGCATCGTCGCGTTATCCCGATATTTCGCCATCACGATCTTTTGCGATGACGATATGTGCCGATTTTGTGCGATCCCGATATGCCGCGATCACGATTAATGACGATATTCCGCGATGCCGATATTCCACGATCGCGATACTTCACGACTAATGACAATTAGTCACGATGGATCCTGACTCGTGAAAATTAATTACGAGTATGTCAACGCTATCACGATTAATGACGATATTCCGCCATCACGATATTTTGCGACTGCGATTATCCGCAATATTCCGTGATGCCGATATTTCACAATTCCGATGTTCCGAGACTGCGATCGAAGACGATATGCCGCAGCCACGATGCGTAACGATGACGATCGTGGCTGACATTGGGTTACGCCAACGCGATGCGATACATAGATAGTCACGTTGTTCACGATTTGTTCGATAGCGATCAAACTTGAGAGCTCATTCATGCGATTTTGATTCCATCTCCGGGCCCTAACATTTCAGACCCGCTCACACGATTACGATTGTGGCCGCACGTTCGCGATATCCGATGTCCGCGATTTTTCCGGACATCTGCAAGGCCTTGCCAGAGGCCGCACATAAGCATCCACCGCTTGGACTGAGGAGCGTAATGCTTCCC
>CAZBDA010000381.1:1289-1521 GCA_964490445.1 uncultured Rickettsiales bacterium | reverse complement strand
GGACTCGCGCCCCCCACCCCCCCCCCCCCCCTCCAATTCGTCCCCTCCACCCCCCCTCCCACCCCTACGCCGCCCGCCCTGTAGCGTGTGCTCGCCGCGCGCTCCCCACCCTCGTGGTACTTCGCGTCCCCGCCGCGCTCTGAGCCCGGCCCTGCCCACCCCGGCCACCCGGCGCGCCTCAGCGGTTTCCCTCGCTCCACCGCCCAACCGGAAAATTCTCGCACCTCGCCGG
>CAZBDA010000381.1:922-1230 GCA_964490445.1 uncultured Rickettsiales bacterium | reverse complement strand
GGGGCCAGAAGCGGCAGGCGGCCGCAGCAACCGCTCGTGCCGCGAGCGATGCGAGTGCGGCTTCGGCTACGGCTATGGCCGGCCCCGTGCTCAAGAAGCCGAAGCAGCAGACCCTGTTCCACGGCGCTGGGGCGATACGGCGGGGTCCCATGGGCGGCCGGTCCATGGTGGAATGGAACGAGCTGCTCGGGAACGACATGACGCGGCTCTTCTTGGGCGAGTCCATGGCGGACAAGAAGGCAGACTCCCCGCTGCTCCACCAGCTTCTCCGCACAGTGGCGAGCGCCGGGAAGGCTGGGTGCGAGTTT
>CAZBDA010000381.1:0-912 GCA_964490445.1 uncultured Rickettsiales bacterium | reverse complement strand
GAGAGGGGTACCAGCCCGACCGGTCGCGGTGGCTCGTCCCGCCGACGAGCTACCAGCTCGGCGGAACCGAGTTGGACAAGCACACCAAGAAGTACCGCGAGAAGGTGTCGAACCGCCGCTTCGGGCACAATGGGACCAAGTTCTTCGGGTTCGCCTTGGCGTCGGACGGGACGACGCGCTTCGGCCGCGGCGTGGTCAACATCGCGCTCGTGTTCAAGAGCGGCGAGGTGGTGTTCTGGGAGCTCAAGGACACCTCGGGGGAGAGCAAGTCGAACAAGTGGCTTCTCGATTTCATCATGGAGGTCGTGACGAGTCCCGACTTCCCGCTCGACGTCGAGGACCTCGTGACGATCGTGATGGACGGCGCGTGCCGAACGGCGTTCCCGCTCATCGAGGACGCGTTCAAGGACCGTGAGGACCTGCCCAACGTCGTCTGCCAGTGGTGCTCGTGTCACACGTGGAACCTGCTGCTCAAGGCGATCGTTGACATCGACGGCATCGACTCGTTGATCGAGGAGTGCAAGGAGTACATCACGTTCGTCCGGTCGCACGACAAGCCGCGTTCCATGCTGCGGAAGACGGCGGGGAAGGGGCTCATTCGCTGGGCGGACACCCGGTTCGGCACTCTGTTCCTGTGCATGGATCGCATCCTCGACGTGATGCCGAGTCTCCGGATGATGGTGGTGAGCGACGAGTGGGACGCCTACTACCGGTCGTGCTCCGGCGGCTCCGCCGACATGAGGGGGAAGGCTCAGGCGTTCGTGACGCTGACGCTCGACCCGACGTTCGCGAACCGGATCCAGAAGGTACTCGAGCTGGTCGAGCCGATCTTCGTGGCACTGCGGATCTGCGACAGCGACGCGCCGACCCTCGGTATCGTGTACCAGCTCTTTCTCGAAACACAGGTGGCAG
>CAZBDA010000380.1:0-1524 GCA_964490445.1 uncultured Rickettsiales bacterium | reverse complement strand
AGAAGGTTCCGTTCTCTTTCAAGGGAGTCACGGAAAGTCCGCCAACCACGATCACGTTATCCAGCGTCGGCGATCCGAGAGTGCCGTCACTCAACGAGAGTGCACTGCTTGCGGTAGGTGGAGCTGCCTCCCCCTCGACGTAGATGTTCGAATCGACACTCGAGTACGTGTAGTTGGCGATGTGAGTGTCATTTCCCTCAGGAATCGTCTGGCCGTCGAATGGTGTCTGGAAGTCGAGCACGACTCCAAAGGTTCCACCATTCGCGTAGAGATTCGAGATCTGGAACTCTGCGCCAGCAGCATCCGTGTCTGCACCGGTGGAAATTCCTTCCAGGGTGACAGCAGTCGGATCGTGGGTGATTGCAGTCACGAATCCCTGGACGCCGCCTAGGCTGTTATCGAGAAGGATTCGAGCATCTCCCGTGGTTCCTTCACCATCTGCAGGAGCGGATCCGTCTTCCACGCGCATCGTGGCGGGCGGCGGAACCATGAGGGTCAATGTGCCCCCGTTGAGTCCTAGCCCATCTGCGGCGCCGGTCGACAAGCCACCCTGGACGATGATGTTCGCCAGAGGAGGATTGTTCAGGGTGTTATCCGAGAAACTCAGATCGACTTCGGTCACTGCCGTGACCACTGCCATCGGAGTCAGCGTGACTTCTGCCAGTGATTGCCCCGTCCCTGCTGGGATCGAGTGGCCATCGAAGGGAGGCTCCGCATCGACAACAACTCCCAGAGTAAATCCTCCCGAGAGGATTTCCGGAACGATGAGCTCTGCGTTGGAACTCTCTGTGGCGGTACCCGCCGTAGACAGATCCGAAACTGCAACCTGGGAATCGTCCAGAGCCACGGCGAGGACGTATCCTTCTGTCGGGGCGGTGGAGTCCAGGCTGATGGTCATTGTCGCCGGTGCGAGTCCTTGAGTACTGCCATTGCTGATGTTGAGGGATTGTCCTCCACCAGCAAGTACAGATCCGCTAGAGAACAGTGCAACTGCGACCCAAATGAGAATGAGAGTGCGCTGCAAGCGCACAGAGTTCGAGAGATCCATGATCTCCTCCCTTGGCATAAACGTAGATTCACTAAATCAAACCAAAATAGGCACTTTTACAATAAGAGACAGACGACTCTCAAACACCTCTCTCAAGGCCGCCATTCAAATGTCTTGTCAAGTCTAGCCGTTTTACTATTGTGAACATTCGTTTGCCAATAACTCGCATACCAAATACTCACAGGGACAATCAGACTATGAGTTAGCCCCTATGTCAACTGCTTGCTGACAGGTTTGTCCTGCAATAGTAATGTCACCTCGTCAACCTTTGTCAACGATGGGAGGTCAGTCATGATTGTCTCCTTCGACATCCGGAGTTCTCCGATTCACCCCCTCGGCCCACCCCACCCCCGTGACCGCAGGGGAGTGCGGCGCGCACCCCATAAACCTCACCCGATGGACCCGTAAGAATTGGAGGAATGTTCCAATCTCATCGGCAATTTGCTTAGAACTATTAAGCTCTTCTTTTGAGAGTG
>CAZBDA010000379.1:0-1525 GCA_964490445.1 uncultured Rickettsiales bacterium | reverse complement strand
CTTTTTTCATGGCTTCGAATGCTACTTTGGCCTTGAATGCTGAACGGTGACTTCAGCGTATTTTGCCCATATTGCCTCAATCAGATCAGGTGATAGGGCCAGCACAAAATACACCTCAAACTCGTGTCCCTAAATATGAGCACCATTAATAAAGGCCTGTTTTCAGGTCTGAAGGAACGCTTAAAGATAGTGTATCTCTACCAGCTAGGAATCGACAAAATCTGAAGATATATCCTCAAATTTATCAATCTCATGCATATAACTCGCCAATTTGACGAGAGCTTATGGGGTGTAGAATTAGAAAGCAGGAAGAAAGTTAATTCCAGAAAAAGGAAAACAGGCTTGGGGAGAAGTGGATCTAAATAACGAAAAAAGTCAATTTTGTTGTTGGCATGAAGCTAGAAATGTGCTCAAACGTGGTTAAGGAATTTGAAAACGGCAATAGAAATTGATGCTCGTTAATTTTGCCGTTACTGCAAAAAGTATCGTTCCAAGCCCCATCCAAAAATAAAGATCAGCAACCCAATGCCCCATAGTTTGATATCCATAACTTGTGGAAACTTGGTGACAAATCCAATGGCAATAGCTAAAAGTCCGCTGGCTTGGACCACTTTGCTGAGGTAAAACAGCATATGTGGCTAGATCTCTGACTCCAAATCGAGTTTTGCCAGATCATAGAAGATTTGGGTATTATCCCGAAAGCAACGATGCTGGATGACAATCGTCCATCCAAAGTGTGACCAAGCGACGAAAAAGAGAAGAGCATGAACCCAAGTGGGAATGACCTTGGTGTGAACACCACCGCCGATGACAAATAACACCATTACCAATATTATGTTCAATAGTGTAGGAGGGTAAATTACTCGCTTGATGGCAATAGAACGATAATGATAGTCAGACGGCAAACAGTACATCTGAGTAAATTCTTTGACGCTGACCCCTGTACCAACAAAAAAGAAAATGATTAGAGTTTCAGTGAATAAATAAACGACAGAAGTCAATAAGGCAAACTGAAGATGTGGGAGTCCAAAAATGTCAAATTGAAAGTAGCCTTGAATGCCAGTCACAAGAAGAGACAAAAAAGAAGTGCCCGTTAGCAAATAACAGGCATACATGAAAAACCACACGATAAAACGACGATATCCTCTTAGCCGTTAAAGATCTTGCGATACTTTGCCAAGGAGGACTGAACGGCAAGAGTAGCTAGATCTCAATCACGGCGGTGTCACCACTTCCACTGAGCGCAGTCGCCGAAATAAATTTGTCGGAAATATCTACTTCAGGAAAGGCCGCTTGAAAATTTTATAGGGAAAGCATATGGATGGCATCCCAGGTCAATTTGGTACATACTCTCGCGCAAATGGAACATCCAATGCACTCATTGTACCGAACTCGAACAGGTGGGATCGGTGAACTAAATGCATGTTCTTCTTTTGGTGTTACTTCAATGCAATCAACAGGACAAAATGGCACGCAGACTTTGCACCCTGTACAATTGCCGTCGTCGACGACGGCCATCGCCCTG
>CAZBDA010000378.1:0-1541 GCA_964490445.1 uncultured Rickettsiales bacterium | reverse complement strand
CGCGCTATCCCCCGAAACGCTCTAGCAGCTCCGGGGCGGCGTGGAGCGGCACTAGGAGCACGAGGCCGGCGATCCACACGGGGGCGCGCATACGGGGGGCGCTCCCAGCCCCAGAGGGTAGCGCGGGCTGTGTGCTCGCATGCGATCGAGAGCGCGGTGAGGATAGCGCGGGCCATCAATCGCCATCCGCAGGTGTGGCGCGCTCTCGGCATACCCAGTTCACATTGAGCGCATCGGCCAGGAGTGCGGGCAGTTCGTGGCGCGGGATGCCCAGTAGCCTCGCTATGTCTCGCTCGTTTTCGCCGTGCTCGCCCACACCATAGGAGCAGGCACACAGGAGCCTGTCCCTCAGGTCATCCCGCTCGGCTGTTACCTTGGCGAGCGCGGCCTCAAGCTCCGCGCACCGCTCTGCTGCTGCCCGCATGGTGGCTAGCTCCCACCCCGGGGGGAGTTCGTCCCGCGCGCTCATCGCCCTGCCACGCTCCCCAGCAGTGCCCCCGCCTCAATGCACCCTTCTCGCCATGCCGCGGCCTCGCGTCTCGCCTGGTCTCGCTCGCGTCTCGCCTGGTCTCGCTCGCGTCGCGCCTGATCTCGCTCGCGCATCATCTCCAGACCCTCAGATAGCAGGGCTTGGATCTTCGCCGCGCTGGCCTCGCGCTCATCCTGCCATGCTGCCAGCGACCGCGCGATCGCTTCCTCGAATTTATGCGCGGGGTTCACGGGATCACCCGCGCGATCTCGAACCAACCATACCCGGTAGGCTTGGCCATGATGGTCGCACCGCCTAGCGGCGCCAGTGTGTCGATGTGATCGCGGTCGTATCCCTGCGCCCTCGATCGCAGGATAGCCTCTGCAGAGGCTACGAGATTCCCGCCCTCGTCATCGTATGAGACTCCCATCATCTCGCACTGATCGCGGTCTAGGTAGATGCGCTGGCCGATCGCTGGAGATCCGGCCTGTGTGGTTGTTTCGCTGGTTTGTGCCATCGAGAGAGAGACTCTCATATGTACCGCCGCTTTCCTAGTCTTTTTGGCTCTTTTTCAAATGTTTGTTTGTTCAGTGTGGGCGCAAAACTCGCGCCCGTACACGTCCGCGCTCGCCTCGGCCCATGCGTGGCCGCCTAGCTCTGGCCACCCCTTAGCGTGCTGCAGTCAGTGGCATGCCCTGCACAGCGGGATGATATTGCCGCGCCCGTCATCAGTCCACGCGTGCCCGCCTGCGCCTCGGCTCCTTACGTGCGCGGGGTCGCTGGGTCCCGCCGCGCCGCATGCACAGCAGTCCAGTCCGCGCACGTAATCAGCCAGCGCCCCGAAATCTCGCGCGTATCGCCTCGCCTTTCGCTCTGGATTCGATCGCCTGATCCAGGCCTTGCGCTTAAGCGGCGTGCGCCTCATAGATCCGCCCTAACCATCAGCTCCAGCACTCGCGCGATGATCATCAGGTAGGCGATCGCTATTGCATCCCGCACGCTCAAAATGTGATCACTCCGCCGATCTTTTTTGTGATCTCTGGCTTCGGGCCGCTCTTGGGGCTCGTCCACC
>CAZBDA010000377.1:0-1552 GCA_964490445.1 uncultured Rickettsiales bacterium | reverse complement strand
TCTCTCTCTCTCTCTTCTGTTTGTTTTCTGTTTCTTCCTTTTTCTTTTTCATGTATTGCCTTTTCATTTCTAGAACGCGTTCATCATAGCTAGAAGTCAGTCAGCTTGTAAGCAAAACCGTGGTGCATGTAATCTTCATTAGCCCGGGGGTTCATAAGGTGGGCTAATGAGAATTTTCAATGAGCTCACCCGGCAGTTCGAAGACGGGCTAATGAGAACGGGCTAATGAGGACCTTTAATGGGAAAGTTGTGGTTTGTAGTGGTGTGTGACATGCCCCCACCACCCCTTGATCAGACTTGATCAGACTTAATCAGACTCTCTCTCTCTGTCTCTGTCTCTGTCTTTGTTTTTTAATGTCGAACAGGGGTGCAGAGCTGCCCTGGTGAAGGCCAGGGTGTATTACCCCATGCCCTGGGGAGCGTTCTTGCACGGCCGGTTTGCTTGGCGCGCTCCCCCGGCGCGCCCGGAGCGGGGGTCGCACAAGTGCGCCGCGCCCACTTGCCAAGTTTGAAATTAATGTTGCAAGGTTTGGCCCATTGCTTTTTATATCCAGGGGTGGGGCCTTGGCGGCAGCGTTTTTGATCACAGGGCAAATATCAAGCAGCAACATGAGCCTGTCTGAATCAGGCTGGCTCAGGTGGTGCTTGACATTGGGGGGGGTCATATCCACAAGCACGTCCAGAGAAAAGTTCCTTCGCAGCCAGAACCTGGGCCCAGGCCTCCCCACTTGAAGCTGGGATGTATTATTATAATTATTGAAGGGGGTGGGGCAACAACTGTTGAAGGTCGCACTTGGTGCGCGGGTCTGTGCCAGGGAAGTGTAACATCACATGAACGAAATCAGACTTAATCAGACTTGATCAGAGTTGATATATATATATATACAAAAACCCAAAATATGTTCTCTCTCTCTCTCTCTTCTGTTTGTTTTCTGTTTCTTCCTTTTTCTTTTTCATGTATTGCCTTTTCATTTCTAGAACGCGTTCATCATAGCTAGAAGTCAGTCAGCTTGTAAGCAAAACCGTGGTGCATGTAATCTTCATTAGCCCGGGGGTTCATAAGGTGGGCTAATGAGAATTTTCAATGAGCTCACCCGGCAGTTCGAAGACGGGCTAATGAGAACGGGCTAATGAGGACCTTTAATGGGAAAGTTGTGGTTTGTAGTGGTGTGTGACATGCCCCCACCACCCCTTGATCAGACTTGATCAGACTTAATCAGACTCTCTCTCTCTGTCTCTGTCTCTGTCTTTGTTTTTTAATGTCGAACAGGGGTGCAGAGCTGCCCTGGTGAAGGCCAGGGTGTATTACCCCATGCCCTGGGGAGCGTTCTTGCACGGCCGGTTTGCTTGGCGCGCTCCCCCGGCGCGCCCGGAGCGGGGGTCGCACAAGTGCGCCGCGCCCACTTGCCAAGTTTGAAATTAATGTTGCAAGGTTTGGCCCATTGCTTTTTATATCCAGGGGTGGGGCCTTGGCGGCAGCGTTTTTGATCACAGGGCAAATATCAAGCAGCAACATGAGCCTGTCTGAATCAGGCTGGCTCAGGTGGTGCTT
>CAZBDA010000376.1:0-1553 GCA_964490445.1 uncultured Rickettsiales bacterium | reverse complement strand
AAATGCTCAAAGAAGTGGCTTCAAAAACTCATGATCTGGCTGGTGATGGAACTACCTCGGCAACTGTTTTGGGACAAGCCATCATCTCTGCAGGACTTAAGAATGTTGCAGCTGGAGCCAACCCAATGGATCTTAAAAGGGGGATGGATAAGGCGGTCTCCTCTATTGTAGCTGATATAGGAAAACAAGCCAAAGAGGTTGGAAATTCTTATGAGAAAATAGAGCAAATAGCAGCTATTTCTGCTAATAATGATAATAGTATTGGCGCGCTAATTGCAGAGGCTATGAAGAAAGTAAAAACAGAGGGAGTAATAACTGTAGAAGAGGCAAAAGGAACAGAAACTACTGTTGAAGTTGTAGAAGGAATGCAGTTTGATAGGGGTTATCTTTCTCCCTATTTTATTACAGATGCAGACAAAATGGAAACCGAATTAGAAAATCCTTATATCCTTATTTATGATAAAAAAATCTCGACAATGAAAGATTTGTTGCCAATATTGGAGCAAACTGCTAAAGGTGGAAGGCCACTTTTAATTATTGCAGAAGATGTAGATGGAGAAGCCCTTTCTACTTTGGTCGTAAATAAACTAAGAGGTGCACTAAAAGTAGCTGCTGTGAAAGCTCCTGGCTTTGGAGATAGAAGAAAAGCAATGTTGGAAGATATAGCCATACTTACATCTGGAACTGTAGTGTCGGAAGAAAGAGGTTTTACTTTGGAAGGAACAACTTTGGAAATGCTTGGAAGTGCTGAAAAAATTGTGATTGATAAAGATAATTCAACCATCATTAATGGAGCTGGAAACAAGTCGGATATTACGGCAAGGGTAAATCAAATAAAATCACAGATTGAAAGTACTACTTCTGATTATGACAGAGAAAAACTACAAGAAAGACTAGCTAAACTAGCCGGTGGAGTTGCGGTATTGTATGTTGGAGCTGCATCTGAAATTGAAATGAAAGAAAAAAAGGATAGAGTAGATGATGCATTGGCTGCAACAAGGGCTGCTGTGGAAGAAGGAATTGTTCCTGGTGGCGGTGTGGCGGTTGTTCGTGCTTCAACTACACTTGTAAAAGTAAAAGCAGATAATGAAGATGAAAAAACAGGGGTTAGTATTATTGAAAGAGCAGTAGAAGAGCCACTAAGACAAATAGTAGAAAATGCTGGGATTGAAGGTTCGGTAGTTGTTGCAAAAGTAAAAGATGGAAAAGTAGATTTTGGTTTTAATGCTAAAACTGAAAAATACGAGAACCTTTATAAATCAGGTGTTATTGATCCGGCAAAAGTAGTACGTATTGCTTTAGAACATGCTGCTTCTGTGGCAGGAATGTTGCTTACAACAGAATGCGTAATTGCAGATATTCCAGAAGATGAACCAGCTATGCCCCCAATGGGTGGAGGTGGAGGAATGCCAGGTATGATGTAAAAAAATGCTTAAGATATTAAAAAAGATCCCTGCCAATTTGGTAGGGATTTTTTATTTTATTTATCTGTTTTCACAACTTGAAATGAAGCAAAGTTCATATTTATAAATGTGATTAGTATTAGAAAAAGC
>CAZBDA010000375.1:0-1560 GCA_964490445.1 uncultured Rickettsiales bacterium | reverse complement strand
GCGGAAAGACTCGAAACATGGTTTCTCCTATGCGGCATCCTGCAGGTGCTCGCCCCCTTCCCCGGCACCCTCCGGGCCGAAGGGCTTGAAGGTCAAGACCAGCGCGGGCATCAGCAGGAAGTCTGCCACGAGGGCGCTCACGATGGTGGAGGCCAGCAGCACGCCATACATGGCCTGGCTGTGGAGTGCGGAGAGCAGGAAGACCAGAAAGCCCAGGACCAGGGCGGTGGAGGTGATGAGCAGGGCGCGGCCTACGTCCTGTAACGCCGCTTCCAGGGCGCGCGCGTAGTTCCCGTGGATCCGGAACTCGTGGCGGTAGCGGGACAGGAGGTGGACGGTGTCGTCCACCGCGATGCCGATGGCCACCGCGGCAATGGAGACCTTGCTGTAGTCCAGTGGGATCGCGAAGAAGCCCATGAAGGCCAGGGCGAGGGCCACCGGGGTGAGGTTGGGGACCATGGAGATCATTCCCGTTCCGAAGGAGCGGAAGATCGAGACCATCATCGCCGCGATCACCCCGAAGGCGAGCAGAAAGCCCTGGACCTGGCTCGAGACGATGTAGTCCATCAGCTTGAGCCAGAGGGCCCCGATGCCGGTGAGGGTCAATGCCGAGTGCTGCAGGGGCTCTTCCTGGAGGGCTGCGTGGACGCGCTCCACCAGGTCTGCGGTCACGCTGGTGGGGCCGAGTGCGATGCGGGCCTCCACGCTGGCGCGTCGGTAGTCGGAGGAGACGTATTCCTCGGCCTCCTCGCCCCCGGAACTCTCGTAGAGAATCAGGTACTGGGCGACCATTTCGCGGCTCTCGGGGAGTTTGTGCCAGGCGGGGTCGCCGCCGTGAAAGGCCTGGTTGAGGTCCTTCAGGATGTCGACCAGGGAGTAGGTCTTGCGGACGGCCTCGCTGCCGCTTTCGAGCAGCGCCTGGACCCGTTCCATCTCCCGGAGGACCTCGGGTTCCTTGATGCCGTCCTCCACCCCGGCGTCGAAGAGGTAGATGATGTTGGTGGTCCCGCCCATCACCTCGTCTACGCGCATGGTCGTCTGCTTGATGGGCTCGGAGTCCGAGAAGTCGTCGAGCCAGTTCGAGTCGACCTGGAGCTGGCTGATCCCCACGATCGAAACCAGGAAGACCAGCGCGAAGCCCACCAGGATCCCGCGCCGGTGCCGCAGGTCGAAGGCGGCGACTGTGAGGAGCAGGGCGCGGACCCGGTCGCCGCCCTTACTGCGCGTGTCGAGGGCTTGCTTCGATAGCTTGCGGGGCGTCTCGCGGCCGAAGGAGAGCAGGGCCATCAACAGCGTGAGGGCTATGACGAAGGCTGCGAGGCCCCCGAAGGCCCCGATCGTGCCGCTTTGCGCGATGCTCTTGATGGGGACGAAGCTCATGGCCCCGAAGCCCGCCGCCGTGGTGAGACTGGTGAGCAGGCAAGGCGTCCCCACCAGGTAGAGGGTCTCCACCAGTGCCGCGCGGCGATCCTGCAGCGCGTTGAAGCGTACGCGGAACTCCGAGAGGATGTGAACCGCGTGAGCGACGCCGATGGCGGTGATCAGGGTGGGGAGGCTCGA
>CAZBDA010000374.1:0-1562 GCA_964490445.1 uncultured Rickettsiales bacterium | reverse complement strand
AACCAATTATATAATATTTCTTTTCTTATCGAAATAATTTATATTCTAATGTTCGGTTCATAGTTGAAAAAACAACATTTCCAGACAATGACAATAGAGGATTTCAGATAAATCCAAGCCCTGAATAGTTCAACGAGTGAAACTCAGAAAACCATAAGTCAGAACAGTTCAAGACTGAAATAATAACTTTAAAAATTTTCAACGAAAATCAATCAGATGAAGATCTTTAAAGAAGATGATGTTGAATCATCCAATAGCAAGCAAACAAAGAGACCTGAAAAGAATATACTAATAAAGAGAAAGGATCAGACAGGAATCAAGTAGAATTTGCCTACTAAAAAGCAAAAAGAAGAAAAGAAAATAAAGAATCTTTTAGATAAGAATAATGAAAATTTCATGACAAGTTATTCAAGGTCAAGTGGAGCAGGTGCAAAGAATAGAGAAGATTAGGAGATCTAGAAAAAGACAAAGTCTATTATTGAATAGTACAGAATCTAATAGAAGAAAAATAATAGGAACAAATCATAGGAAACTGATGATATTTTTTCAAGTATTTCATTCTTAAGTTAGGATCATAAGAGAAGCATAAAAAAGGTATTGAATCCATTTAAGAATAATTTCAGGCAAAGAAAGAGTAATAGAAGATCTCCGCAGATAGACTTTAGCTCGGAGACACCTTCAAGCAAAGTTGAAACCTCTGAATATCATAATAAAAACTTCTTTCTGGAAAATTAACATTCGAAATTTAGAATTATTAATGAAAATATTTAAAGGCAGAAAATTTGACTCAAATAGCAATAGAAATAATGTTCCATTTAGAAGTAACATAATCTATAGAAGATCAAAACATCAAATAGTTTAATGGATTAATACCAAGCTATTGCAAATTATGAAAAATCGGTTACAAAGTTCAATAAAATGAATTTATATGATATATAATAAAAGATAGAAGCTGAAAATGATATCAGGATTAGCTATAAAAATAAAAATGATGGTTAATGATTTGATGACAAATGCTTAAATCATGATCAGAATTTCAAAGATTAGTATTCTAATTTCAGTTTGCAAGGTTTTATAAAGAATAAAAATAAAAAAATCTTCTTAAAACCAAAAAAGAATTCAATGAAAAATTCGCAAATACAATTAGCAATAAACAACATAAATGAATGTGATTAGAATAATGAATCAATTTTAAAGGAAGTTAAACATACAAGTTCTAGAGATGAAGCTGAAGAACTTTCTAGTATAGCTGATGATGAAACCTCCGAGTAAATGTAAGAAGTAGAGAAAGGCTTTCATGAACAAATGATGAATATGGAGATTGAATTGATCAAGAAATCATAGAGGAAGAGAAAAAGAAAGAGGAAAAGGAAAAAGAAAAAGATAATAAAAATTAAAAAGAAGTAAAATAATTGAGAAATAAATATCAGATGTAATTAGTTCCATATTTGTGGAAAATTAAATGTTTATTATAAAATTATATTTATTTTAAATTGCTTATTAAAATTAGAAAGTTGACATATTGAATCTAAGGTCATGTGTGTATAGTTAATATGCCATTT
>CAZBDA010000373.1:0-1567 GCA_964490445.1 uncultured Rickettsiales bacterium | reverse complement strand
CGATCACCTACGCGCATTCGCGCGACGTCATTCATCTGGACTTGAAGCCGGCCAATATTCAGGTCGGTCATTATGGCGAAGTGTTGGTTTGTGACTGGGGTTTGGGTAAACTGCTCGGCGGCACTGATGAGATCGATGATGACGTGTTGCTCAATCCCGATCTGTTGAGCGAAATGACGGTGTACGGTCAGATTAAGGGGACTCCCGGCTATATGGCACCGGAGCAGATTCGCGGCGAAGACCGGGACAAGCGCACCGACATCTACGCGTTGGGCGCGCTGCTTTACGCCGTGCTGACCTGTCGACCGCCCGTCGACGGTGACACCGACGCCATGCTACAGGCGGCGGTGTCCGGTGAGATTGTGCCGCCAACCGAGCGTGGTCGCGGCGTCCCTGAGAGCTTGAGTGCTGTGGTTTCGAAGGCGATGGCGATAGAGCCGTCCGATCGCTACGCGTCGGTGAGCGACTTGATTTCGGATGTACGCGCGGTCCTTGGCGGCTATTCGCCGGTTGCGTATGAAGGCGGGATCTCGAACGAATGTTTGTTGTTCTACCGTCGGAATCGCTTCAGCTGCAACCTGGTGGCTGCGTTCGTGGCGATCGTAATGGTGGTGACAGCCTTGTTCGTCGACCGCCTGAGCGCCAAGCGTGTACAAGCCGAGACGCTAGCGGCGCGGTTGCGAGTAGAAAAGCACGAGACCGAGACGCTGGCGGCGCGGCTGCAAGAAGAAAAACACGAGACCGAGACTCTGGCAGCACGGTTGCGAGTGGAAAAGGAGGACTCAGAGACATTGCTTCGGGAGATCGGGCTACTGGCCACGGCGCTTCCTGACGATTTGGCCGTCAGTGGAAGTCAGTTTAGCCACGACTTCTTTCATCGACTGCCACTGGTGTCTCATGAACTGATGATGCGCTCCGTGAACGAAGTGATCCGTACCGAGCCAGAGCGCGCTGATGAGGCGAGCGCACAGCTTGGGTATCTCTACTTCATGAGCGCAGAGTTTACTCAGGCGAAGCCGTATTTCGCGATCAATCCCGAGCGCATGCGCGGGCTTGCCAGGGTTAATGAGGCGTTGGCTGAATCTTTTGATCCAGATGAGCACAAGACCTCGGCAGCCCAGCTGGGAAAGATCATTGAGACGCTGCAGTCGATGAAGCGATTCGCGCTGGCAGAAAAGACCCTCTCTTACGACTACGCATCGTTGGGATATCGGGAGGGGTACGGACGGGCTGTCCAGGCAGTATTTGGCGATCATGCGCACTGTCTTAGTTACGAGGCAGAGACGCAGACACTGACAATCGATGGAGGCGACAAGCCTCTCTCTCTGCGAACGAGACATGGGCTCTATCCGCTCCGGTTTCTGCCGGCTAAGCGCTTGGTTCTTATTGACACGGTGATTTCGAACAGCTCAGAGATTGCCGCCCTGAAGATGCTCAAGGTGGCGGATTTGCGCGGCAGCCAGATCAGCTCAATGGGGGATTTGAAAGCGTTCCCGCAACTAAAGACGCTGATTGTTCGGCCTGAGCAACTGTCTCAAGAAGAGAAGAACAAACTGCGTTCGCAGGT
>CAZBDA010000372.1:0-1568 GCA_964490445.1 uncultured Rickettsiales bacterium | reverse complement strand
ATAAATGACACACGCGCACGTGCGCTGACCGATTCAGCGACATGCGCAGGAATTCCTCGCCGACGACGTGTTTGCCGAACGAGCTGCGGAGGTCGAACGCCGACTTCAGGACCTTGTCGACGCGCTGCAACGCGGCGTCGTCGAAGCCGCGAGCGCTCAGCGTCTCGTGGTTGATCTCCGGGGCGCCGGCAAGCGTCCGGCGGCCGATGACGTAGGCGATGATGTCGTCGATCTGCGCCGGCGAGTAACCCAGCGACTTCAGCGCCGGCGGCAGGCTCTGGTTGACGATCTTGAAGTAGCCGCCGCCGGCCAGCTTCTTGAACTTGACGAGTGCGAAGTCGGGCTCGACGCCGGTCGTGTCGCAGTCCATCAACAGGCCGATCGTGCCCGTCGGGGCGATCACCGTCACCTGTGCGTTGCGGAAGCCGTGCTCTTCACCCAGCGACAAGGCGCGGTCCCAGGCGGCGCGCATGGCCTCGAGCAGGTCTTTGGGGCACGTCTTCGGGTCGACGCCCGTGGGCGTCGTCGACAGCCCTTCGTACTCGCTGGCGCCGGCGTTGTAGGCCGCGCGCCGATGGTTGCGCAAGACGCGCAGCATCGGCTCTCTGTTACGTTCGTAGGCAGGGAAGGCGCCGAGCTCTTTGGCCATCTCGGCGGAGGTCGTGTACGACTCGCCGCAGAGGATCCCGGTGATGGCGCCGGCGATGGCGTAGGCCTTGGGCGACGCATAGGGGACGCCCGAGCGCATCAGGATGGTGCCCAGGTTGGCGTAGCCGAGGCCCAACGTGCGGAACTGGTAGCTGCGCTTGGCGATCTCCTGGCTCGGGAAGCTGGCCATCAGCACGCTGATTTCGAGCACGATGGTCCACAGGCGCGTTGCATGCCGAAGCCCGTCGATGTCGATCGAGCCATCATCCTGCAGGAACTTGACCAGGTTGATCGAGGCCAGGTTGCAGGCCGTGTCGTCGAGGAACATGTACTCCGAGCACGGATTGCTCGCGTTGATGCGGCCGTCCTCGGGGCACGTGTGCCACTCGTTGATCGTCGTGTCGTACTGGACCCCGGGGTCGGCGCAGGCCCACGCCGAGTAGGTGATGCGATCCCAGAGCTCGTTGGCGTCGATCTCTTTGGCCACCGCGCCGTCGGTGCGCTGAATCAGCTGCCACGGCTCCTTGCGATCGATGGCGTCGAAGAACGTGTTGGGAATGCGAATCGAGTTGTTCGAATTCTGGCCCGATACGGTGGCGTAGGCTTCGCTGTCCCAGGCGGTGTCGTACTCGGGCAACTGCATGGCCTTGAAGCCCTGCTCGGCCAGCTGCAACGCGCGGCTCAGGAAGCTGTCGGGCACGTAGGCGCTGCGGGCTTGACCGAGCGCGGTCAGCAGCTGCGCGTTTTCACGCGGCCGGGTCTCGACTGACTCCGTGCCGTCGGAGGCGGTAACGTGGCACGCATTGATGACGGCGTTGATGTGGTGCCGGGTCAGCTTGCTGCCGGCTACCAGGGCTGCGACCTTTTGCTCTTCGATGACCTTCCACGAGATGAACTGCTCGACGTCCGGGTGGTCGAGG
>CAZBDA010000371.1:0-1568 GCA_964490445.1 uncultured Rickettsiales bacterium | reverse complement strand
AGGCCCACCGCAAGACCGGTTTCGTCACGTTGACCCAGCTCAACGCGGCGTTGCCGGATGACACGTCATCGCCCGACAAGATCGAGGCCGCCATCGCGACCATCGAAGACGCCGGTCTCGAGGTCGTCGAAGGCGATCAGCCGCCCAAGGGCCGGAAGAAGGGCGGCGCCGGGCAATCTGGCGCCGGGGTTGTCGCTGACGAATCCGAGCTTGCGCCGGGGGCCGCAGCCCCCGAGCCAGTCGAGGTCGCCGCTCCGATCGTCGACATCACGGAGAAGATCGACGACCCGGTGCGGATGTATCTGACCCAGATGGGTGAGATCCCGCTGTTGACACGCGAGGAGGAGATCTCGCTGGCACGCAAGATCGAGCTCACGCGCAAGCAGTTCCGCAAGGAGGTGCTCAGCTCGGGCTTCGGGCTGCAGAGCGCGATCGAGATCCTCGAGGACGTGCTCAAGGGCGAGTTGGCCTTCGACCGCACGCTGAAGGTCAATCAGCAGGACCCCGAAGTGGGCAAGGCCGACCTGTCGGATCGGCTGCCGGGCAACATCGCCACGCTCCGGCTGATCTACGAAGCGGCGCGCGTCGACTTGGAGCGGTTGATCGAGAACAAGGCCAAACCGGCCGAAGTCGTGGCAATCAACCGCCGTATCTTCTCGCGTCGCCGCAAGGCCGTCGCCTTGATCGAGGAGCTGAACCTGCAGGGCAAGAAGGTCCGACCGATGATCGATCTGCTCGAGAGTCGGATGCAGGAGGCGAACCGATTGACCCAGCGGCTGCAGCGTTATCGCGGCGCCCAGATCAACAATCCCGATGCCAAGGAGACGCGACGGCGGCTGCTCGAGATCCAGATCGATGGTCTGGAGACTCTCGACCGGCTGCAGCAGCGCATTGATTTCGTGCGCCAGGCCTACACCAACTACGAAGAAGCCAAGCGCAAGCTGTCGTCGGGCAACTTGCGGTTGGTCGTTTCCATCGCCAAGAAGTACCGCAACCGCGGCCTGTCGTTCCTGGACCTGATCGAGGAGGGCAACACCGGGCTGATGAAAGCCGTCGAAAAGTACGAATACCGTCGCGGCTACAAGTTCTCGACCTATGCGACCTGGTGGATTCGCCAGGCCATCACGCGGGCCATCGCCGACCAGGCCCGCACGATCCGCATCCCGGTGCACATGATCGAGACGATGAGCAAGCTCCGTAATGTGACCAAGAAGCTGATCCAGGCCAAGGGTCGGGAGCCATCGATCGAAGAGGTCGCCGAAGCCGCGGAGGTCTCGGTCGAGGAAGCCAAGCGGGTAATGAAGATCAGCAAGCACCCGATTTCGCTCGATCGCCCGATCGGCGAGTCCGACGACTCCTACTTCGGTGACTTCATCGAAGACGAGACGGTCGAGTCGCCGGTCAGCGCGGCCAGCCGCGAGATGCTCAAGGAGAAGATCGAGACGGTGCTCGAGACCCTCGACTTCCGCGAACGCGAGATCATCAAGCTGCGCTACGGCATCGGCGCGGGATATACCTACACGCTCGAAGAAGTGGGCAAGATCTTCAAGGTGACCCGAGAGCGCGTG
>CAZBDA010000370.1:0-1576 GCA_964490445.1 uncultured Rickettsiales bacterium | reverse complement strand
GCTAGCGACGCCAGGCCGAAACGTGTGCGGTGCTGTCGCCCGTAAAGGGCGATCCCTGCCAGTCGCTCCAGCGGTGCTCGAGCTCCAGGTTTGCGAGCCGTGCCATCAAGTCGAGTTCGCTGGGCCATACGTATCGCAACGGCGTCGCCATCGGGGGCCGGTCCGTGGGCGGCCAGTGGTGGTGGATGGTCACTTGCTGACGTGTCAGGTCGGTGTACTCGTCGAAGCCGATGTGAGTTTCATTGACGTCGAAGGGCTGGACCGTCTCTCCCGGCGGAAGGCCACGCAGATCCGGAACCATCACCTCGACGACGAAGCGTCTCCCGGGACGCAGATGGGTTGCGGCGTTTACGAAGCACGCAACCTGCTGGTCCTGATGGGTGAGGTTCATGATCGTGTTGAAAACCAGGTAGACGAGCGCAAAGCTGCGGTCGACTCGTGTGTGCGCAAAGTCGCCGAACGTCAGCGGAATGCGATCGCCACCGGGCTTGTCTCGGAGTTGCTTGGCCATGGCGTGTGACAACTCGATGCCGTGAATCTCGACGCCCCGTTCGCCGAGAGGCAGCGCCACGCGGCCGGTGCCGAACTCCAAGGCCGGCCCACCCTCGGCTAACGCGGACAACAGGGTTACGGCAGGGTCGAGGACAGCGGCCTCGAACATCGCGGTAGTGGAGGTGTCGTAATCGGCGGCGACCTTCTCGTCGAAGTGGTTCTCGGGCACGGGTTGAGTCTCGGCCAGAATGCACACTCCGCCCAGACTTTCGTTCGTCTGCGGGGCCTCGCGAGAGACTTGCGCCCGAATCTGGGGGCTGTGAGTCAGATCGGTAGACACTCGGCTTTTCCCGTCTTGTAGCATCGAGGCGCCGTCGGCGCGCTGGTGATTGCTGAAGGTCGTTCTGGATAGCACCGGTTTGGCGGGCCTCGGCGAAGTCTTGGCGGACAAGGAGCATGAGCGGCGTTTCCGGACCACGTCCGAGTATGGATGTGAGGACGTCCTCGTCGCAGCCCCCCACGGCAGAAAGGGCCTTATTTACCTTGAGTTCGTCGATCCAACTTTCTTCGGATGATCAGAACCGGGTCAGGATGCTTGCCCTCATCGCTGCAGGGCTTGCGGTAGCGCATGTCATCGTCATGTTTCTCTACTATCGAGAATCCATCGGCGTGGACGACTGGGTGCACGGTGCGTTTTTCGATTTGGATGAGGAAGAGAGCTTTGGTACCTGGTTCAGTGCGGTGATCTTGCTCTATGCGGGGCGCCTCCTCTTGCGCCAGGCGCGCTCAGCGGACCAAGAGGGCGAACCGTATTACCGAATGTGGCTCGTCCTGGCCATCGGCTTTCACTTGATGTCCATCGATGAAGTCGTCGGCGTGCACGAATACGTCAACACCGTCATCGAAAACACTCGATGGACGACATTTGGCGCGGTCATCGTCGCCTTTCTTGGGCTCGCCTATCTTCCTTTTTTGAGCGCGCTCCCTTCGAAGATCCGTTTTCTGTTCATCGTGTCTGGAGTCGTCTATGTCGGCGGCGCGCTGGGCGTAGTCCGCGCGCCTGATTGGTATGATGTGAACGATC
>CAZBDA010000369.1:0-1580 GCA_964490445.1 uncultured Rickettsiales bacterium | reverse complement strand
ATGATATGATATGATATGATGATATGATATGATGATATGATATGATGATATGATGATATGATGATATGATGATATGATGATATGATGATATGATATGATAATGTTATGATATATATATATATATATATATTTATATTTTTTGTTTTGTTATGTGAGGCGTAGGGAAACCTACGCACACTATAGTACATGTGGTACCGCCTCCAGAAAGCTCTTTATCAGCGTCATACTTCTCGTCTTCAGGGACATGCTCCAAAATAATACCCTTCTCTGCAAGCATGTCGTACCAAGCCTTCACTGCTTGCTGCAGATGCTGGACTTCCTGTTGCTTCTGCGCCTGCAGCTTCTTTGCTTTCTCTGGATTGCAGGCGTCACAGCCATCTCCACTAGTGCCCCACCTGCACTTCGAGCATGCAAAGAATTCAGAGGCCTTCACCTTGACCTTGCCCTCTGCCCACTTCAAATCGAGCATGCATTTGGCTTCATACTTGTCTCCAACCTTCTTCGAGCCTGGCAATAGGATTTCAAACTTTGGCTTCCACAGCTTGCTCTTCACCTTATCGTCTTCCAGCTTCCATTTCTGCTGCTCCTTCAGAAGGCTGAGCTCCAAGGTCTGCAGCCGCTGCCTCCAGACATCTGGCTGCGGCATGAGCTTGCGCGAGCCCTCCATTCTCAGCTGCTTCATTGCATCCTCCAATGCATACCACACTACAAGCCCACAGTCGTTGCTGCCAGGCCTCTGCCTATACTTATTCGTCTTAGGCGGCAGCTCCACAAAGGATGCATCTGCAGGCTTCAGCGTGCAAAGTCGAAGAATCTTCTTTGCATAGCTGCAGTTTTTCCCAGCCATGGGCTCCAGCCAATCATAATACTCCGCACGTTCCACCTCCAACGAGCCAATCTCCTTCATCGTCAAGCGGACTACAGTCCAGTGCAGGTTTGCATGTATGGGCATGCAAACGACGCGCTTTGTCTTCATAAGCTCCTTGAGCTCCAGAATGCTCTGGCTGCCAATTTCTGTCGAGGCGCCCTCCACACAAGCCAGCTTCACAAGGGCTGGTGGTGCAATGCCTACAAGTGGCATTTGGTACTGCCACTGCAGAAGCTCATGGATTCCAAGCAGATCTTCATCTGTGAGCATCGCGTTCTTCATCGTGCCCTTCATAGATCCTTTGTTGTTGCCCCACACCTGCTTCACCATAAAGCGCTTCTCTCCATCTGTCAGCGAGTTCACTGCCTTCTTTGCGATTGGCTCCATATCCTCTTCAGTCCAAGGGCAGACGTCTTCAACAAAGCAGCTGTACATAAAGTTCTGGAATGCTCCATCTGCCTTCACCTTCTGCATTTCCAGCACCAGCGAAGACATGTTCTGCTCCTTCACAAGTGCCTTCAAGCCAAACGCATCCGCCCTGCAGTTATCCTGACAGCCCCAGCCTTATCAACAATGCTGCGCCTACACAACATTGGGCTTCGAAACGCACCTCGCAGCATTAAGGCCCTCGAGGCCGAACGCTGCAAACAAACTCTAAAGCAAAGTGCAGAACCTATAAATGGAAACAGCTGCGAACGTGTGGGGGGCAGGG
>CAZBDA010000368.1:0-1584 GCA_964490445.1 uncultured Rickettsiales bacterium | reverse complement strand
GGCCTCGGCGCGCAGCTTCGGCAAGGCGCTCGCGGGCGCGGGCTACGGCGCCATCACCACCGAGCTTCGCGAGGCCCCGCCCTTCTACTACGCCGAGGACTATCACCAGCAGTACCTGGCCAAGAACCCGGGTGGGTACTGCGGGCTGGGTGGGACCGGGGTCGAGTGTTCCATCGGATTGAATGTAGAATAGCCGAACGAAAAAGCCACGGAATCAACGACGCGAGCATCCACTTCGGATTGCCTGTTTGCTGACAGAGGGGGTGAGTTTTGCCTGCGCTATCGAGTCATCTCAACGTCTGGAACACCTGCCTGCGCATCCTCCGAGAACGGGGCTGGAACCTGGGGATCGAGGGGGAGACAGAGGCGGACCTGAGCGAGTGCCTGTGGTCCGCCCACAAGAGCGGCTACGAGCTGTGGGGTGACAACCCCATTGAACTCCTCGGCCTGGCGGCCGTGTACGAGCACCACGCTCCCACGGGGCCGCAAGATCCGTACTGGTGGCGGGTCGAGGGGGACGACATCTACGACGAACTCATCGAGAGCCGGTGGCCTGCCGAGGCCTAGGGCACCGCCATGCGCGCTGGAGTGCCGGGCATGAGCAATGGCGTTGTTGCACGGCTCGGCACGACTCCAGAGCTGCCCTTTGCCACTTCGCCTCATGCGGAAACCTGTACTGACTCAGGCATTCCGAGTTCCGTCATCCGGTTGATGGCGTCGACCGCGATCGCTGCCTCTCTCTTCTGCGCCTCGAGTCTCTTGGCTCGGAGACGGTCCCCGATGATTTGCTTGTACCGAGACATTGCGTTCTCGGCGCGGGCTTGCTGATGGGCGCCTGACTCCTTCCGCCACTGACGCCTGCCCACCTCTGCGATCCTTGCGATCGCGACATCGCGCTCTCGGAGGACATCGTCCGCGGACTTCGAGGGAGATGCCGTCCTCCTCGGCGGGATCACGACGGCAATTCCGGGTAGGCCGACGGTCGCGAGCGCTTGGTAGATCGCTGTCGTGTCGTAAGCTCCGTCGGCCGTGAAGCGCCCAATTCTGGCTTCGCTCTCTTTGATCATCGCGACGCCAACGGACGCATCATCAATGCCGCTGTCGCTGAGCGACGAAGCCACGATGAACCCATCGCCGTCCACTCCGAGATGCAGTTTTCGCCAGCTCCGGCGCTTGTTCGACGTCTTGTGCCTGTGGGCATGCCACTCGCCATCACCGACGATCTTCAGGCCGGTCGAGTCGATGACGAGGTGGATAGGCTCGTCGTGCCTCTTGGCGAGCGCCGGCACCACGACAGTGCTGCCACGCCGAGAGAGCGTGGTGTGGTCGGGCGTCTCCAAGTCCAGGCCCATCACTCGGATGAGCGAGGCGACGAACCCCTCAGTTTGCCTGAGCGGCAAATGGAACACGGTGCGAAGAGTCAGCGCAGTCAGGATGGCGAGGTCCGAGTACCGGCGTTGGCCGCCGGCGCGACCGCTCGGGCTCGCGTTCCACGCACCCATCGCGGCCTCGTCGAACCAAACCGTGATGTCGCCGCGGTTTCTCAGCGCCGCCTCGTACGTCGACCAGTTCCTCACTCGGTAT
>CAZBDA010000367.1:0-1595 GCA_964490445.1 uncultured Rickettsiales bacterium | reverse complement strand
GCAGATCATCGGGCTACTTGGAAAAAACGGGGCGGGAAAGACCACCACTTTTCGGATGACGGTCGGGATGATCGGATCAGATCAGGGTCAAGTTTTTCTCAATAACGAAGAGATTTCGGCCCTGCCGATGTACATGAGAGCCCGAAAGGGAATGGGCTACCTTCCTCAAGACACATCGGTGTTTCGGGGACTGTCGGTCCGTCAGAATCTCTTGGCGATCTTGGAGACTTGTCCCATCTCACCACCCGAACGTCTCGAGCGTCTCGATGAGCTGATCGAGGAGTTCGGCCTAGCAAGAGTCATCGACTCTAAAGCGGCATTTCTCTCTGGTGGTGAAAAGAGAAGACTCGAAGTGGCAAGAGCGTTGGTAAGTGATCCTTCCTTGATTTTACTGGACGAACCATTCTCGGGAGTTGATCCGATCGCAGTCAATGACCTACAAGAGATCATTCGCTACTTACGTGAAAAGGGCATCGGCATTCTGCTCACCGACCACAACGTGCGCGAAACACTCAACGTGACCGATGCGTCCTTCATCATTTACGATGGACGTATCATCGCTCAAGGTACCAAGGATGAGATTCTCAAGAACCCCGATGCCCGCCGTTACTATCTCGGCGAACAATTCGCGATGTAATGGCGCCCATTGATGGCTTCAAAGATCGGAAACTGACGTGGCAAAGCGAGATGGAAATGCGACACCACCGATGAATCTCGTCGTAGACATCCTGCTCGGATGGCTCGTACCAGGTGCTGGCCATTTGAATCGGGGCTACCGGCGACAGGGGCAGATCACCTTCGCGGTGGTGCTGGCCCTTTTCATCGCCGGCCTTGTCTTGAGCGACTTTGAGGCGGTCTCTCGAGTACTCCACCCCTTTGCGTTCTGGGCGCAGTTAGGAGTTGCTGGAGGAACCCTCCCAATACTGGCTATCGACCCTGCTTCCGACGCTCTACTGGCTCCTTCGGTGAGTATTCAGAAGTATCAAGATGTCTCCCCGCTCAATGACACTGGCGTTCTCTTTTGTTGCATCGCCGGCCTTCTGAATTTCCTGGCACTCTTCGACCTCGTCGATCGCTCTCTCTCTCATCAGCACGGTCCTTCTCACACGAGAAAAGACATGAAAGAGAGGGCATCGGCGTGATCTCACACCTCCTCTTCTACGTCCTTTTGATCCTCGCGGTCGGTGCGGTAACTTTGGCCCTCTCTGAGCCCCTCGAACGCACTTTTCGCCGGGAATTCTCCAGTTATCTCTTGGTCGTTGGAGGTGGCATCGCCGTATTCACTGTCGTCATCATGCTACTGAGCGCCATCTTTATCAGCTAGAGGCGCACTCGCTCGCGAGTACAGAGAAAATCTTGTGAAGAGATGATCAGTTGAAACGACGAGCGGGTTGTAAGCCGAGTCCTGTTTCGCGGCACTGATCAAAGACCAGATTCACGATGCGGTCATTCCTCTCGAATGCCCGTTGCCGGACACTTCTAACGACCTACCCGAACGCTATGAGCCGAAGCTCTCGGAGCGGACCACCCCTTCGTTCTTATTTGGTCTTCCTCCAGGTGGGGTTTACCCTGCCAGAGTCGTGCCCCCCCCCCCC
>CAZBDA010000366.1:0-1600 GCA_964490445.1 uncultured Rickettsiales bacterium | reverse complement strand
TTCACGGGTTCTTCGCGTGAGCCGCGCACCGCCTCACGACGCAGCACCGCGTCGGGTTGTTCTTGTCGGGCTCATTCTTCTCCTGCCTTGACCTCGACAACAAGGTGATGGGTCGTTCCGACACTGCTCGCACCGCGCGCGTTGGCGGGGCCTGCCAGCAGCAGCTCGACTACCCCTGTTGCGCTGGTTCCGCCGCGGCCTCCAGGAAGCGGCGTTGGGGACTGCTGATCGAGGACCTGGTCGAAGCTGGGCGGCGCCTGTTCAAAGCCCCCTTCCCTTGTCTTCATCGCCAGGACAACCAGTGCGAATGGCGGGCCCTCGCCTACTTCGAACCACGCACCGATGTCGCTCGAAGCTCCTGGCGGGAGTTCCTCGAATGACTGGCGGTCAGGTTTCGGGTCACCGATACAGCGCCCCATGGGGTACAGGCGGCAGAAGCGAAACTTCGGATTCTCCGGGCCAGTCTCCTGTGTCAGCAGCAAGACGAATCTCGCTGAGAGCTCCCCCACGTTACTCACGCGAGGGACGTAGCAGCCCGGCTCCAGCGAGACGATTCCGGAAGCTGTCGGCTTTGTGCCCTGCCCATTCTCCTCTTCTGCTTCTGGCAGGCACTCCTGGTCGGCACCCTTCCTGGCGGGCACCAATTCCACCCTCACGTCGAGCTTGTCAGTACGCAGGTCCAGGGAGTTCAGGGCGTTGAGCATCGCTTCACGCTCGAGCTCCCGGAGGAGATTGACGGCCGCAACCTTGAGACAGCGTGGGACTCCCGGCGCATCCCCCTCGCCCGCAGCCAGGCAGCCCTCGCGCCTGAGTTCGATATCCTCGCCCACCGGCTCGAGCAGGATCTGGGCGGCGGCCCGGTCCGCCACCCGGACCAGGAAGCTCTCGGCCTCCAACAGCTTCTCTGCCTGGGCCTGCGGCAGGCCTTCGTCGAAAAAGACCCGCAGCCGTCGGTCTCCGAAGACCGGGCTGACCACAAAAGCGTGGTGCTCACCTGCCTTCACGCCGCTGCCCTCCGCCAGGGAGACATGAGAGCGGAAGAGCCCCGATTCGAAGCGCTCATTACTTACCACGCTACCGCTAGCCACCGACTCACCCTGGTCGCGGCGCGCCCGGTCGATAGGATGAAACTCGACCACAGCTCCCTGGCCCAGCCCCAGGAGGCTACCCCCTTCCAGCCGCACAAGGCCCGTCGGGGTCAACGACGCAATCGCTATGCCCTGGGAAGACTGCATGGCCTTGCCCGAGAGGACCTTGATGTCCTCGCTGTTTCCCTCCAGTTGCGGAGTCTGGAACGAACATCCCAACCTCGACATGCGGCCCCGAACTCGAGCGAAGAAGCTGCGGTAGCTTTCCTCTGGGCTCACAGCCTTGAGGACATCGACGAGAGCCATCGTCAAGCAGCCCACCTGCTCGTCGGCGACCACAACCTGGCTCGCCGCCTGGTCATAGCGGGCGGCCGAAATCACGGCGTAGCTGGCGAGCTGACGGGGTTTCTCTTCGTCCGGGGCGTCGAGCCCGCTGCCCTCGTTCCTGGACTGCCCGCGAGCAGACCTGGCCGGTAGAGCCGGGCCAGGCCTCGGCTGGGAACGTGTGCGCA
>CAZBDA010000365.1:0-1609 GCA_964490445.1 uncultured Rickettsiales bacterium | reverse complement strand
ACGACGGCGACTCGTGGACCGACCTGGCCGATCCGGGCTGCATCGACGCCAGCGACACCAGCGAAGACAACGTCGGTACCACCGAGTGCAACGACGGCAAGGACAACGACGCCGATGGATTCACCGACGCCGATGATTCGGACTGCTCCGACGCTCTGGACGACAGCGAGGCAGCCAGCCCTCCGGTGCAGAGCATCGTGGGCGGCTACATAGACGAGTTCGGTACCACCCACGTAATCGACGACACCCCCATCCCACCGGCCAGTCCTGGGGCCGCCGCCTGGGTAGGGTTCTGGATGCAGATCGACCCCGCCCCGGGCAACCTGGTCAGCAACTACAACCTGAGCAGCATCTCGTACACCGAACAGTACGTAGTTGCCTACAACGACCCCAACTCAGCAATGAATACCCCCAACCCAAGCAAGTGGCGTATAGGTCCGATAACAAGCGTTATGTTCACTCTGCTGAGGTAGCGGCCTCTCGAACCTCGTCTCGGTAGGTGGGGCCCTGCATCTTCCTTCCAACCCTGCTCTGACCCACGTCGACGGCCTGTCGAGTCTGACGACAGTCGGGGGGGAGCTGGAGCTCTCGAACCCCGCGTTGACCAGCCTGTCGGGCCTGTCGAACCTCAGCTCTGTGGGTGGGTTCCTGTCCATCTCTGGAGCCGCCTCCCTCGCCGACCTGTCCGGCCTGTCGGGGGTCACCTCTGTGGGCGGGCTGCTCCTCATGAACAACGCTACGCTCGAGAGTGTGGCCGGCCTGTCGAGTCTCGCTGCGGTGGCCGACGCGTCGGGAGGCGGCAATGTGACCATCCAATACAACGCAGAGCTGACCAGCCTGGAGCTACCGAGCCTCACGTCGATAGCGGGCACGCTCATGATCCTCGGGAACTCGGAGCTGGAAGACCTGGACGGACTCTCGAACCTCACGACCGTGGGGGCGAGTCTGATCATCCAAGGCAACTCAGTACTGACCAGCATGGATGGACTCTCGAGCCTCACGAACGTGGGGCTGGACCTGACCGTCCGGGCCAACCCCATGCTCTGCATGAGCTCCATCATTGCCTTCGAAGCGGCCTGCCAGATCGGGGGCTATCCCGACACGTCTCTCGGCAACAACACCGGTTGCTGAGCCTCGGGAAGCCCTGCGCAGGGCCGGCTCAGAACAGCCCTGAGACTCCAAGCAACGCCTCTTATCGGACCTATACGCCGAAGCCTGGGCGCTGAGTTCTGCAATCGCACGGAGATGGACGGCTGGCTCCACCCCCGAATGCGTTAGTATTCGGGGGTGGAGGTGAAAATGAAGTCCAAGAAGCTGTGGGTCGTGTTGCTTGCCTGTCTCTTGTTGTCGGCTGTGCCCGGCTGCGGTGGGGATGACGATGATGATGCGCCTATCGAGGGCGACGAAGCTGGCGAATGTAACGACGGTGTCGATAACGACCAGGACGGAAACACCGACTGCGCGGACGACGGCTGCGTGGCGGCGACGGCTTGTACTGGTGACGATGACGACACTACTGGCGATGACGACGACACCGCTGGCGATGAGGACGACACTGCTGGCGAAGACGACTACACAGCTGGCGAGGACGCCCACACCGCCGCTGATC
>CAZBDA010000364.1:0-1615 GCA_964490445.1 uncultured Rickettsiales bacterium | reverse complement strand
CCGTCGTCGTCGGTGTCGGATGCATCGCAGGCTCCATCGCCGTCGGTATCGGTGCCGTCATTGCTGACGTCGTTATCCGCAAGGGGACCGAAGCCATCGACTCCTACAGCACAGTCATCACAGCCATCTCCATCCGCATCGGCGCAGATGTTCGGATCAAGGCTATTGGTGTCTGCCCCGTCGAGGATGCCGTCATTGTCATCGTCGTCGTCACCGGCGTCGCACTGACCGTCACCATCGGTGTCGGTTCCGTCGCTGGCCGGGTTGTCGGTGCCGCTGGAGCAGTCGTCGCAGCCGTCACCGTCGGCATCGCGACACTGGGTGTTATCGAGAGGTGCGCTGTCATCGCCGTCGGCAACTCCGTCGTTGTCGTCGTCGGGATCACAGTCGTTGATGGTTCCATCCGAATCCGTGTCCGTCTCACAGGATTCTAGGATGCCATCACTATCACAATCAAGACTCGGATCCGCTGAGATCTGACACGAGTCGAGGACTCCGCTGGAGTCACAATCGAGGGCTGCATCCCCTCCGTACTCGGTGGAGTACTCGCAGAGATCGAGGGTTCCATCGACATCGCAGTCCTTTGTCGGATCTGCAGTGATTTCGCACTCGTCGATGGTTCCATTACCATCACAGTCCGTATCACAATCATCGGGAATCAGGTTGTTGTTGCAGTCGGGAGCTCCCAGAAGCAGAACTTCACAGGAGTCGATGAGGTTGTTGCCATTGCAGTCACTACCTCCTGCAATGATCTCGCAGGTATCAGGGATTCCATTGCCATTGCAGTCCTTGGCAGTCCCCGCACTGACGTCGCAGGAGTCCGGAATACCGTTGCTGTTGCAATCGAGGGCAGTACCTGAGGAGATATCACACTCGTCCGGTACGCCGTTGGTGTCACAATCCTGGCTGGTACCGTTTGCGATATCGTCGGTATCCTCCACCCCGTTGGTGTTGCAATCGACGAGTGGAAAGTTGGGGATCAGTGGCAGCATCGTCGCAGCATTGGCGACGGAACCTGAACCGATACAGATGAAGACACAGATGATGAGTGGCCCGAGATTGCGGGCGACTCCCTGGAGAATACGGGACGGTCCGTTTCTCATAGTTTCCTCCTACTGGACGCCGGCCTGTTCGGGCCGGTGACCCCTTTTAATCCAAGCTTCCAATCCGATAAGTGCAGATTGGTCACTGGCGGCTCCCATTCCCGATCGGGATGGAACTCCACAAGATTGAAATTTCTTACGTACTTACAAAAGCCCAAAAACACCAAAAACGGCCTCAATGAGGCAATTCACGGCAATTTATGCATACTAACAAAGTCGATTCTCTCGACTCCGGTCATGACCGTCAACTTTTTTGTGAAGCCATGCGAATCAGTCATGAAAGTCACCCGAAATTACGCGGGGAATCCTCACTCCACATCGACATCGGGAAATATGTCACACCTCTCCCGATAATACCGATAATGACCAGATAGCACTGAGTTGCCAGGATAATCTCGCCCTAGTATCCCCTATCGAAGTAAATCCCTGACCCGGTAGAGGAGATCCTGAGCCTCCCTGGGGGAGATTTCGTCAGGATTGACTCCCTTCAGCAAGTCTCGCAAGGGGTCCGA
>CAZBDA010000363.1:0-1622 GCA_964490445.1 uncultured Rickettsiales bacterium | reverse complement strand
AGTAGAGTTTCCTGAGATCTTAGAGGAAGTTCTATGAGTGGCAGTAGCGGGTTAACTACTAGAAGTAGATGTAGAAGGATTTTACGTCCACCTCGGGACTCCCCTATGGATCTAACATAACGACCATAGCCGGACGTGGTGCCGGAACACCGCTTGAATGTCCTAGCCCCAATCGTCTTCATCAGGGCCTTTGGTCTCGGAGACAGATCTGGAAACCGAGCGACGAGCTTGCCGAACGGTCTCCTCGCTAAAGCTCAACCGTGCCGGCAATCGTGGTCATAGTTTGGCCACCAACCCAAACATCGCCTTGATCATCGGTGGAGATGTGGATCCTTCCACTTCTACCGACGACGGTTCCCTGAGTGGCAAGATAGGGAGCGGTTGCCCGACCAGAATCGATCAACCACATAGCGGCCGATGCGTTAAGGCTGCCGGTAACCGGGTCTTCAATGGCCATGTTGCTCTTTGGGAAGAACCCTCTGACTTCAAACGCAGCTTCGTGCCCATCGAGGTGGGGGCCGATCAATCCAATGTCGAGATCGCAAGAGGTTGGCTTTGCCGCCAGCACCGCGTCTGCGTCTGTCAGCAAGAGCCCAACCCATCCTGGTCCGTTATCTATCCAGGCCGAGTCCACTACCGACGATGGGTCAACACCAGCCTGGGTGATGGCCCTAGCCAGGGTCTCAGCCTCTACCGGCCCAGATCGGATCAGGGGAGGAGCACGAAAGGCCAGCCGGTCCCCATCGGCCTTGAGCGGGACAAGCCCCACTCCGCACTCTTGCACAACTGTGCCCTCGACCTTTGGCACTCCCCCGTTGTTCAACCAGACCTGACAGCTACCAAGGGTTGGGTGCCCGGCAAACAGCAGTTCTGCCACCGGCGTAAAGATTCGGACCCGGTAGTCCGCCTCATCGGAACTCGGAGGCAGGAGAAATGTGGTCTCGGAAAGGTCTGTCCACGATGCGAAACGCTGCATCTGTTCGGTGTCAAGACCGGTGCCGTCTGCCACAACGGCCAACGGGTTCCCACTCAACGGTGACTCGGCAAATACATCTACCTGACTAAACGGGCGTTTCATCCGTGCTCCTAAGTAATGACTGGCACCAGACTCTCAGCCTGGAGGCATCGGGCTTGTGGCTGTCAGCCGTTCGGGCTTGTAGCCGATGAAGTTAGTGGATCTGCCCCGCCAGGGGGCTCCCCTGAGAGGGCTGGGGTCCGTCGGCGGGCTTTGCAGCCGTCGAGCCGAGCCGCGAGAGCCGGCGGGGCGTGGAGGCGAACCCAGCCCAGGAGCGTCGTGGATAGGACATTCAAGCTGGGTTCTGGCACAACGTCCGAGTATGGGCGTTATGTTAAAATCCCTAGGGGAGCCCCGTGACGGGCAGTCGGACGCGCTTCGCCCCAGGCTTACCGTGGCGTGGTAAAATCAAGTCCTTTCGAGGTGTTCAGCGAGCTGCTCGGCAGGTCGCCGCACGCCGCTGAACGCCGATCCGTTAGGCGGCGGGGTTATCCATCCGCGCATGGACTCGAAGCGTTACTTCCGGCCCGGTTGGGTATGGCTATTTCCGACCGCCTATCTGATCCATCTCTTGGATGAACGGTTCTACTGGATCGGCACAGCCAGA
>CAZBDA010000362.1:0-1635 GCA_964490445.1 uncultured Rickettsiales bacterium | reverse complement strand
TCTCCGGTCAGGTCAAAACTGTTGATCTCGATCACCCAATTCCCGGAGTAGCCGAGTTTGGTCTGAGTGCTGACGAAGAGATCACCCCCGACTCCAAAGTAGGTATCGGCGAAGACCAGGTCTCCGACCCCATCGTAGATCTCGACACAGAATTCACCGATGAAGTCATAGGCAGAGAACTCGATGAAGACTTCATCCCAGTTGGTGTCCCAGATGTACTGATCGAACGCGTCGTAATGGATGAGATCTCCACCCCAGACGAATTTAAAGGGGGAAGCTACCGCCTTCGGGTGGCTTTCGAAGTGAGAGTGTCGGTTCCCCGTGTGGCAACCGACCAATAGCAACAAGGTCATGAGCGCGGGAATGGCCGCATACTTTGTCGATCTCGCCATCGTTATCCGCTCCTCCCGATCGATTGTGATCCTCAGGCCTCTGCTCAGAGGGGCGCTCAAGGACTCCCTCCGCAAAATTGTCCCAGCGATGGCCAGAGAACGAGACCGTCGAGAGTTCATTCATCAGTTTTTCAATTTTCGTTTCTTCCCCGCGAGACGCAGCATCCCGCCGATTCCCGACCGGACTCCTCCTGGACATCGTCCGCGGCTGAACTCCCCTCTCCCCCCCCCCCACCCCACGCAGGATGTCACAACCCACCCGTGGTCGGTGAGTTCTGAACGATCTGAACTGCGATCGCGCGATCGGACCTTTCCTTGCGAGAGCGATCCCGAAAGCGCTGAAGACCGAGTTCGATCACGGCACTCTGGAACAGCGTGCAATCTGGAACATCGTGCGCTCTGGAACATCGTGCGCTCTGGAACATCGTGCGCTCTGTGACGTCGTGCGCTCTGTAACCTCGTGCGGTCTGAAACATCGTGCGTTCTGAAAAACGAACTGTGCCTCACCCATTGCGGGATCGACGCGCTCACCGGAGAGGTCGGGCTCGACTCCCCCAACATCGTTCTCTTCTGGCGCTGGTCACTTGTCACGATGTCTCTTTGTCACGATGTCTCTTTGTCACGATGTCTCTTTGTCACGATGCCCCTGTCTAACACCGAGATGGGGAAACTCACTGAGAATGGGAGAGGCCCCATCTGATGTTCGATCGATCGATCCGTGCTCCGCCCCCTCAAGGTCGATTTTCAGCTCGTTCACCGACCGTTGTTTCGCACCAGTTACACGTGATTGATTGGTGACCCCACCTCCAGAACTGAAGGGCACCCGCCGCTCTTCTGCGGAGTGGGGTCACCCCCCTCACCGGAAAGGACCTCGATGCTCGCTGATTCGGAAGCGAACAGAGAAGACCGTGATCCCCCCCCTCTTCTCTCAATCGGTTCGCGCCGCCGTGTTCGATGCCTCACCCTCACGATGCTCTGTCTCCCCACGCTCCTCTTCGCCCAAGACCCTCTCCAGTGGTTCGTCGTCGATAGCACCCTCGATGCGATCTTTCGCTTGGAGGAGCTCGACGGAGACCAAACCATCACCGCCCCGGAAGTGAGTCTCTTCTATGACGATTCTGCTGCCGGGCCAGATCTATCCACGCCCAATTCGATCATCCCTTGGAACTCTGGCTATCTGGTGACGGACGGAGGAACCCTCGATGCGATCTTCTACCTCGAAGATCAAAATGACGACGGCGAT
>CAZBDA010000361.1:580-1659 GCA_964490445.1 uncultured Rickettsiales bacterium | reverse complement strand
ATCTTGCGGAACATCTCGACGCCGGTGATGACCGTCTTGCGGGTCTCTTTGAAGCCGATGATCTCCACCTCTTCACCGGTGCGGATCTCGCCGCGCTCGATGCGGCCGGTGGCGACGGTGCCGCGGCCCTTGATGCTGAACACGTCTTCGATGGCCATCAAGAAGGGCTTGTCGGTCAGGCGCGCGGGCTCCGGAATGGAGGTGTCGAGGGCTGTCATCAGCTCGGTGATCTTCTTGGACCACTCCTCGTCGCCCTGCAGTGCGGGCAACGCGGCGCCCTGGACCACGGTGGCGTTGTCGCCATCGAACTTGTACTTGTCCAGCAGCTCGCGGACCTCCATCTCGACCAGCTCGAGCATCTCCTCGTCGTCGACCATGTCGCACTTGTTGAGGAACACCACGATGTGGTCCAAGCCGACCTGACGCGCGAGCAGGACGTGCTCACGGGTCTGCGGCATCACCGAGTCGACCGCGCTGACGGTCAAGATCGCGCCGTCCATCTGCGCCGCGCCGGTGATCATGTTTTTGATGAAGTCGGCGTGGCCGGGGCAGTCGATGTGCGCGTAGTGCCGGTTGTCGCTCTCGTACTCGACGTGCGACACAGCGATGGTCACCGTCTTGGTCTCGTCGCGAACCGTGCCGCCCTTGGCGATGTCGGCATAGCTCTTGACCTCGGCCAGCCCACCGCGGGACTGCACCGCCAAGATGGCAGCCGTCAGCGTCGTTTTACCGTGGTCGATGTGACCGATGGTACCGACGTTGACGTGCGGTTTGGTGCGGACGAATTTCTCCTTGGCCATTGTCGTCAATCTCCGTAAGCGCGTCAGCGCGTGTAAAAGCCTTGTTGCTTGGCGATGATCTCTTCTTGCAGTTGAGCGGGTACAGGTTCGTACCGTAGAAACTGCATGCTGTGGTCTGCCCGGCCCTGCGACTTGCTGCGCACGACGGTGGCGTAACCGAACATGGTGGCCAGTGGAATCTCCGCCTGAATGATGCGGAGATTCGCGCGCTGGGACATGTTGGTCACCTTCCCGCGACGACTGTTGATGTCGCCGATGACGTCGCCGAGGTAGTCCTCG
>CAZBDA010000361.1:0-570 GCA_964490445.1 uncultured Rickettsiales bacterium | reverse complement strand
GACGACCTCGACGGCCATGATGGGTTCGAGCAGCGACATGCCCGCCTTGTCGGCGGCCGCTTGAAAGCCGAGCGAACCGGCAACCTCGAAGGCGGGTGCTGACGAGTCGACTTCGTGGTGGGTTCCGTCCTTCAGCACCACCTTGGTGTCGACGACAGGGTACCCAGCGAGGATGCCGCGCTCCATGGCACCCTTCACGCCTTTTTTGACTGCCGGGATGAACTCGGTCGGGATGACGCCGCCCTTGATGGAGCTCTCGAAGACGAACCCGCTGCCCGGTTCGCCAGGCTCGACGTCCAGCACGACGTGGCCATATTGACCGTGGCCGCCGGTCTGCCGGACGAATCGACCCTCGACGCCCATGACGGCGGCGGAGATCTTCTCGCGGTAGGCGACCTGTGGCTTGCCCACCTTGCAGTTGACGCCGAACTGACGCCGCAAGCGGTCGACGATGATCTCCAAATGAAGCTCGCCCATCCCCGCGATGATGGTCTGGTTCGTCTCCTCGTCGGTGTAGCTACGAAAGGACGGGTCTTCGTACGTCAGCTTCTTGAGGGTGTCGGCGAGCTT
>CAZBDA010000360.1:1012-1664 GCA_964490445.1 uncultured Rickettsiales bacterium | reverse complement strand
TCCACCCCGCATTGTGGGGCGGCTGGTTAAATCTCAGTATATAAAGGTGCAGGGTAGGAAATTGTCTTCCTACCAATTCACTGCCTAACTACAAGAGTAGTTTTTAATCAGCGAATACCTAAGCATACATCCTCCACCAGTCGGTTCTCGGCAGTATACTCAGTGCCTTAGGGCATTAGGGACCCTTATTCAGCCACTGCGATAACAGGGAGCTACCCCATTAATGTAAGTGATTATTCAGCCTCATATCATTGGCGTATCGGCTAATCATACCGTTCGGGTGCCGACGGTTCGAACTCGTAGACGCCCTTGCAAATATACATAGTCATATACCTATATAAAGGTTTGGGCCGAATTACTCGGCCCGTTTCTGAGGTAATCAGTCCTTTAATCCGCATGCTTCGTAAAATTTCTCGTAATCGAAAAACTCATTTTCATCAGCGCACATATAAGCAAATGCCCTTATCATATAAGGGTCTGCCTTATGTAAGCGTAGAATAGAAGCCATTTTTATAAAATGTTTTCTTGTCATTTACTCACCGTATCCGTGCGCGTTTTCTACAAACTCAGCGCAATATAACGCCTGTCCTTGTGGAGTCATGGCGTCCATCCAATTTTTAGCTGTCCTACGTGGGACTTTCTTTATTCTGTT
>CAZBDA010000360.1:0-973 GCA_964490445.1 uncultured Rickettsiales bacterium | reverse complement strand
ACAGGGTTAAGCCCCTATATAAGCTTATGCCCTTGTAGTCTTTTCACCTTACGTTGAAGGTATTGATTCAAGGGCAAATATACAAGAGCAGGGTTATATATAAAGGTTTGTCTCATCTCAGCTAGCGACCCGCCCCACAAAGCGGGGCGACTGGACTATTTATTTTTTTTGAGCAATCGCTTGAGGACAGCCTCGTTTATATAGACGTCTCCAAGCTTATGCCACATATCTAATTTACTCATAAATCATCCTCCATAAATAGCATTTTATCTGCATCCCATGATTCACCTCTATTATATTCTGGATTGTCAATAACCATTTTATCAACTATCCATCCTACAAATTTCATATATTTTTCTATCATTTTAAGCACCTGCAAAAGTATCTCCACCTTTTGAAAATTCTGGAACACTTCCAAATTTTTCTTCATATTTATAAATTGCTTCTGCTTCAAAGTATTTTGCTTGAGCTGGTGAATTTGCTATTCTAAATATTTGCATAACTAAATCTTTACCTTTTTGGGTTCGGTGCGTTGATGCTCTCTTTATTGGATTTGATGTTAGACCTATATATTTTGTGTCATCATTCAAATAACAAGCGTCTACTTCTAAATCAATAGCGTGCCAATCATCTACTTCACCATCAATTCTAATAAGGCGATAAATAAACGCCTTATCATTATTGTAGCATAGTGTTATATTGGATTCTGCTGAATAGCTCATTCGTCATACTCCAAAACTATGTCCATAGTTTCACCAATAATTTCTTCGAAATATTGGGCATCTCCATGACCGACCTCGTAAAGAGCATCAACCATTTGTTCAAGCGTGTTTAAAATTTCTGTTCTTCTTAACATTGTTTTACCTCTAATTTACTTATAGCGACCTTCTTAATAAAGCTTTGCCTTTAGCTACTCTCACCAATAATTTTTGGTTTTTAACGGTGTGTCCGTAAAATACCTCAAAGTCTGCAC
>CAZBDA010000359.1:0-1708 GCA_964490445.1 uncultured Rickettsiales bacterium | reverse complement strand
TGGGTACGTCCGGCGACGACGACTCTTCCAGCTCGAGCTCTTCCAGCGCGAGTAGCGGTGACTCCAGTGGCGGTGATTCTGGTGGCGGTGACTCCGGTGGTGGTGAAGCGGCCGCGCCTGCCGCTCCAGCCGGTCCTGAGATCGGTATTGCCAAGACCATTGGTGATTTCGAGGTCACCCTTACCGCGACCAAGGAGAAGACCAAGGTCAGGAACAGCCCGTTCAAGCACAAGGCCAGTGAAGGGGCCACTCTTCGCATCGTTGATGTCAAGGTGACGAACAACGGCAAGGACCAGGCGATGATCTTCAGTAACTTCAAGCTGCTCGACAACCAGAGCCGAGAGTTTGATACGTCCAGTGAGTGCACCATGGCGACCAAGGGGCACCTCAGCATGGAACAGATCAATCCGGGCCTCGGCAAGAGTGGCAGCCTTTGTTTCGAGATTCCGGCCGCGGCTGCTGGTCTGAAGTTGCATTTCTCGTCGAGCATGTTCGGCGGCAAGAAGGGCACCTTCACCTTGGACAAGTAGTTCCGTTCATTCCACGATCAAACCTGCGAAGGGGCGGAGTCACTCCCGCCCCTTCGTACGTTCTGGGCGCGACGCGTACACCGCGTGCAGGCGTCACTTCTCTACCGGCGTTTTCTTGTCGCGCAGAGAAACCGAGGGATAAACTCCAACGTCCTTGCCAGTCGGTGAAGAAAGGGACCCTATGAGACGGCTCATCAGTCTTGTCCTTCTCGCCGGGTGCATCGGTTGTGGTGTCCCGGGGATCGTCGAGATCATCGAAGGCGAGTTGGATTGCGCGAGCTTCGATATCCTTTCGCTCAGTGTCGAGGCCGGTCACGCGCAGATTGACGAGACCAGCCTGGATGAATGCATCGGCCTGGGCGGCACTCTCGATGACCTGTCCTGGGCGGTCTGTGACGACAGCCCGATTCGCATCGAAGCCCGGCAGGTCGAGCTGTACGTGTTTCCCGCTCCTGGACGCTGCAGTGAGCAAGGCCGCAGCTACCAGTTGACGGTCTCTGGGGTGGGGCTCGAGTACAGCCTGGTCAATGGCGAGGTTCCGTTGGACTCCCTGGTCGACGAGGACGGCGATGGGGTCCCGAAGTCCCTGGATTGTGACGATGCGAATCCGGCGCTCGGCCCGCTGTCCGAGGACGGCGACTGCGACGGAGTCGTGACAGCACAGGACTGTGATGATTCTGCTCCGGACCTGGGGCCCATTGCCGAGGATGCTGACTGCGATGGAGTCCTGACTGACGACGATTGTGACGATGGCGACCCCCAGTCCACTGCCGTAGCAGAAGACGCCGATTGTGACGGCACACTGACCGCGCTCGACTGCGACGACGCCGACTCATTCTCGACGGTCATCGAGGAGGACGCCGATTGTGACGGCACCCTGACCGCGTTCGACTGCGATGATGACGATCCTTCCTCGACGGTGCTTTCCACCGACGGCGACTGCGACGGCTCCCTGACGGTGGCGGACTGCGATGACAGCGACGCGGATTTGGGGCCGATTGCAGCCGACGGCGACTGTGACGGGAGTGTTACCGCGTTGGACTGCGATGACGGCGATCCTTCCTCGACGGTGCTTGCCGCCGATGGTGATTGCGACGGGACCCTTACCGCGCTCGATTGCGACGACGCCGATTCCGGCTCGACTGTGCTCGCCGCGGATGGTGATTGCGACGGGGCGC
>CAZBDA010000358.1:0-1710 GCA_964490445.1 uncultured Rickettsiales bacterium | reverse complement strand
CCGCAGAGACTGGCAAACTACAGGCGCCTTTGCGCTGTCCACGAGAGACTCCTCCCACCGGCCAGCCCCCTTCGATTTGAACACCATTGAGTAGGAGGCCGAGGCATGAAACGAACTTCGCTGTGGAGCCTGGTTGCGGTGGTCTCGCTGTTGGGCGCCGGCTGTACTGCCGAAGGCGACGACGACGACACCCCGAGTTACCCCGACATCGAACTCTACGACTTCGACGAGGCTGCTCCCTGGTTCTCATGCCCCCAAAGTGACTCACTCCCCGATGAGGCCACCGTGGTGACCGCCTTCGATCGCGCCGGCCAGAGCTTCGGCAACGAAAACCTCCGCGAGATCGAGGCCACGGCAGACTTCCCCCAGGACGGCGACTGGGCCCAGGTTGGTCTGTGGGTCGAGCTCGAGTGTCCCGACGGCGGTGTCTGCGACCACTGGGATCGGGCAGGCAGCGTGCAGCTCGTACTCAATCCCGAGGCTGCCCCCGAGGAGCAGGAACAGCTGGAACTGCTGCGCCACGTCACGCCCTACCGCATGGGCATGTGCCAGTTCGTCGACGTCACAGCTCTTGCTTCGCTGCTACGTGGTCCCCAGACCCTGCGCTCGTGGATCGACACCTGGGTCGGGCCCGGCCACAGTGACGGCGACGGCTGGCTCACCACGGTCCGCTTCGTCTTGTACCCGGGAGCACCGGCTGGAGCGGACCAGGTGCACAACATCTGGGGTCGACGCAGCATCACCGTCGGACAGCTCGACGAGGGTCAGACTGTCGACGACCAGATCGAGCCGGTCCTGGTCAGCATCCCGGCGAACGCCGAGCGCGTACTTGCCCACCTCACTACGACAGGGCACTCCTTTGGCAACAGTGGCAACTGCGCCGAGTTTTGCGAGATGCAACACAATCTCCTGCTCGACGGCCAGGCGAGTTCCTGGTCCGGCTGGCGAGACGACTGCGACCAGAACCCGGTTTCTCCCCAGGCAGGGACCTGGGAGTACGGCCGCAACGGCTGGTGCCCCGGTGCCGTCGCAGCTGGAGGGCTGCTCGACATCACCGATCACGTGCTTCCAGGCGAAGAGTCGTCTCTCGACCTCGAGATCCTGCTGTCCAATGGCTACGAGTACAACAACGTCAACCCGGTCAGCCTGCTTCCCTAGACCTACGTTTCGCTCAAGCTGTACTCCTGGTCCGAGGACTGAGGCGCCGCTGCGCTCTACCCCGAGGCTAGAGGGCGCGAGCTCAAGGACTGGAAGAGATCATCCACTGCAGCGTTAACGAAAGCGCCGGGTGGTCACTCAGCGCCCGGCCACGTTCATCGACAAAGGCAGGCTCCCGCGCCCAGGACGCAGGCTGAAGAGACACCGCTGTGCCGGAACGAAGGAAAAAGCGTTCAACATGGCTCGAGCTCGCGCATGGGCTCTGCTCACAGGACTCCTCGAAACCCGCGTCCTCGAGGGCTGTTGTCACCGGGCCCGAACCGGCTTCGTTGAGATCGCCAGCCACGACAGCGTATAGGTCCGATAAGAGGCGTTATGTTAAGTAATCTGCTTCGCAATCACGTTGTCCACAGTCCATGCCAATCTCGAAAGACGCCCCTGGACGAGCGCGGAGCAACATTTTCCTCAACAAGCTTGCACTACGATTGGCCTGGAGCGTGCGAGGAAGCCCACCCCGACTATGTCAAATAGCCCAATTACGGTGACCTCCGC
>CAZBDA010000357.1:1428-1722 GCA_964490445.1 uncultured Rickettsiales bacterium | reverse complement strand
CCGTCGGGCGCGCTCAGGTGATCCGAACACCGCGGCTCCGAGGCCATAGGGGGTGTCGTTGGCCAGCCCGATGGCCTCCTCTTCGTCCTCGACCCGATAGACGCAGGCCACGGGGCCGAAGGTCTCGTCCCGGGCAATGGCCATGTCGTGCGTACATTCCGTGAGGATGATGGGCGCGAGGAAGCTGTCACCGGTCGCCCCGCCTCCATCCCAAGCGACGATGGCGCCGGCCTCAATCGCCGCCTCGACCTGCCGCAGCACGTGGGCGCGCTGCTTGCCGTGGATCATCGGTCC
>CAZBDA010000357.1:0-1418 GCA_964490445.1 uncultured Rickettsiales bacterium | reverse complement strand
ATGCGCGTGCCATCCACGAGACCGTCTCCCACCGTCATCCGCTCCGCCTCAGACTGCAGGGCCGCAACGAAGCGATCGTGCGCGGCCGGCTCGACATAGATGCGCTCGGTGCTCACGCAGACCTGACCGGCATTGCGAAAGGCGTTGGCCGCCGAGAACCGGGCTGCGGCCTCGATGTCGGCGTCGTCCAGCACGATGAGCGGGTCCTTGCCGCCCAGCTCGAGGATCACGCGCTTCAGACCCTTGCTCGCCTCGGCCAGGATGTGCTTGCCCGCCTCCCGCGAGCCGGTGAAGACGATGAGGTTCACGTCGGCCGCAACCAAAGCCCGGCCTTGCGCCTCCGCACCGTGAACCACCTGCAGTACGCCCTCGGGCAGCACTTCGAGCAGGCAGTCCAGATAGGCTTGTGCCACGATGGGCGTCTCTTCGGATGGCTTCGCCACCACAGCATTGCCGGCGATCAGGGCGGGAACGACCTGCTGGTGGGGCATCATCACGGGGAAGTTCCACGGCGAGATGCAGGCCACCACGCCAAAGGGATCCCGATAGACCGTGGTCCGGGTTCGCGCGTTCTCGAAGTGCTCCGGGGCCAATGCCTCGGCCACAGCAGCTGGATCCGAGGCCAACATCTTCGCGACCACGCGCACCTCGCCTCGCGCCTCCTGCAGGGGCTTGCCCATTTCTCGCGTCAACAACTCGGCCAAGGTCTCGACCCGCTCCATGACACGCTCCGAAGCCCTCTCGAGAAGGGCCACTCGCGCCTCCATCGGTACCGCGGCCCAAGACGGCTGCACGGCCCGTGCGCGCCTCACGGCGGCCTCCACCGCCTCCACGGTCGCCAGCGGAACCTCGCCGACGACCTCGCCGGTCGAGGGGTTCATGGACTGCAACATCTTCATCGCTCAGGTCTCCTCTTCGTCGTCCGAGGGCTCGGGAACCGGCCAGAGCTGGCGCCAGAGCGCGTGCACCGTGGCGAGCGCACCGAACACCACACACAGGATCCAGGACAGCTGGGCCTGCAGAGCGATTTCACCGCGCAGCGCAGGGATCTCGTCCAGCAGTGGAAACAGCAGCGCCGTGTCGGAATGGCCCTGGTTGAAGTTCCACACATAGGCCGCCACGCCGAAGAGCACGACAGGAGGCAGCCAGCGGTGCACAAAGGACATGCTGCGAAGCCTAACGCATTTTGAGCGCTCGCCACCGGTCCACGAAGGCCTCGACATCGACGGGAGCCAAGTCCGACGGCGGTCCGGCGATGTGTGTGCTGTTTGCCTTGCCGATCACGGCGTTGAGCTGGGCGAGCGCCTTGCGCACGGCGGCCTCGGTCTCCAGCAGACGGATCGCCCCGAGCTTTCCCCGGACATCCTTTCGCACCTGCAGCCCCGGTGGCAGGGGAAGCGAGAGATTCTCATCGGCCA
>CAZBDA010000356.1:0-1723 GCA_964490445.1 uncultured Rickettsiales bacterium | reverse complement strand
CGGACTGGCGTCTGCCCATCATTTCGGAATTGCAGACCCTTCTGGTCGGCGGCGGTGTTACGACCGTCTCAACAGACGTGAATCCCGCTGACCCGGACATGGGCACGAATCCGACCGGACAGGCGACGACCTGTTCTTCCGTACCTTGCATCGACCCCGAGTTTGCTGCGATCGGGGGGCCCCAAGCGACGAATGACCTTTGGTCCGCCACCAGTCGCGCCGGCGACGCTGGGCAAGCGTGGTTCGCGGGGTTCGTAGTTGGCAACGTCGCCTTTCGCGACAAAACCACTGTTAATATGCACTACGTTCGTGCAGTTCGTGCCGGCTCGTGCGGTTCTTGAGTCTTTGGTGCTTTGGTCTCACTCCCAGCCGTTAGTTCACGGACAAACCATGATGCGATCCCCTAAACGACCACTTCAATCCCCAGCCATACTGATCCTCCTGATCGGGCTCTGGCTCAATGCCTTTGCCGCATCGGCCCAGGTCCCCTACGACATGGCGTACCAGGGGCGGCTCACCGATACCGTGGGCGCACCCCTTGTCGGCCCCGTCAATCTCTCGATGCGCATCTACGACGTGATCGCAGGCGGCTCCGCGCTCTACAGCGAGGATCACCCGAACGTTGCAATCGACGATGTGGGCGCGTTCAGCGTGAAGCTGGGTGCGGGTTCAGTGATTTTCGGCACGTTCGATTCGGCGCTCTTCGCCGGCGTCAATCGCTACCTCGAGGTCGTCGTGGATGGCGAAGTCCTCGCACCAAGGCTCGTGATGGGGTCGGTGCCTTACGCAATGCAGGCCGAGAGTGCAGACTCAGCCAACTCGGCGACCACAGCAGCCTCGGCACTCGAAGCCGGCAACGCAGCCACCCTTGAGGGCACAACGCTCTCTGCGCTGATCGCGATGATCCCTTCGTCCTGGTCGAGCGGAGCGGGGCAGCTGACTACGCCGGATCAGGTCGTGAGCTGGACGTCGACAGCGACGCCGACCTCGCAGCTGCATGTTGTGGGGGATGCTGTGGTGGAGGGCTCGCTTGTTGCGGGGCCGGAGATGATCGATGTGATCGGAGGACTTTCGTACGTCGAAAGTGATGTGACGACCTTGCAGGGCCTTGTCTCAACGCTTCAGGCAGACGTCGCCAGCCTCACGTCGCAAGTCAATGCGATCCCCAGCCACGCCGGCGCGGCAGGCTCCGCCGAAGTTTCCTTTTCGGGCTTCTTTGAGTTGCCGCCCACGTTATCGCAGTCCATATTCATCACCACACCAGCTGGAGTGCTTTCTTTGGTCGGATCGGGCACTCTTAATTTTGGCGGGAGTTGCCTTGATGGGGCCGGCATTCTGGTCGATGGGCTATCTGTCGCCGATATCTTTGATAGCCAGAATTTTCCAGACATTGACACTTGGCATGCCAACGGGACGCGAGAAGTGGCCGCAGGCTCTCATACGGTAACGATCACGTTCACCAGTCAGTGCCCCGGTACCCATACAGCAGATGGTTCTCTGAATTTCATTTTTACACCCGACATCCTCCAGATATCAACCTCCCGTTTCCAGGCGTGCGCCGACGGTCTGACCGTGGCCGACAACGAGACAGGGTTGCTGTGGGAGAGGAAGACGGGGACGTTTGACGCTTCTTTTCCCGCATCGGCGATCTGCGAAACTGCGCCCGGAGGCTGTCCCGATCCGCACGATGTCAATAATCTCTATCAGTGGTCAAGCACGGGCA
>CAZBDA010000355.1:0-1728 GCA_964490445.1 uncultured Rickettsiales bacterium | reverse complement strand
GGCGGCTGCTTCGATCTCTACCCATCTTGATCATCGCCGGCCTCCTCGCCAGCTGTGGTGGAGGAGGGGGGGGCGGAGGAACTCCCGCGGCAGTGTCTCCACCAAGTGGTCTCTCCTATCTCGATCCTGGTCCTTTGACAGTGGGTGTTCCGGTCACGATCACCCCCACTCTGGGAAGCGGTCAGGTTGATGAGTACACCGTCTCACCCGCACTCCCTCAGGGACTGTCGATCGAGCCGAACTCAGGGATCATTTCCGGACCCCCCACCGATCCAGCATTGCCCGCGACCTACACCATCACCGCCACCAATGTCGGTGGATCGAGCAGCTTTGACCTGGTGCTCACGGTGTCTCCCGCAAATCGACCGGAAGTGTCATTCGCGGTGGCGAGTTCTTCAGCTGCTGAAAGTAGCGGATCTGTTTCGATCGATTTGACTTTGAGTGGACTCCAAGTCACCGACATCGCCGTCGATCTTCAAGTCGGCGGCACCGCTCAGGACTCCCTCGACTACACTTCGATTCCCCCCTCGATCGTGATCCCCGCAGGTACCACTGCCGCCACCATAGCAGTCACCCTTATCGACGATCTGACTTCGGAAGAGGATGAAACGCTCGTTCTCACTCTCGTGAGTCCGGTCGGGGCGACATTGGGCACTCCTGAAACCCATACTTTGACGATCGTCGAGGATGACCCTCTGCCCGCAGCGTCATTCGCCAGCGGTGCGTTATCGACCACTGAGAGTTCAGGTACCGTCCTCGTCGAAGTGACGCTCGACCGTCCTTCGAGCACTCCAGTAGAAGTGAGCGCCACTCTCGCTGGATCCGCAACGCCGGGAGTCGACTTCACCGCGCTCACCACTCAGACCTTCACTCCGGGAGAAACGACTCGGAGCTATGAGATCACCCTCATCGAAGATGCCCTCTTCGAGGGGGACGAGACGATCGAGTTGAGCTTAGTCCCAGGACCGGGATTCACCATCGGAGCGATCGACACTCTTCTCATCACATTGGGAGAGATTGATCCCCCACCCACCGTCGAAATCTTCGGGGGGGGCATCACCGTTTCAGAGGACTCCGGTTCCGTGACCCTTACGATTTCTCTAAACACCATCTCGGCGGTGGACGCCATCATCAGCTTTACCTCAGGTGGTACCGCCACCGCAGGAAACGATTTTCTCGCTCCAACCAGCCCTCTCACGATTCCCGCCGGGACACTCTCGGTCGATTTTCCCATCGACCTCATTTCCGACGGTGATCCCGAGGGCCCAGCACTCCTCGAAGTGATTCTTACCACCGCTGTCGGTGCGACGCTCGGTCTCTCCACCTCCGCTTCGATCACGATCGAAGATCCCAGTACAGTCCTACCAACTGTGGAGATCTTCGGCGGTGCGACGATTCTCGAAGGAAGTGGTCCCGTCAACCTCACCGTGACCCTATCGGCAGCATCCAGCACCGCGGTCCAAGTCTTCTTCGACCTCACCGGAACCGCCTCCCCAGGGGTCGATTTTGCGCCTCCAGCGAACCCGGTCACCATACCCGCGGGTCAGCTCACCACGCCGATCACCATCGAACCGATCGACGAGGGGATTCTCGAGGGCACTGAGACGGTGATCGTCACCCTGACCAGTGCGAATGGGGCCACGATTGGATTGAGCAACACCCAAACGGTCGTGATCGATGAGGTTGCGCCAATTGTCGTGGAGCTCTTCGGCGGCGGCATCGGACGCC
>CAZBDA010000354.1:0-1728 GCA_964490445.1 uncultured Rickettsiales bacterium | reverse complement strand
GAATACGAGTATGGCCGACAGGCATATGACCAGACTCGGGGCACCGATGATCGTTTCATTGCTGTCGAGGCGATGTACAAAGCCTATGGCGCTTGGCGCAAGCCTGACGGATGCGTCTGCTTCACGCTACCGAAACCTCGGTTTAATTGGTACCAAAACCTATCCCGTCCTGAACAGGAAATCATGGCCAACAAGCACAACATGAACCTCCGATATGCCAGGCAGTTGGACATAAAGTGGGGCTCAAAGGCCGCTTTGAACACAAAGTGTGACCGCATGTTGGCTGAGGTTGTTGGTAAGTCAGACGAGGAAGTTGAGCGGACACGCCGGATGATTGCGTCAATGAAGCAAACTCCAATCCCCATCCAGGAACAATGGGATGACTCCCAGCGTGTGATCCCTGAAGGGATGCCAGACCTTCCAGCTTGGGCCCGACCGGGCGGATCTAACCAGATGCCGGCCAGTGACCCAATTGCGGGGGCAGACCCCCGAGACTCCTTGATTGGAAGTCGCACTATTGAGGTCTGGGGCTGGGCGGATGGAGGAAAATGGAGGGATGATAATCCCGATTGGCCCGAAAACGGGATGGCTATACCACCGCCAAAACCGTACGGGAATGGTCCTCCTCTTGCTAAATGTGGCAAACATGCTCAATTTGGGGCAAAGGAATTCCGACAGGAGACCTGGCACTACGAGATCGAAGACTCCAAAAGGAGAAAAGTAGTGCACACGGGACAAACGCATGCTTATCAGCATTGGAATGGCATGTACAACCCTGACACGATTGGAGAAGAGTTCGAGTTCAGGCGCCCATGGCCATGGGTTGCCGAACCGCTCTCATCGCTATCGCGAGTGTTGGTAGCCGTCGAAAGACATCCATGGGACTATTGCAACATGGGTTGGGCTCCAAAAGGACAGTCGCAGAAGCTTGATGCTGCAGCTCTCCGAAAACGAGAAGCAAGCCGACAGTATCATCGGGCACACCCGAAAGTGAGACGAACACCTTGGTGGTTGTCAACATACGGTGGTCATGTGTTGTCAGAGACTGCTCGGCATACCGACCAATACACGGTATCGGAAACCGACGATGGAATGACTCCCGACGGAGATGCCATCGGGTGCATCACTCCACCATGGGAGAGAGAAGTGACGCGGGCACGCGCAGCCAGCCCGGCGAGGCTTGCACCAACAGGTGGCAGTATACAAGCACCACGGTTTCATCAGACGCCAAAATCATCTGGCCCACCGGTCACGGTGATGGAATCCAGTACGAAACCTTGTGGTATCCCGCATATTGATCCACTGACGGGGTTCTTTGATACTGCGCTCCCGCCGATCCCGCTGCTTCCTCCACCTCGGGAACGAGATCTTGATAAGGCATTAGCAGCTATGACCGTGTCGGCAAAAGCTGCGGGAGAGGCTCCAGTCGCTACAGATGAAAATTGCTGCGACAAGCCGAGTGGCGACAGCCCAGCATCGACCAGGATGCAGCGGTCTGCGACGCCCACTCCGGCTGATCTTGCTCTCCGCGGTATTTCGTCCGACAGGACGCCCACTGTTGCTACGTGGGTGCCGCACACGGCAGTCGCGAAGCCAATACAATGTCCCTCGCGAGCGACGATGACGTCAGCCCCACCTGTCAAGAGCGCACCGGCTGGCTGGGTACAGCCCACGCCCATCGGTCCACCTCCGCTACCGCGGACTGGTGTGACGGAGCCGAAGAGCGCA
>CAZBDA010000353.1:0-1750 GCA_964490445.1 uncultured Rickettsiales bacterium | reverse complement strand
CTTGGCCACGAACCACATGCGGGTGATCATCCCCGGCGTCGCATCCTGCTTGATGCGAAGATTGGGCAGATAAAAGCTGTGGATCACGTCGGTGGACGCGAGCTGGAACAGCACCGGTACGCCGACAGGAACACGGATGTCGTTCAACGTGACCGCATCGTCGGCGGTGTTGAACTTGCCGTCGGGGCCAGCATAGCGCGCGTCCCACGCCCACTGGTGCGCGTTGACCTCGATGCGCACCGCGTCCGGGTGCTCCTCGCCGAGGGCATGGTTCCAGTAGATGGTGTTGACGTCGACGACCGAGTTGAACCAGAGGTTGCCGTCGACCACGAAGAAGATGATCGCGCTGATCAGCATCGCGATGCCGATGTGGTGCTTGCTGTCGCCGTGGTCGTACTCGGCCTTGTGATTCTCGTTGTGCTTGATGACCGCGATGGCCATCCAGGCGCACATGACCACGAACAAGAAGAGCACGAAGTAGTTGGTCACATCGATGAGCCAGTCGATACGGTGACCATCGCGCGACAGATCGCGCGGCATGCCCCAGCCATCCTCCGGAATGGGATCGGCATGGGCGACGGAGGCGGCAAGCATGGTCAGCAGGCCAGCTGCGGTCGCGAGCAGTCGCGAGGAGCCCAATTTGTTCTGCATCATTCGGTCTCCGATGAAGGGAGCGGAAAACTGTCTTCGCGGGTGGCACGGCGCAGCCAGATGCCAAACGCCACCGCGATGAACCAGGGGGACAACACGAAGGCGCCGAGAGCGATCCAGCTCATCGAGCCGGCTTCCTCACGCGACGCGCACACGGGGCAGGCCTGCGCGACGTTCGCTACGGCGACGATCGCCAGCGCCGTCAAGGTGGTCCACAACGCACGCATGCTCATGATCCGCCCCAAATCGCACGGTACGCGCCCTCGGCGATGAGGATGAAGGCATAAAGCGCGGGAAAGGCCATGGGAAACGCCACGGTCCAGCGCATGAACTTCGTCTCGTGATTGAGATGCATGAAGAACATCGCCACGGCGGCCGCCTTGGCCAGCGCCAGGCCGATGAGTGCGGTCACCAGCGCGGTCTTGCCCATGTAAGCTTCGAGGTAGGCGACGCCGACCTCGAGAACCGTCAGGACGAACAGCCAGAAAAAGACCTGGAGGTACTTCTTGCGGTCCGGCTTGTGATGACCGTGGTCGTCGTGGGGCGCATCGTCCTTGGGCTCGGGCGGTGGATCGGACGTCGCCTCGCGCGCCGCAGCCTTGGGCTTGCCCTTGGTCTTGCCCTTGGTCTTGCCCTTGCCCTTGGTCTTGTTGCTGGACGCCTTTTTCTTGTCGGCCTTGGCCTCGTCGGCCTTGGCCTCGCCGGCTTCTTCGTCGGCCTTGGCCTCGTCGGCCTTGGCTTCGTCAACCTTGTCTTTGTCTTCCTTGCCCATGTCAGCTCAGCCGTAAGGGATCAGGTAAATGAAGGTGAACACGAGGATCCAAACGAGGTCCACGAAGTGCCAGAACAAGCCGGCCACCTCGATGGTGTTGGCGTCGGTCTTGCCCATCATCGTGCCGACCAGCACGCAGGCCAGATAGATGACGCCAGTGGTGACGTGCAGCCCGTGGAAACCGGTGATGCAGTAAAAGGTGGTGGAGTAGTGCGTCGCTCCGAACTCGAGGCCCAGATTCAGCAGGCCGTGGCCTTCGATCAGACCCCAGTACTCGTGGTACTGGCCGAGCAGAAACAGGCTGCCGCCAAAAACCGTCGCCGCGAG
>CAZBDA010000352.1:0-1755 GCA_964490445.1 uncultured Rickettsiales bacterium | reverse complement strand
GCATTATTATCATGGTTGAGCCCGATTTAGACACGAAACCCTTGAACAAACATTTATCCATGTCCTGTGGGTATCCCGCGTAGTAAGTAGTTTTTCCTATTAAATCTGATTTTGTATTTGGTCGAAAAGTTTTACTTTCAATATTAATAAGTTCTTTTTCCGGGACGACAATTGCCACATCTCTCATATCATCTACATAGAGAACTTTTATTTTAACTAACTCTTCTCCGTCGATGATGTAAGTTGAAAACGGATGTTTTATAACATGCGCCGCCGTTATAATAAATTTATGTTTACCAATTTTAAAATAGTTTCCCGATCCATGTCCAAGCATCTGGTTTTTGTCATACACAACCAACTTGCCCGATGACTGAAGGGGCGTTCGGACGGACATTGCTTTGGATGTTTCTCCTTGTTCAAATGATACTGCCGTTCTATCGGTTGAATCCTCCACGGTTATCATGCAAGAAAATAAAAACAAAAACATATAAAACATAAACACGCCCCCCCATTAATAACTATGGGGGGCAGCGATTAAAAGCGAAAACAAAATAAAAAAAGCCCCGAAGGGCTTTAAATGGAGCGAGTGATGGGAGTCGAACCCACGACATTCACGTTGGCAACGTGACGCTCTACCACTGAGCTACACTCGCAATATTATTTTTAGTTTGGTTCTATTTTCTCTAACACATCACAATGAAACCACTTATCATATCCAACACTCATAAAGTTGACCCAGCAATATCTGCCATCTTCGGCAAGTCCGGTCACGACACCAAAACGATAAGCCGATGACGGTTCTTTTGCTCTTACAAGGTCACCAACTTTCATTTTTACTCCGCGTTTTTATAATTGTTGGCACACCAGCCACAGCATCCCAAACAGATCAAAGCCCAAGCCCAACTTCCCGTGGAAACAGCTTGAAGAGCAAAGACACCATTAAGAATGGCAAATGTTAGACTCACGTTTTTTGATCTTAAAATATCCATATTATCTCCTTAAATGGTGGAGGCGGGGGGAATCGAACCCCCGTCCACAATAGCAGTTAAATCGAGTCATTCACAAGCTTAGTCGGTTTTCTATCACAACTCCGACAAAGATAGGCTGTTTACCCTGCGCTTACAGCCCTGTTGCGCTCCACCCAGAGAGACGAGATTTTAACTCGTAATTGCTTGAGTATTCCTTTCATTGTCTCTCATTCCTCAAGCCGGGTCGTATATTGACAGTAGAACCCTGCGTATATTTCCGCCACTCTCTAATGGGGTAACCATTTTGGCTTTGTTCCTTTCAGTGGAGCCACCCACATAGTCCCTCTTGGTTAGATGGCTTGAGACAGCCACCCGATTAAGCCGCTAAGGCTTGATCAAAGTGTAAATTGTTATTAGCAATTATAGTTTTTGAACGATTAAGGCCGAATCTCACCTACTTGCACTCTATTTCCCTGTACTATCCTGTCGAAACCATTACGCCCCCTTATTTACAGCAGCATTCACACACACAAGGTGTATTACATCCACAACATTCACATTTTTCCATATTTAGGCCCTCCCTATTCGTAATTAGAGAGGTTTTCAATGAAATCCGTATCATTAAATTTAGAATCTATTGTTTCCTCGCTGGTACACGATTGGTGAACCACTATCACTGAGAATGCAAACAACAATATCATTGAAGCTCTTGCTACGCTATACTTAACTTTTTCCATATTGCCTCCGATCATTAACTTATGTATATATTATAACTGATTATGGATAC
>CAZBDA010000351.1:225-1763 GCA_964490445.1 uncultured Rickettsiales bacterium | reverse complement strand
CTCTGCCCAACGCAACTCGATCCCATTTAAGCTTGCAAATTTCACCTCACACTCCGCCAATTCAACTTTCGTACACTATCGTGCAAGACCCCTCACTTGCAAGCATCAAGCTGCAAGTTTAATCTAGCATGTATAAAATATACCGATATATGTGTTAAATTCCTTGTGCTGGGTCCTTTTTTGCATGTTGAGGGTCATGAATGTTTCCTGTGGCTCCTTCTCCCGCAAGCGATCCTGCGGCATCAACAACTGCTCGTGCATGTTCCAACTTTGCTCTGAGAAGAGCCGCACAAGCCTGTACTGGAACATACATTCGCCTTGTGTGGGTTTCACCAAGCATCCTGTGAGCTCCTGGACGCCAAACTCATCGAGCAATTTGGTTGTCTTGTACCCTATTGATTTGGGTTCTAAGCTGTATTTCTTGATAAACTCCGAGATTGTGAGGAAGAAGTACAGCATTTCCAGTTGACAACCGGTCCGCTTCATAGCATTAACGCCTAAGTTTGCCTGCCAATTCCGTATCTCGGCCTCCTTGTTCTTCAATGCCTCAGCCCACTCGGCCCTGAAGGTTGCACTCTCCGCATAGAGCTTGGTAAGCACTGACCACGGCTTCCCGTACCATGATTTCGCAATCTCGAAGCATCGCTCGCACTTGTCGACGTCGACCATGGCAAGGTCCTTTCAACGCTATGGCGGTGTATGAACACATGCTTACAGATGTGCTGGGCACGGTGAGGTCATACCCATGCCACTTTGGGACACACCCCATGGGGAATGCGACACCGAAGAAAACGAAACATCTAGAACGCTTGCTCCAAATAAGAACAAAATGCTCATCCCAAATGGGTGGTCCCTCTCTCTCTCTCTCTGTCATTCTCTCTCTCTCTCTCTCTCTCGATGTATGCAATCAGAGCTAATAGGTCAACAAGATAAGCAAGGGGCGCCAATAGATGCGACTAAAAGCATAGATAATTACAACATACCGCTACACATTGGTCGGCGGGGATCTCGGAGAGAATGGAAAGTCACTCTCATCGTTGCGCGCATGCTGCACAGACAGGTTATGCTCGGGTCCTGGCTGGCAAGTTTTTTGCACATGCCGCATGAACCCCTTTTGCTGCCTCCTTTTGCTTTTGCTGCTGGCTCCTTTACTTTTGGTGTTTCCTTTTTTACTTTCTTCTTGACCTCTTGCTTTGCAAGCATTCGGCCACCCTTCTTCTTCTTAGCATCGTTGGGGTCCTCATCGCTGTCCTCCGAATCCGACCCATCCTCCTGCTTGTCATCGCTCATGTCCGACGCTTCGCTGTGCTCGGTCTCAATGGGTGCGGGAGATCCGCAGGGGCTGTCATCAAAGGCTGGCTGATCATGCTCGGAGGTTTCATCATCATCATCAGTATCAGCATGCGAGTTGTTGACGGGCTTCGCGACAGCCTCGTGGTCCCCGCTCCCCCTTCGCCCCGGCCGCCGGCCCCCAAGGAAAAAACGCCCCACACACACCACCCCACCACACCACCCCCCCCCCTCTGGAGGAGGGCTCC
>CAZBDA010000351.1:0-215 GCA_964490445.1 uncultured Rickettsiales bacterium | reverse complement strand
CAACCACCCACCATCTGTCTGAGGACTCACAATGGGCCACATACAAATGACACGCCCCCTGGGCACCCGGGGCGGGCCTTTCAAAACCCTGTGTGCACAATTGGCAAGCCCCCTGGGAATGCCTTCCACAAAAACTCCAAAACCTAACCTATGAAAACGACCATGCATAGATGGAGCAGGCCTGCTTCTTCGGAGCGCCCCTGGACGCCCTGGAC
>CAZBDA010000350.1:0-1770 GCA_964490445.1 uncultured Rickettsiales bacterium | reverse complement strand
GTCCGGCACAAGCACCTCACAAATGGCTCAATCACCACTGATCAAGATGAGTACATTTCAAGCCTCAAGCCAATCACGCACCATGACCTCACTGGCGCCGAGAGCACTGCACCTTGCACGCCTCCACTCAAGGAAGTATTTTGGAGTCTTTTGGGGGCATTGGCGTTTACGCTATTAACACAACACTGGATAGCGGTTTACGTCGTATCCTTGCAACGCAAAACACATGCACCCCAAAACATCCATGTAAGGCGCCTCAATGCAATTGTCAGGATCTTGCAACACAAGCCTGCTACAATTACATACCGCAAGATGAAGTGTCTTCGCACCATCGAGGCACATAGTGATTCCGGGTTTTCCAAAGAGCAAGAGTCCGGTTACGGAATTCGGGGAGCCAACTTCATGCGAAAAGGTACCGACCCTTCAGGCAAAACTGTCTGGCATTTGTTGGACTCTCCCTGCCGGAGCCACAAGCACGTTACCCGGTGCTCATTCAGCTCGGAAGCCCGGGCAGCCGTAAATACGGCAGACGAGCTTATGCCACTCATCACAACATTCCATGAGCTACAACACGGTGCATTGACCCCAACAGAAGCCCTGAAACTGCGTGACGAAGGTGGCCATGACATTACAACCGTCTTGGTCACAGATTCAATGTCACTCTTTGCCGCAGTTTCAGCGAGCAACATCAAGACCCCAACAGAGAAGGGCCTCGCCGTCCATTTATTTTGGCTGCGAGAGCTCCTTGACAAGGGGATCTTGACACAACTGAGGTGGTGCGACACCAGAGACATGACAGCCGATGCTCACACAAAAGGAAGCATCGATCGTCGCGCCATCCTCGAGCTGATGGCTGGAACATTTGCATACCAACACAATATCAAAGATTTCATTGCATTCAGGCCCAAGGCAAAATATGACATGGTCACAAGGGATTCAAACCATCCCTTTGCGCACCCTGAATCCAACGATCCAAGGATGGCGACGATTCGCCTGATCAGGGATCACTACGCGCGCAACCGTCCTGACCTGCTGGCAAAATGGAAACAACAAGTTGACATCCACACAACCATTGATGAGCAGTGGAGGGCCGCCATGCAACTCACCATAGGCAGGCCCCCAGCTCCAACTGCTCCAACAATAATTGACCTGACTGAGCCCAAGCTGGAGACTCCCGAGATCAAAATTGAGGAGCCTCCAACCAAGGCAATCAAGCAAGAACCCCTCACAGAGCCAAAGCCACAAGTCCAAGTCAAGGAAGAGCAATTGCAGGAGCAACAGGCAGTGCCATGCGACTTCACGCAGCATGAGCCGGAACAAATGCAATGCTCCACGTCCACGGCACAATGCTCCACGTCCACGGCAACGGCATGCTCCACGACGGCACCTGAAAGCAGCAGCAGCAGCAGCAGCGCCCAGCACGACGAGATGAAGGCGGACTATGACGTTGACCTGAACTCCGACGACGATGGACCTCAGGCAGAAGCCGAAGAAGGGCCTCCCGCCGGCAACGCCATGACCGCCCCAGTGCGCTCGGACCCGCCGCAGATCGCGGATGGGGATCTAGCGCTGCCGGGGATTGATGCTCTCTACAACAGCCTCGAGGCGGAGATCGCAGCCACGGCACCGTCGCGCAAGCGCAAACGCCAGCGCCAGCGCAGCCGAAACAGCGCTGGTGCAGCCGCCGCCGCCGCCGCCGCCGCAGCCGCCGCCGCCCGGGCCGCCGCCGCCGCTCCAATTGTATCCATGACAAGGACAAGGACAATGCAC
>CAZBDA010000349.1:0-1772 GCA_964490445.1 uncultured Rickettsiales bacterium | reverse complement strand
ACACCGAAGCGCGGCCCCCGCAACGCCTCGAGCAGAGGCTCTGGGAAGTCGGCATCCACGCACTCCACGTCGCTCTGCAGCGAGGCGTTCCCGAAGAGCAGGTTGAGGAGTTGGGCGGGATCCCGGGCGGTGGCATCCAGGGGGAATACGATGCGGGCCAGCGCGGAGGTCTCCGAGAGCGGCTCCACGGATTCGACGCGTCCGAGCGTCCGCTCCGAGACGGAAGGGTCCCGCAATACCGCCCGCGGAACCTCCACGCTCTGCTCCCGGGCCAGCGCATCGGCGCGCGCGGGCGCGTCGCTGGGACTCACAGCGAGCCGGTAGCTCACGCGCAGGACGTCCATACAGTCCTCCCCTGCACCCGACAAGCCCGAAGCCTCGAGCTTCGAGGACATCGATCCACGTCAGAGGCCGGCGAGGAACTCCCGCGTGCGCGCACCACTGCCATCGCGGCCGCGGCCGACTGCAGCGACCAGATCCGTCACTCCCGCCGACTCCAGGCCACCGATCTGGTCGCGGAGCGAAACCTCGTCACCCACCAGAGCGATCTCCGAGGGCCGCGCCGCGCCCTCGCGATCCAACATCGCCTTGTAGGAGGGCAGCGTGGGGTAGATGGCAAAGACCTCGTCCATGTGGGCCCGCGTGCCGGCGGGATCGCTGCTGAGCTCCACGGGCAGGCCGGCCACCACGCGTGGCTCGGGCCGACCCGCACCCTCGGCGGCAGCGCAGAGCTTCGGGACGATGTGGTCGCCCAGTGTCTTGACCCCCGTCATCCAGGTGATCGTGCCGTCGGCCAGCTCGCCGGCGAGGCGCAACATGACGGGACCCAGGGCGGCCACCACCAGCGGTACCGGGCCGGCGCCGGGCACCTGGAAGGCGGCGTTCACCCGGTATTCCTCGCCCACGTGCTTGGCGGCCTCGCCTCGCAGCAACGGGGCCAACACCGCGAGATACTCGCGCATGTGCCGCGCGGGCTTCGCGTAGGAGAGACCGAACATGTCCTCGATCACGATCTTGTGGGAGAGGCCGATGCCCAGCTGGAAACGCCCCCCGGTTGCCGCGGATGCGGTCAGTGCCTGCTGGGCGATGGCCGCGGGATGCCGCGGATAGCTGGGCACCACCGCGGTCCCGAACTGCAGGCCCTCGACTTCACGACCCACCAACGCCAGCGCGGTGATGGCGTCGAAGCCGAAGATGTTCGCCAGCCAAAACGACGTAAAACCCTGGGTTTGCGCGCTGCGCGCATCTTCGACGATGGCGTCGATGGACGCAGCGCCGCCGTCGGCGCCGCTCATGAGACCGATCTGCATGGGGGGCCCTCCTGTGTGTGCCGCCAGCCTACTCCAGGTCGGCGGGCGCGGAAAAGGCCGTCTCGTGTCCATTGCGCTGCGCCACGTCCCGTGGCGTGCGGCCGTCGCGGTTCTCCAGCTCGGGGCTCGCGCCCGCCTCGAGGAGAAGCGCCAGGATCTCCGGATCGGCCTGCAGCGCGGCCAGGTGCAGGGGAGTGACCCCCCGACCCGCCCGGGCCGAGACCTTCGCGCCAGCCTCCAACAACTGCCGCACCGCCCCAGCCCGCCCGGCGAGCACGGCCAGGTGCAGGGGCGCGAGCTGAGCGGCCGTCCGATCGTCTACCGGCGAAGCGCTGGCCAGCAGCACCTCGATCACCTGCTCGTGACCGTGCTGCGCGGCCAGCTGCAAGGGGGAGCGCTGATCCGGCCCCCGCCAGTCCACGGGAGAACCAAGGGCCAGTAGCAGGGACACCACCGCCCCCG
>CAZBDA010000348.1:781-1778 GCA_964490445.1 uncultured Rickettsiales bacterium | reverse complement strand
GGACGAGGACATGGCTCCCCACGGCTGCTACCCGGTCCGCGGCAAGGATGCCTGGATCGCCATCGCGTGCCGTGACGACGCGGATTTCCGGGCGCTCTGCTCCGAACTCGGGGCGAGCGACATCGCGAATGACGTCCGCCATGCCAGCGCGGAAGCTCGCCTGGCCAACGCGGAGACACTCGACATCGCCTTGGCGGCGCACAGTGCGGAGCGCGAGGGCCGCGTGCTGGAAGCCGCCCTGGCGGCCCGGGGCGTACCCGCCCACCGGGTTCTCGACAGCGCGGGGCTCGCGGAAGACCCTCAACTCCAGCACCGGCAGCACTTCGTTCCGGCCCCCGACGAGTCCACCGTCTTCGAAGCGACCCGCTCGCTACTCTCGCGCACGCCGCCGCGCAGGCCCTCCCAGGTCCCCACTCTCGGACGCGACGCGATGCACATCCTCGGCGACATCCTCGACTATGACGACGCACGCATCGCCGAGATCGCGCTAGCCGAAATCCTCGAATAGCCGGTCACACCCCGCCGCCGGTCTTCCTCCGCGCGAGCGCACCGGAAAAAGCAGAAGCAACAACGTCCCCCGCGCCCCTCAGCTGGAGAGTGCGAGCATACGCTCGATGGGGCGCCGCGCCCGGGCCTGCAACTCGGGGGCGACATCGATGCGGGGCTCGAGATCGCGCAGACAGAGGTAGAGCTTCTCCAGCGTATTGAGGCGCATGAAGGGACACTGGTTGCACGCGCAGCTCTCGTCCATCCCGGGGGCCTGGATGAGTTCCTTGTCGGGCGCCTGCTGCCGGATCTGGTGGAAGACGCCGTCCTCGGTGGCAATGATCAGGGTCTTCGCCTCCGAACGAACGGCTCGCCCGATGATTCCCTTGGTGGAGGCGATCCAATCCGCCTGCGCGAGGACTGCCGCGTCGCACTCGGGGTGCGCGAGCACCTCCGCCTCCGGGTGCCGTACCCGCAGACCCGCCAGGCCCTTTGCGCTGAACTGCTCGTG
>CAZBDA010000348.1:0-771 GCA_964490445.1 uncultured Rickettsiales bacterium | reverse complement strand
ACCACGCAGCTGCCCTGCCACACGATCATGTCATCGCGCCCGCTCTGGCCCGCCACCCAGAGCGCCAGGTGTCGGTCCGGCGCGAAGATGAGTGGCTCGCCCTCGAACTCCTGCGCCATGCGCACGGCATTCGACGAGGTGCAGATCAGGTCCGAGAGCGCCTTCACCTCGGCGCTGCAGTTGATGTAGGAGAGCACGCGAGCGCCTGGGTGCGCCTCCACGAAATCTCGAAAGGCATCCGGGGGGCAGCCGTCGGCGAGCGAGCAACCCGCTGCGGCATCGGGAATCACCACCACGCGCTCCGGGTTCAAGATCTTTGCGGTCTCGGCCATGAAGTGAACGCCGCAAAAGACGATCGCCTCGCTCTCCACCCGTGCAGCGGCCTGCGCGAGCGCCAGCGAATCTCCGACGAAATCCGCCAGGTCCTGGACCTCGGACTCCTGGTAGTAGTGGGCGAGGATGACCGCGTTCCGCTCGCGCTTGAGCGCGAGGATCCCCTCCTCCAGGTCTTCCGGATACTCTGCGGAGGTCGAGCGGTAACCGTCAGCCATACCGGAGAATAGCGGCACCGCGAGCCTCGCGGCCAGCGGTCCACCACCCTCGAATTGCCGCCAGCCGCTGTCTTCGTCTACGTTCTCGACCACTTGGAGAAAGTGTGACGAAGCCGAAACAACCGCAGCGCGATCGTCCCTGGGTATTTCGCACCTACTCGGGTCACAGCTCCGCGCGGGACAGCAACACCCTCTACCGCAGCAATCTCGGGAAGGGACA
>CAZBDA010000347.1:0-1793 GCA_964490445.1 uncultured Rickettsiales bacterium | reverse complement strand
GAAGAGGAAGAGGAAGAGCAAGTATTTGCTGCAGAGGCCAAGACAAACGCAGCAGCAGATCTGCAGGAACAGGAGCTCAGGATGAAACACCTGGAAGAACAGGTCGAAGGAGAAAGGATGAGGAGAAAAGCAGCCGAAGAACAGTTGCAGAACTGGAGGCAGTATGCAGAAAGGGCCGAGAAGACCAAAGAGGAGAAGAAGGAGAGAAAGGAGAAGGAAAGGAAAGCGGAGCAGGAAGCTTTATTCGAGAAGGTGATGGAAAGAGCAGAGCAGGAAAAAGTACAAGAAGAGGAGGAGGAAGAAAAGAGAGGAAAGGCGCAGCAACAGGAAGAGCAGGAGAAGGGCATTGCGTTGCAGAGGTTGAGGCACCAAGCCAAAGAAAGGCAGAAGGCAGAGGAAGCAGCGGCAGCCACAGCCCAACGCTCCTCAGCCTCTCTACCACAAGCTCAAGGCAGGAGCGCCAGCCTGACAGACTCAGAACATACGGAAGATGGAGACCAGAAACCAGCGAGGAGAAGGCAGAAGAAGTCTCAGACAGCGACCATGTGTGCTGCTCAGAGGCAGGAACCAGAGGCAGAAGAGGCGCAGGCAGAGACAGTGAGAGTGATGCAAGCCAGGTTAGCAGTGACCTTGTCGAAGTACCTGAACAGGACAACGACCAAAGGGTAAAACAACAAAAGGAGCCTCAGAACCAGGAGCCAGGGTCAGAGGGGCGATGGATGGCGCAGATTATGAAGAAGGATCATCAATTTACTAATGCAGAAGGAGGATTCAGGAGTAAAGACTTTGAAAGACAAGGAGGAGAAAAGATGCAGGACCTGGGTGATGTCATGGGCACAAAGGAAGCAAGGTGGGGTGACCAGTGGATGCAGAAGAGCCAGGAGAGGAATGAAGCACTTAAGAAGGCAATGAAAGATGTTGTCCAGAAGGCAAAAGATGAGACATATAAGAGGGAAAGACCAGAGCTAAAGGAAATAAGGAAGCTTTTGCATTGTCTAAAGGATGACAGGCAGTTGGGCCTGGACCTTTGGAGTCCCAAAGAGTGGAGGGAACTCCCAGATGAAGCAATCAAAGAGCTAATAGATATCCATGCCAAGAGCATGAAAGAAGCGGCCACTAAGGCGGCTGCGAAGCTGGATGATATGGACATCAAGCTCAAGGAGATTGAAGTCGAACACCAGCAGGTAGAAAAGGAGATGGAAGAACAGGTAGCTTCGTATAAAAAGATCCAGCTGGAGGAGGAAGAAAAGACTTCAGAAGGTGAGGTGGCCAAGAAGGATGAGGTGAAAGGCAGCACTGAGAAACAAAGGCCGGAGACAGCCAGACAAAGGATACAGAGACTGAGGACCCAAATGAAGGCAAAGGAGAAGGCAGAAGAGGCAGCAGAAGATGAGAATAGGGACAAAGAAATGAGACGGAGCCCCATTGAGACTAAGGCAAATCCAAGGCCAGCAAACATGCCAGGATGCATGGACAGCAGGCCAAGCCGATGCCATGTCTCCAAGGCTGAGATAAGGGACAGCTCAGGCAGTCGCAGTCGAGAAGGAGAAACTCAGGGAGCAATGAAGAGAAGGATCATTGCGGAAGCAAAATGGTATGGACAACAAGAATTCGAATCAGTGGACTAAACTGCTGGGCAGTGGCAGGCTTGGCTGGTATGTTGCCACAGTGCAGGTACAGCAGGCAGGTCTTCCCAGGCAGTTTGAAGGTGCAGCAGGCAGGTGGCCTGAGGAGCCGAAAGACGGCCCCCTTTGGGGGGACGCAGCGTGGGTAGCTTCCCCCCTTGCGGTTGG
>CAZBDA010000346.1:0-1797 GCA_964490445.1 uncultured Rickettsiales bacterium | reverse complement strand
GGCTAAGCCGAAGAAGCCGGCTAAGCCGAAGAAGCCGGCTAAGCCGAAGAAGCCGAAGAAGGGCTGAACTCTCTGAGCTCTGCGCGTCCAGTAGTTTCCGCGCCGCAGTTGGCCGGGTTGGTGGTCATCTTCTGGGTCTTCGGCCCGGTCAGTGCAGCACTACGACTGGGGTGGGGCCTCCCCGAGGCCGGTCTCAGCGTGGTGCGCTTTTTGATGGTGGTTCTCGCATTGGTTGCACTCGCCCGCTGCGAGAAGCATCTTCCCTGGCAGGGAGCCCAGGCCCTGTGGCCGGGGTTCCGAGCAGTGCTGCGCCCCACTCCGTTGTTATGGGCGCTACTGGGCCTGCTCACGCTCTCTACGATCTGGTCGGCGCGAGTCGAGCTTATGGCCTTTCGCCTGTGCGGGCTGTGGGCACTGGTTGCCGTGGCCTGGTACATCCATCGACGGCTGAGCTTCACTGAACTGGTAAGAGTGTTGGCCTGGTCCATGGGGCTGCTGCTGGTGCTCTCCCTCGGGGCGGTCACTGTGGATCCGGACCTGAGCATCCACGGAGGTCGACGGGTTGCCCTCGACGGGGCCTGGCGTGGAGTCCTCGGACACCGCAACGCGCTGGGTCTGGTCGCGGTTCTTGCTTCGCTCTCGCTAGCGAGCCTCTCGCTGTGGGGTAGGGGCAGAGATGCTCGGATGGCTGCTCTAGGAGCGGTACTTTCAGTAGCTATCCTCTGGCCTGTGGGCTCGGTTACGGGGCTTGTCTTGTTGCTCGCAAGTGGAGCAGCCCTTCTTGCTGGACGCCTCACCGATGAGCGTCCCAACCTCAGGGTTCCCGCGCTCCTCTTCCTCGCCTTCTCAGCGCTTCTGGCATTTTTCGGCCGGGAGACATTGTTCGAGCTGGTGGGGCGCGACCTTACTTTGACGAAGCGGACCGTCATCTGGGCTCACATCATCGAAATCATCGAGAAACGACCCGTCTTCGGTTATGGCTACGCCCTTGCCTGGCCCGAGGTGCCGGCGTTGCAGGGGGACCTCGTCTTGCACGGGCGCCCGTGGCAGCGATCCATTCACAGCGGCTACCTGGCTACAGTATTCTGGGTTGGCTGGCCCGGCCTCGCGCTACTGATTGCCTTCGCTGGGCGGCTCCTCCTTGCTGCGATGACCCGCTTTGTTCATGGTCCCCCGGGCCTCGATCGGGTCTTTCCGCTCGTGTTGCTGCTAGTCCTCCTGCTTGTCGCTGTTCCCGAAACTCGGATGATGCATCATGGACACTTCCTCACCGCATTACTCTGCGCTCTAGCTTTCCGGCTACACGCGGTCCCTGAAGAGGCGAGTCAGCACACCCCTTCCGAGGAGGCGTCTGAGTGAGCAGCGGCGCCCTTGGTCGCGAGAGCCTGTGGTTGCTCTCGTCGTATGTGGTCCGGCTCTTGTGTCAGGTGGGAGCTTTTGTGCTCGTGGCACGTGCTCTGGGGCCCAGGGACTTCGGGCTTTTCGTGTCGATTGTGGCTCTCAGCGCGGTGCTGGGCCGTGTGGCGTCGATGGGGAGCAGCGACCTGCTCGTGCGCGAAGCATCTCGGAACGGCCCGGTGCGTGCCTTGTTGGGCTCGGCGACCGTCTTTGTGATGTTGGTGAGCATCCCGTTGCTCGGGTTGGTCTTTGTCCTCTCCGGGCTCTTCGTCGAGCAGCCGTCCACTCTGGTGGTGTTGGGGGTCGGAGCCGTGCACCTCCTGCCGGAGCGGCTGGTCTTGTTTTTTGCTTCCCTACACCTTGGAACCGGCGAGATCTGGCGTTCGTCGCTGGTCGAGG
>CAZBDA010000345.1:1291-1817 GCA_964490445.1 uncultured Rickettsiales bacterium | reverse complement strand
AGAGGGTGAGGGAGAGGGAGAGGGAAAGAGAAAGAGGGAGAGGGAGAGGGTCCCTCTCCCTCTCTCTCTCCCTCTCCCTCTCCTCCCGCTCCCTCTCCCTCTCCTCTCCATCTCCCTTACAGGGCCCCATAGGGCCCTGTAAGGGCCCTATTGGGTCCATAGGGCCCTACAGGAGCCCTATGGGGCCCTCCAAGGGTCCCCATGGACAAAAAAAAAGTGTGTTGGCGCAGTTTGACCTTTTTAGGTGTTTTTTTTGGTTTCCACAAATGATGAATTTTGCAAACTTTGAATTTTGGTAAGATCAATTCCAAAAGTGCTGACCTTCATGAGCTTAGTTAGACCTAGATTAGTCCAATGGACTACCTCCCAGCATATCCTAATAGAACAAATAATTAAAACGATTAAAAAGCGTCAGTTTTAGGGTCCCCCCTATTAGGGCCCTATGTTGGGCCCTATTTTGGGTCCTATTTTCCCTTTGTGGGCTGGGGGTCATTGGGGTCATTGCGGTTTTCCCCAATCAACCTTT
>CAZBDA010000345.1:0-1281 GCA_964490445.1 uncultured Rickettsiales bacterium | reverse complement strand
CCGCCCCCCCCCCCCCCCCCCCCCCCCCCGCCCCCCCCCCCCCCCCCCCCGCGAGCTGATTTCGGCCGCAAAATGGGGCCCTAATAGGGCCCTATCAGGGCCCTAGTGGGGACCTTATAGGGCCTTATGGGCCCTATTAGGGCCCTCCATATAGGGCCCCTGGGGCCTTCCCTTTAGGGCCCATAGGACCCTAATAGGGCCCTAATAGGGCCTTATATAAGACCCTATTTTTATGCTATTTTCCCTTTCTGCGCTCTTCTCCCTTTGTGGACCCTATTATTCTGAGGATCTGGGACTATGCCTGGTCTTCCGGAGCTCTGCCACGTGCCTGCTCACCTCCTACCTGCAAGTCTTTGCCGAACTCCCAAGTGGCTGCCTGCCTTTGTGAATCTCTTCCCGAAGCCCTGCTTCCCTTATTTGGGAGCATCGGGAAATTTGATCAATCACAGCTATTTTCGATTAAATTTGGGAAACATCGGGAAATTCGATTCAACCAATGGAAGTATTCCCAGTCTATTTTGATACCAAACATATTGCAAAATATCAAAATCCGTCGATGTTGGGTTTTCTCTTCGTTCCTTATTTTGGGTCCTATTTTCCCTCTGTGTGCTGCCCTATTTTCCCATTGTGGGCTGCCCTATCTTCCCTTTGCGGTGCACCCATCAAACCATCCTGAGCACCCTTTCGATCACCCCCGGAGCTTCTATGCCCGGAGCTCTGCCACAGCTCCTTCACAAATTATTCCATGCAATCCATGAAAGCTTTCCTTATTTGGGAGGCAACGATAGGGCCCTAGTATGGGGCACCATATAGGGCCCCAGTAGGGCCTAGTTATCACCGGATATAGGGCACCATATCAGGCCCTAGTAAGGCCCTATATAGGGTCCTAGTAAGGCGCTCCCTTTAGGGCCATATAAGGGGCTTATTAGGGCCCCACTAGGGCCCTACTAGGGCCCTATTGAGGCCCTATGTAGGGCCCTATTTTCCGTGGGCTGCCCTATTTTCCCTTTGTGGGCCCTCTTTCCTGCGGACCGCTTGACGGCACGAAGCGAGCTGTGCTGCCTTTTGCCAGGCGCGCCAGCTCAGCCAGGCCAGCTATATGGGTGGCCGCGTGGCAGAGCTCTAGCTCCTCGTCGGTCGCGGACCGCCGAGGCAGCCGCCTAAGGGAAAATAGGATCCAAAATAGGGTCCTAAATAGGGCCCTAATAGGGCCCTATTAGGGCCCCATAGGGCCCTTCTGGGCCCTAATTAGGGTGTCGGGAGGGTTTCGGATGCCTTAGT
>CAZBDA010000344.1:0-1819 GCA_964490445.1 uncultured Rickettsiales bacterium | reverse complement strand
AGCACGACAGAGCATGGAGCCTGGAGCACAGAGCGCGGAGCACACGGCCTAGGTGCCTTCCCTAGACCCTTTACCTAAGTGCCCCATGTTGGTTACCCTATCGACGTAGGCGACGGAGGCCGCTCCGCGTCGTGGACTAGAGTTCTTCCCGAGACCCTTTTCTTAAGTATCTAATTTCACATGAGCTGTAGCGCTAGAGCCCCGGTGCTCATCTCCTTGTCAAACAAACAAACAAACAAACAAGTAAACAAACACGAAGCCCTCTGATTCAACTCGAGATTGCATTTCCCGGTCGTTTCAGAGTGCTGCCCAGTCGTGGGAGCCTGCATTCTGCACTAGCCCCGCTCGACTGCTTATCCTTGGGGAAGGAAGTCTCCCGATGCAGGCACAGCCATACACAGGAAATTACGCCATAGTCAGCTGTCAAGAGAGTCGCGATCTCTCTGACAATGCTTCCCAGGCAATCAGCACAGCGTCGACGACGATCGACACGTGCACAGACTCGTCGTGGCAAAGTTTGCGCACCGCCGATGTTTCCCAATCAGCACAGCGTCGACGACGATCGACACCTGCACAGACTCGTCGTGGCAAAGTATGCGCACCGCCGAGGTTTCCCAGACCAAATATGGATAATTTTTTAAAGTGCCCCGCCATCTCAACCACGGCAGTGGCTAAGATCCAAGGTCTTCAGTCTTCAACGCAAGCGTCAGCGGGAGCGACCCGACCAACACCTGCGTAACGTGTCCTGGCATGCGCCAAACATGTGTCCCCACATGCTTGCGTCACGTCACGCCCGACACTCGACCTTGCAGCGCGGTAGCTGCCTAACATGGCCCAGACTTTTATTGTCCCCTGGATCTCACAGGACACGGGATCAACGTGTGTGTCGGACATGGCTTGTCCGACACCACGCGTGCTAGGCTTTTCTTGCAGCCCTCAGCACTACCACTCCGTGCTCTCGAGCACGGACGCTCACACTTGAGCGCTCTGGTGGTATTCTCCCTCGGTGGCTTTCACATACGTGATTGAGCTCCACCGTTAGCTCCTTCGGGAAGCCAGACATCGAGTGATCGCCCGAGCCACAAGGCGGACCACTCAACTCCAGACATCCCTGTTTCCAATGTGGGCCGTGATTCCCACACCAGAATAACATTTACAACTACAAGGACAGACGGTACACCGCGGATCACCAGACATCTCCCCCGTTCTTGTGGAGCTGTGTCGGTGATCTCATGAAATTGAAAGTCGACAGATGACGTTGTGTCATCAAAGCGTTCAACCATGCGCGAGGCTCCCCAGTTGGGCGCGTCATGGAAGCAAGATCTGGCACTTGCCTTCGTGCCAGCCTTGGAGCGGTTATCCTTCCCCGCCCTAGTTAGACTCCACCCCCCGTACTTGTGAGGAAGAAGCACGCAACGGTGCTGCCTCACTTTCCGAGTGTGGTGTCTGCGGCTTACTCTATTTTACATGCCTCACGATTGGCGCCGCATCCCCTGAGAGGATGCCATCGTGATGGGGACATGGAGCAGTTTAGTCGACTTGCTCAGGTCTAGTGGCGATTCGCGGCGATTCATGCTAAAGTTGGTCTGGTTGTGCGCCTTAGACAGGGCGCATGTGAAAAGGACTTACCCAGCTGAAGCCGGTACCCAGGGTCTTACCCAGCCGTAGCCAGTGCCCATGAAGCGCTACGCAGATATGCGAGCTGCTGAAGTTGGTGTGGTTGTGCGGCTTACTCTGGGCGCATGTGAAAAGGACTTACCCAGCTGAAGCCGGTGCCCAGGGTCTTACCCAGCCGAAGCCAGTGTCCATAATGCCAGAA
>CAZBDA010000343.1:0-1819 GCA_964490445.1 uncultured Rickettsiales bacterium | reverse complement strand
AGGAGCTAAATTATATATATTGGAAAGGTTTCTAAAGGCATATTTCTTCTACTGCTGCAATTATTTGTGCTTGGGCTTGTTGTAGATTGAGAGGCTTGTCTTTTGGAAATTATGCTTATGCAGTGCTGTGGATGGAGTCACTGGTTCCATAAGTTGTTGTGATGAAGTTACTTTTCCAATCAGCTTTGAGGTAAGATTTCTCAATCTGTTAATCTTAATCTGAGCTACTTGTCTCTCTATAGTGCACATCTTGTCAAGATCAAATTTATTCTCTTCATTGAAATTATCTTTCGGTTTGCACTAACTGAAATCAAAGAAACCCCTTTTTCTATTGTTTGTAGTTTTAGGCCTTGTATAAAACTACCTGCGATCTTTAACAATTTTGAATCTCATTCCTGTTTTCGTGGTCTTTGGTCTTCTAGGTACATATTTTTCTATCTTTTCTTCGTCTGTGCTGGACAAATCACTTGATTCCTCTTCTTTCCCAATTTGTTGCTTTGTAGATATATGAGATTTAGGTTTCTTAGTCCAGGCCTTTAAATCATCATCAACAACCTGTGTTGAGAACTTCTTCCTTTTCATGAAATTAGTTGTCTTAATCTTATATTTCTTCTTGAAATCATGCTTTCTCCTATAGAACTATGTTGAGTAAATTAATGCTTCGCTTTTTCTGCCAATTTCTTCCATCAAACGTCCACGATTTTTAGCCCATTACTTCATATATCTAACTTGTTCTTCATTTTATCTCTTCTAAGAAAGATTTTTATTTCTCCTATTTATTCAAAAGTTTTCCAAAGTTTGCTCCTTAATATCATCTTAAGGTTAATAGCTTTAGTAAGCACTTCTTCCATCAAATATATCTATTTTATTTCTATGTGTTCTATATTATTTTGAATAGAGTTTTTATTTTGGCAACATCCATTTTGGGATAAATAAAGGGGTTTTTTCTACTTTCTTTTTTTACTTTCCTTTTTTCTTCTTTTTCTTCTTCTTCTTCTTTTCAGGTTATACTTCTTCAACGTATTATTTTGGTTTATAAGGTTCTTTAAATCCTTTTGGTAACAAAGGAGACAAACACTATTATTTATCCTCAACTATAATTTTTTGTTTGTAAATTTTTTATCTTTCATATTTCAATACTCTTAATTAAGGAGGTTCAATGTCTTCATAATTTGTTCTCTTTCCAGACTTATAATCCATTAATTCTTCCTTCAATACTAAAGACGGTCTTATAATAGACAAACGCTAACGATTTCCTACAGTTTAAGGTCGTTTATCAGTAAAATTTTCTCTTTATCCTACTGCTGTTGTGTGAGGTCTTTCTTTTTATAACTATTAAAAAGCAATGCTATTGAATCCAGTTGATGGCCTTGAAGAAATTCTAGTCAATCTACTTTAATATCAAGAATAAACTTTATCTAAAAATGTCTTTTATTAGTGTCTATCTGTAGTATGAACAACTTCATGCAACTAATTTCTCAAATTCATGTGTAGTTATACTTTTAAACGATCATTTTCTAATTTTCTCTTTTGTTTATTAGCTTCTTCAACGGTCTTATTGAAATCAGAGATTGCTAATTTAAGTGTCTGGAATTTGGGCTAGGGGTTGATAAATCTTGACTTTAATCCTTCCATGTTGAGTGTTGGGTAGAGCTTTACCTTTTACTTATCTAAGAGTTTTTAATCTCCAAAGTATTTTGACATATTCGGCTGTGATGTACTTGGGTAGAAATTGCTTGTTTGAGTAGAATTAAAGCCTAGACCTGAACCCTGAACACTGATTGGGTCTTCTTTAATCTTTGACATGAATTAGTTATAA
>CAZBDA010000342.1:0-1847 GCA_964490445.1 uncultured Rickettsiales bacterium | reverse complement strand
CCCTCAGTCCCTACGCGGGCACGCCGGGGGCTGCGTCCGTGGCCCCCGCCGCGGCTTTGGATTCGGCGATCGCCTTCTGGATCACTTCGTCGAACTCGCTCTCGATCGCGTACTTGTCGGTGAACTCGGCGAAGGCCCAACGGCCGAACTTGCCGAGATGGTTCACGCCGGGCACCCAGTAGGTGTCCATGGTGGAGGCCTTCTCCTTCGCGTCCTCGCCCCGGTAGCCCTTGATCTCGACCACGAGGTTGAGGAGGTCTTCCTCGCCGTCCGTGGGCGGGCGGCCGTCTTCGACGCGGACGATGAAGTCGGGGCGGTAGCGGCGTGACTCGGAGCCGTACTGGTAGGGCACCTCGAAGCCCAGGTTGTGGTTCTTCACGTAGGCGCGCACCTTGGGGTGCGCCTCGGCGACGCGGCAGAACTCGGCCTCCCACTCGCTGTCGGTGACCGCCCAGTTGATGTGGCAGAGCTCGGCGTTGGTCTCGTAGCGGGTCTTCTTCGAGGTGGTGAAGTTGACGTGCATCGTCGAGCCCGTGGGGTTGTAGGGGTCGAGCACGGCCTTGATGGGGCGCTTGCCGACCAGGGTGCTCACGATGCCGCGGGTGATGCGCTCGCACGCCATGTCGGCCAGCTCTTGATAGATGAGCTGCGCGGGGTAGGTGCCGCCCTGGCAGACCAGGTGCTCGTCGAGCCACTGCTTGGTGATGCGCTTGAGCTGCCCGAAGAGGTGGAGCTTGGGTTCCTCGCCCGGGTCGCGCCACTTGGTCTCGAGCAGCCGCTTGGTGAGGTGGAAGAGCAGCGTGGAGCGGCGCATGTCGCCCGTGTGCTCGAGGGTCAGCTCGACCCCCTCGCCGATGATGCCCTGGATCTCGGTGACGGAAGGCCCGACGAGCTCGGGGGTGAGGACGAGGGTGGAGTCCGGCGTGAACGCGGCGGTGAGCCGCTCCTCGGGCAGCTCGACGTGGTAGCCCTCGACCCGGGGGAAGTGGATCTCGCAGTCGTCGCGCTCGGGCGAGACGGCCCGGACGTGGACGGTCTCGCGCGGGGGCTGGGGGGCCGAGACGACGGGCTTGGCGGTGAAGTCGAAGGGGATGCCGAGCACGTCGGCGTACTCGACGTTGAAGAGCCCGTCTTCGTTCAGGTCGTAGGACTGGCGGCGGAGCGCGCGGCCGATCACCTGCTCGCACAGCAGCTGGGTCCCGAAGGCGCGGACGCCCAGCACGTGGGTCACGGTGTTGGCGTCCCAGCCCTCGGTGAGCATCGAGACCGAGACCACGCAGCGGATCTGCCCGCCCAGGCGATCCTTCTTGCCCACGGTGTTCATCACTTCGCGCAGGAGGTCGGCGTCGCTGATGTTCTCGCCCTGGCGGACGTCGCCGGTGCGCTCGACGATCTCGCGCCGGAATCGCTCGATCTCGTCGGCCGCCATCTTGCGAAACTTGTCGTCCAGGGCGTCGCCCGACTCGAGCTGCGCGCTGTCGATCAACAGCGTGTGGGGCCGCGCGATCGGTTCCCCGTGCTCGTTGAAGTTCTGGAAGAGCTCCAGACGACCGTTCTGAAAGCTCAAGTTTCCATCACGATCAGGCCTGTGGAAGCCAGATACGTATTCATAGATCAGGTTCGAAATCGCTGTGTTCTGGCAGACCACGATGAAACAAGGCGGGACGCCGATCCCCTCCTGGCTCCAGAGCTCGAAGGTCTCCTCGTAATGGCCATAGAGGGCTTCGAGCGCCGTCTGCAGCTCGACGGGGATGCTGAGCGGGTCGAGGTCCTCTACTTTGCCGCGCCCCTTCTTCGGCATCTTCTTGCCGATGTGCTTCCACAGCTCCCGGAACATCGGCATCTCC
>CAZBDA010000341.1:0-1850 GCA_964490445.1 uncultured Rickettsiales bacterium | reverse complement strand
AGCCCTTGGGGACCAGCAACTCAACAGCCACGGGAAAATTGCGCGGGTGAGGGTCAGCGAAGCGTTTGACGACCTGCTCAACCTCCGAGGCCATGCGTGCATCGATATTTTGCAGCTCCTCACGCAAGCCCTTGGTGTCGCGCATGAACTCCCTTTCTTCCTCTTCCTTGAACAGCGACGCCTCAATGGTCTTCCGGTCCTTGAGCTCGGTCTCGATCTGCTTACTCAGTTCCGCAAAGATGGCCTTCACCTTACTTGCCTCTTCCTTCGTGCGCCGTTGGACGATGGACTCAAGGTTCGCCGTCCTCGCTTTGACGCGGGCTTCGAGGGCCGCGGTCAAGGGCTCGGAGAATGTACTCCACGCGGACCTTGTCGCCTCAAGGACGTCTTCCTCCACGGATTGGCCCTGAAGTGCGCTGAGGCGGTCCACTTCGCTAACTGTGTCGACCCGTCGTGTCCGCCCATCCTTGTAGCGCACCGCCGCCGAGATCAACTCTTCGTGAATGCGCTGTCCGTCGCCGCCGAGAACGAGTAGACGACCCCAAACGATTGCGCTGGGACCCGCCAGTTCATCTGACGAAACTTCCCGTACGGAAAATCGGCGCAGCTGTCCCTGCCCCTCGGCCTCGTCGGCTTCGGCCCGCAAGAGCATTTGAGACATCCGAACCAGGGGGTGGTTCAGGTGTGCCAACACAACCTTGTCGCGCTTCTTCGCCACGTCGTGGTCGAAAGTGATCGGGCGTACCTTGCCGCTCAGAGGGTGTATCACTCCCACAGCGCATGCGGCCCACCCGTCTGTGAGGGCGGGCATCAAGAACACCGGTGTCTGCTCCCGTTTTCCGTCGGGGTCAGGCCAGACACCCTTTAGTTCCGCGTCCATGAGGCGGGGCTGTCCAGCAAACCTTAGGGCCAAATCGACAACACGACGGATCGAACCTGGATGGATGTGAAGGTCGTCGCGAGATTGATCCAGCCGTTCTCTTAAGGCCTTTACTTCCTCGGCTATTCGGCGCCGGCTGGCGAGCATGCGCGCCGCTGCGTTGGGGTCGTGTGGCTGGTCGGGAATATCAAGATCTTTGCGCTTGCCCAGCATGCGCTCCTTTACCTGCGAAGCGATCACCGGGTTTACCTTTCCATGCAAGTCTGCGGATTGCTCCTCAAGCTTGCGGACCACCACGGCAAGGAAGGCCTGATCACCTTCGAATATGCTGCCTTCCGGTTCGTCGCCGGACGAACGCGAAGCAAAGCCCTCAGCAACGAAGTGATAGATGAGGGGAGGGGAATCCTGTCCGTGGCGGTCGATGCGTCCGCTGCGTTGCTCAAGGACGCTGGGGCTCCACGGAATCTCGTAGTGCACGAGCCGGTGGCAGTGGTTCTGCAGGTCGATGCCAAAAGAAGCCATGTCCGTTGCCAGGAGGATGCGCACTTCACTCTCCTCATCGTCGGGCTCGGCCTGGAACTCGTTCTTGATCCTCTCTCGTTCATCGGAATCCATGCCGCCGTACAGGACACGCAGGCGGCCGGGGTCGCGAATCCCCTTGTTGGCCATGAGTCCAATGAGCCAGTTTTGGGTAGTGCGATACTCCGTGAAGACGATGATGCGTTCATCGTTCCATTCGCCATCGGGGCAACACGTCTCGTCGATGAACTCGAACAGTTTCTTAGCCTTGGAGTCGGGCCTGTGGCATGCCTGCTCGGCGGTGTCTGCCATGGCACGCAGGAGCCCTTGAGCTTTGTCGGGCATGGCCTCGAACATTGAGGAAGCTCGCTCCATTGCATCGCCCAACTCGTCTTCATAGGCGTCGTCGTCGGCGTACTCCGATTGGGCATCTTCCAGGAAACGCTCCAAG
>CAZBDA010000340.1:0-1852 GCA_964490445.1 uncultured Rickettsiales bacterium | reverse complement strand
TGGCGATATCGATGGTGACGGCGATCTCGATGCATGGGTCACGAACAATGCTGCTGCAAGCAGAGTCTGGCTGAACCAGGGAGGAGCGCAGGGGGGGACTCCTGGCACCTTTCTCGATAGTGGCCAGCTACTGGCGGGATCGAACAGTTTTGGGGTCGCCCTTGGAGATGTGGATGGAGATGGAGATCTCGACGCATGGGTCGCGAATGCCGGCTCTCAGCCGAATCGGGTGTGGATCAACGCTGGAGGAATTCAGGGTGGAACGCCAGGAGTCTATCTCGACAGCGGTCAGGCGCTAGGAAGTTCGGACAGCCGTAAAGTGTCGCTCGGTGACTTGGATGATGACGGCGATCTCGACGCATTGACCATCAACAGCAATTCTCCCAATCGGGTTTGGTGGAACGAAGGTGGAGCGCAGGGAGGGACGCCAGGGGTGTACGTCGATAGCGGCCAAGCCCTGGGGAACGAGGTGAGTCGAGGCATCTCTCTCGGTGATCTCGACAGTGATGGAGATCTCGACGCATGGGTTACGAACATTAATGATCCGAATCGAATTTGGTTGAACGAGGGAGGGGCGCAGGGCGGTACACCGGGAGTCTTTGTCGATAGTGGTCAGACGTTCGATACCTCATTCTGCGGTGGCGTATCCCTTGGTGATGTCGATGGGGATGGAGATCTCGACGCGTGGGTCGCCTACCTTGGAATCCGGCCGAACCGAGTGTGGATCAACGATGACCCCTGCCCCGACGTAGATTGCGCCGGAGAGTTCGCCGTAAGTAACCAATCGCTCGGTGGTGCATTCAGCTGGGAGGTGTCTCTTGGAGATGTGGATGGTGATAGAGACCTTGACGGATGGGTCGCGAATGGAGCAAACGGACCTAATCGAGTGTGGCTGAATGAAGGAGGGGCTCAGGGAGGCACGGCAGGAGAATATGTCGATAGTGGCCAGCTACTCGGTGGCTCTAGCAGTCTTTGCGTGTCGCTTGGAGATGTCGATGGTGACGGCGACCTTGATGCATGGGTCGCGAATGGAGTTAACCAACCAAATCGAGTATGGCTGAATGAAGGAGGAGAACAGGGAGGAACTGCGGGAACATACATCGACAGTGGATTGACGATGGGCAACTCTTGGAGCTTGGGCGTATCTCTGGGTGATCTTGACAGTGACGGAGATCTCGACGCGTGGGTCGCCTACGCCAGTCAGCCGAAACGAGTGTGGATGAATGAGGGAGGGGCCCAAGGAGGCGTGCCGGGGGTATTTGTCGATAGCGTTCAGCTTCTGGGAAGCTCAGTCAGTAGAGCAGTTTCACTTGGAGACCTCGATGGAGACGGCGACCTCGACGCGTGGGTTGCAAATGGCCTTCAGTCGAATGGAGTTTGGCTGAACGATGGAGGGGCGCAGGGGGGGATACCGGGGGTATTTGTCGAGAGCGTTCAGCTTCTGGGAAGCTCATTCAGTCGAGGTGTTTCTTTGGGAGATGTGGACGGCGACGGCGATCTCGACGCATGCGTTGCAAATGCCAACGAACCGAACACTGTGTGGTTGAATTCAGGTGGATCGCAGGGAGGAACACCGGGGGTCTTTGTCGATAGTGGTCAGGCTCTTGGTGACTCCAATAGTCTTTGCTTAGCACTCGGAGATGTCGACTGCGATGGAGACCTCGACGCTTGGGTTGCGAACAGCGCTGATCCGAATCGAGTTTGGTTGAATGGAGCCGCGTGCACTACGGACGCCGATTCTGACGGAATTCCCGATCTCTGCGATGTCGACTTCACCGTGGGTCCCGACTGCGACGGCAACGGAATCCTCGACAGCTGCGACATCGCAGCAGGTGCCATCGACTGCGAAAAC
>CAZBDA010000339.1:0-1853 GCA_964490445.1 uncultured Rickettsiales bacterium | reverse complement strand
ATGCATGTGAAATGAGTAGATATACGCCCTGGCCACAGGCTCATCAACATAGTGACCGGCAACCACGAGCAAGATCGCAACGGCCTTCATATTGTCGAGCCAGTGAATCCGGTTCGCTGCCATTGGATGTGACTTCTCAGGCACGGCCATGCAGGATTTCTCGGTACAGCGCTACAGTCTTCCGGGCAACAGCGTCCGGGTGGAACCTCTGTCTTGCCGTCTCCCCGGCTGCAACGCCCATGCTCTCCCGCAACTTCGGGTTCGAGAGCAGAGAGCGCAATCTGTCCGCAAGCCCATCGACGTCCAGAGGGTCGACGAGGTATCCCGTCTTGCCGTCCTCGATCATGTACGGCATTCCGCAGCGATCCGATGAGATAACGGGGACTCCCACCGCCAGGGACTCGGAAATGGCCATGGGCGCATTCTCCTGCATTGACGGCAGAACAAACACGGCTGCTTGCGCCAGTTCTTCTCGCAGGCGCGCGGGTGTCACCTGTCCAAGCAATGAGACGCGGTCTTCGAAGCCCTGGAGAACGGAATTCGCCTGATCGTGGTGGTCACGGAAAATGTTCCGCGCCGGGAAGTGGCCCAAATGGTCGAGCTCGCCAACCTGCGCGGCGCCCGCATCATCGGCCCCAACTGCCTGGGCATGATTTCCCCCGGCGAAGCCAAGATGGGCGGGGTGGGCGGTCCCGCGGCCAACACTCGCCAGGCCTACGTCAAGGGAAATATCGGCGTGATGAGCCGCTCCGGGGGCATGACCACCGAGATCGCATCGACGCTCACCGCGGCGGGCATGGGCCAGAGTACCTGCGTCTCCATCGGGGGCGACGCGATCATCGGGACCACCTATGCCGAACTGATGCCCCTCTACGACGCGGACCCCGAAACCCACGCCATTGCGATCTACTCCGAACCGGGAGGCCGCATGGAGGCCGAACTCGCCGAGTGGATCCAGGCCAACAATTCCCGCTTGCCCGTGGTGGCCTTCATGGCCGGGCGCTTCATGGACGAAATGCAGGGCATGCGATTCGGCCACGCCGGGACCATCGTCGAGGGCAAGGAAGACACCACGGCGGAGAAGATCAAACGCATGGAGGCGGCGGGCATCTCCGTCGCCGAACGCATCGAGGAAATTCCCGCCCTACTTCGCAAAAGGCTCGAGGAGGTATAAGGCCATGGCCGGTCTCTTTATCGATATCAAGGTGGTCCCCGAAGTGGCCAAGGACCCCGACGTCGCCCGCAAGCTCGAAGAAGTTTGCCCCGTGGGCATCTTCGCCGCCAAGCAGAACGGCGTTGAAATCGTCGAAAACAATCTTGACGAATGTACGCTCTGCGATCTCTGCCTCGAAGCGGCACCCAGCGGCAGCATCGAAATCATCAAACTCTACGAAGCCTGATCGCCCCATCACCGGGCCCGGCCTCGGCCGCCCGCTCCAGGAGAGCCGCCATGCGAAACCCCAAGGACTTCTTCCAACCCCTCGCCTTGGGCGCACCCTCGCCCCTGCGCGAGATCCCCTTCACGCCATCGCGGATGATCCACTTCTTCGATCCCAGCAACGCCAAGATGGCCGCCAAGGTCCCGGACATGGTGCCGAAATGCGATGTCCTGCTCGGCAATCTCGAAGACGCGGTCTCCGCGGACAAGAAGATCGAAGCCCGAGAGGGCTTGATCGCCATCGCGAACGCCACAGATTTCGGACAATGCCAACTCTGGACCCGGATCAACAGCCTGGACAGTCCTTGGATGCTCGACGACGTAACCCAACTCGTGACCTCCATCGGGGACAAACTCGACGTCATCATGGTGCCCAAGGTCGAAGGCGCCTGGGACATCCACTACATGGATCGCC
>CAZBDA010000338.1:0-1854 GCA_964490445.1 uncultured Rickettsiales bacterium | reverse complement strand
GGCCGTGTAATCACGGGCTGGTTCGAGCCGACCCTCGAAGGCGAATTCGACATTCAGTGCGCGGAAATCTGCGGCATTGGTCACGGCCTCATGGCCGCTCGAGTCTTCGTGGAAAGCGCTGAAAAGCATGCGGCGTGGATGGCCACTCAAAGCCCGGTTGCCCTGGCGGCCAATTTCTCACCCCAACGAATTGGTAAGGAGTAGGAAATGGCCGAATCCATTCCCAGCGATTCCCCGGCTGACGCGGACGACCATCACGGTCACGAAGAGCCTTCATTCTGGGGTAAGTACGTTTTCTCCACCGATCACAAGATGATCGCGATGCAGTACATGTTCACCGGCATGGCCATGGCCGTGATCGGTGGCTTCATGGCCTACGCATTTCGGATGCAGCTGGCCTTCCCGGGCATCGAGGTTCCCGGCTTCGGGATCGTCACGCCGGCCAACTACAACTCGCTGGTGACGAATCACGGCGCGATCATGATCTTCTGGGTTGCCATGCCCGTCTTGATCGCGGCCTTCGGCAACTACCTGATCCCGCTCATGGTTGGCTGCGACGACATGGTGTTCCCGAAGCTGAACCGGCTCTCCTACCAGATCTTCCTGCTTAGCGCAGTCGTCTTGTTGAGCTCCTTCTTCGTCGAGGGCGGAGGCTTCGGGGGTGCCTGGACCGCTTACCCACCCCTATCCGCCAAGGCGGAGTACAGCCTGACGCCACTGGGTTCCTCGATTTGGTTATTTGCGGTGGCTCTTGAGTTCGTCGCCTTCCTTCTCGGCGGTATCAACTTCATCACGACGGCCATGAACTCACGGGCGCCGGGCATGAAGCTTTACGACATCCCGATCGTGATCTGGATGATCGTCATTGCCAGCATCCTCTTCCTTGTCTCCGTCGGCCCGCTGATCGCGGGCGCGATCATGCTGCTCTTTGATCAGCAGCTGGGTACCGCATTCTTTGATCCGGCTCGGGGCGGAGACCCCGTCCTCTGGCAGCACCTCTTCTGGTTCTTCGGGCACCCCGAGGTCTACGTTGTCCTGCTGCCCGCTCTTGGGATTACGGCCGAGATCATCACCGTATTTGCTCGTAAGAAGCTCTTCGGTTACAAGACGGTTCTCCATACGACGATTGCCACTGGGGTTCTTAGCTTCACGGTGTGGGCCCACCATCAGTTCATCGCGGGAATTGACCCCCGGATGGCTCATGTGTTTACCCTGACGACCCTGCTGATTTCCGTGCCCATCGCAGAGATGATGTTTGTCTATATCGCGACCCTTTACGGTGGCTCGATTCGGCTGACGACTCCCATGCTTTGGGGCCTCGCGTTCATCGCCGAATTCCTGATCGGTGGCGTTACGGGAATTTTCCTTGGGGCGAGTGGGGCGGACATCTACTTCCACGATACGTATTTCGTGCTGGCCCATTTCCATTACACATTCTTCCCAATTGCGATCATCGGGACATTTGCAGGCCTGACGTTCTGGTTCCCCAAGATGTTCGGTCGGATGATGAATGATCGTCTCGGCAAGGTTCATTTCTGGGGCACCATCATCCCGTTCAACTTCTTATTCATCCCTCTCTTCATACTCGGGATGGGGGGCCAGCATCGGCGAATTTTCGATTACACGAATTTCCCCGAACTTTCCCAGCCGTGGATGCAGGATATTCGCGTCCTCGCGACGACTTCCCTGCTCATCATGCTCGGCTTCCAGATCGTCTTCTTCTACAACTTCATCACGAGTCTGAGGAGCGGCAAGAAGGCGGAAAAGAACCCGTGGAAGTCGAACACCCTGGAATGGACGGCCGATTCGCCGCCGCCCCACGGCAACTGGAAAGAACTGCCCACCGTCTATCGC
>CAZBDA010000337.1:0-1855 GCA_964490445.1 uncultured Rickettsiales bacterium | reverse complement strand
AGCCTTTGTTGAAGGCAGCGCTTCAAGCATGTTCCACTACCAGCCGCCGGGCGCCGACTTCGCCAACTCCGACTACGACAGTCAGGAAGTCATGAACGGCAGCGAGAATGCCGATTTCCTCCTCTTTCGGACGTTCTGGTTCTACCTCCTCAACCAGGGCATCCTGCGCGCAGGAACCGCCAACAGTGACTCCCATAGTCTCTCGGACAACGTCCTGGGCACGCCGAGAAACCTGGTCACGACCGGCACCTCGCTGTTGGAGTTCGACCTGAATGTGTTCAACGCATCTATCAAGGAAGGGCGAATCCTCGGCACCAACGGGCCCGTGCTGGAGGTCTCCACTCAGGATGCAGATGGGGCCGCCAGAACCCCCAGCCTCATCCCCTTCTCGCCTGCGGCTGATGCAAACCTCAGTATCGACCTCAGCGCCGCTCCCTGGGTGCCCGTCGACGAAGTGCGAATCATTGTAAACGGCGAGGTGGTCCGCACTCTTCGAGAAGAACTGGCGCCCGCTGGCGACCCTCTCGCGCTCTCCTCCAGCCCTCGTCTCAGCGGACTCCAGATCCCACTTACCGACCTGCTGCCCGCTAGTGGCGATGCGTGGTTGGTGGTCGAGGCGGGCCAGGCTCTTCAGGAGAACGCCGATCTGGACTGCGACGGCCTGCCCGACACCGGCGACAACAACTCGGACGGCACCATCGACTGGCAGGACGTCGAGGGGCTGGAAGAGGCGCCTAGCGCCGCCTGTCTGGACAGTTCGGGCCCGCTCACCAACCCGCCCACTCCCAGCGACCGCACCAGCCCCGAGTACTACTTCCACGCAGTCGTTCCCGGCGGCTACCCCCTCGCTTTCACCAACCCGCTCATCTTCGACCGCGATGGCAACGGATTCTCGGGGGTGAACCGATGACCCGCTTCGCTCTGGCCATCGCCGCTGCGGCAACGCTCGCCCTCACGCCGCTCTCGGCACAGGCCGACCCATGCGAGTCATTTGGTTACGGCTTGCCACAAGGCCCGATCACGGCGGCGCTCCTCGATGGCCGACTCGGCGCCGGGCAGCGCACCTGCGGACGCAGCGAGGTTGGACTGGACGCCGGGGGCATGCTGCTCGTCGACACCTTCAACTTCTACGGCCACCTGCTGGGTGGCCTGACCCTCGATGGCAGCCTCGCCATCGGGAGCCGCGGCGAGCTCTTCGCACGCATGGAGTTCTTGCGCTTTCAGCAGGTCATCACCCCCACCTCAGCGACCCACCTGGGCCTCGGGCACACGACCCTGGGCGGCACCTGGCGCTTCTTGATCCAACCAAAAGCCAGTCTCGGACTGACCGGCAAGGTGGTGCTGCCCACCGCCTTCGACCTGTACAAGAACGCGTGGCCGATAGGCATGGATGTGGGAGTGACAGCTGTCGCAACCCCCCTTCGCTGGCTCTCACTGCACGCACATGGTGGCCTGATCGCCTCAGCCGTGATCACCCAGGGTGACCCGATGCCACTCGTCGGCGGAGTGGTCACCGCTGGCCTGGCCCTCCAGCCAGTAGCGGGCTTTGCCTTCGTTGCCGACCTGCATGGCAACTTCGGCTACCGGGGGCCGATCGATGTGTTCGCCGGCGCCCTCGGTGTGCGCTTCAGCGACAAGAAGCGCTTTGGCTTCGAGGTGGGCGCCACCATCCCCATCGCTGGGGTGGAGCGAAGCGCCCTGCGCCTCGACCTCCGCGCTTCTATTCGCCTGGGACCCTATCGTCCCGCACCGGACCGAAAAGGTAAGAGTCCTGCTGCGAAGGAAGCACCCGCGGAGGAGGCACCCGCGGAGGAAGCACCCGCGGAGGAAGCACCCGCGGAGGAAGCACCCGCGG
>CAZBDA010000336.1:0-1871 GCA_964490445.1 uncultured Rickettsiales bacterium | reverse complement strand
GGGGGGGGGGGGGGGGGGGGGGGGGGGGGGGGGTGGGGGGGGGGGGGGTGGGGGGGGGGGGGGGGGGGGGGGGGGGGGGTGGGGGTCTCCGGGCCGGACGCGGGCGCGGCCCCGACCCAGTGGGGCGGCTGGGTCGATCGTTACGAGCTGGAGATCGTCACGCCCGTCGCCGCGCGGGCGCTGCTCCTGACCGGTCGTATCGCGTGGTACGACTCGACCGTGGTCTACTCGATCACGCAGCACGGCAGAACGTGGGGACCCTTGCGGCTCGAGAGGACGCTGCCGGGTGGAGCGACCGACGTGCTGGTCGAGGACCTCGGCGTGCCCGCGGGGATGGACCGCACCCTGGTTGCCGACTTCGGCGGCAGGGTGCTGGCGGCGGGGACGCGCCTGCGGCTGTCGGGCCATCATCGTTTCCTGTGGGACGAGATGCGCTTCGTGTCGGGCGTCGAGTGGGTGACGCTCGATTCAGAGAGCGGCTCGACGCGGATCCGCGGTGGTGGGCGGCTGGTACACCGGACGATTCGCGCCGGGCGCGCGACGCTGGGCTTTCACGGTCTCTCGCGCGTCGACGGCGACCGGGCCCGCCACGAGCAGACCTACGTCCACGCCGACGCGGCCCCCGATGGCACCTACGCGCCGGCTGTCGGACTCGCGACTCGCTACGGGGACGTGCGCGAGCTGCTCGAGAGCCACGACGATCGTCTGGTGGTGCTGGTCACGGGCGACCGTGTGGAGATCGAGCTCGACGCGCCGCCGCCTCCCGGGGAGGGAGCGTCGCGCACCTACTTCCTGCGCGTCAGCGGCTGGGCGAAGGAGGCGAGCTACCACAACCGCAGCGGCCGCTGGATCGCGCCGCTGCCGCTGCGCGCGATGGCGACCTACCCGCCGACAGTGAAGGAGATGCGCGACGACGAGGAGTACCGTGAGTACCTGCGCCGGTACCAGACACGGCACGTCGGCCGACGGCCGCTGTAACGCGAAGAGAGACGGGCCCTCCGGGTCAGAGGGACCGTCCGCTTCCGGGCTCGGGACACGAGAAGGAGAGGCGCGATCGCGGCGGGAACACGTTCCCTTTCGTCGCTCAGATATCGGTCTTCATCAGCGGCTTGATCGCGTTGTCCTCACGCTTGTGAACCTTGTCGATCGAGTCGGCGAGATCGTCGAGCGCGAAGTTGAAGCTCTGCACCGGTCCGACCTGCACCTTGCCGCTGTGGAGCAGCTCCACCGCGTCGGGCCAGGTGTCCGGAGCCAGCCACGAGTAGCGGATCGTCAGGTCCTTGATCATGCAGTCGATCGCGGGGAAGCTGTGGACGTCGTTGTCGCCGGGGAGGCCGAAGATGACGACCGTGGAGGCCCTGCCCGATGTCGCGGTGCCCTGCTCGATCGCCGAGATGGCACTCGTCGCGACGATCGTGCGGTCGGACAGCTCGCCGCCGTTGTTGTCCTGGATGAATGTCGCGAGGTCGGCCACATGGTGCGGGGAGCTCTCGTCCTTCGTGTTGACGACGAAGTCAGCGCCGAGCTCCTTGCCGACGTCGAGGCGGCCGTCGCGGGTGCCGACGAGCGCCACCTTGCCCGCGCCGTGGACCTTGGCCATCTGCACCATCATCAGTCCGATCGGTCCCGGCCCGAAGATCGTCACGAACTGGCCTTTCTCGATGTTCGCGTTGCGGACCGCGTAGAGGCCGCACGCGAGCGGCTCCGTCGATGCGGCGATGTCGAGGTCCATGTCCTCCGGCACCGGGACGGTCCAGTACCAGTGCGACTTCGTGTACTCGGCGAAGCCGCCGTCGACGGAGACGCCGGTGACGGTGCCGAGGTCGACGTTCGAAAGGCCTCTCCTGGTCCACGGCGAGTCGACATCGGAC
>CAZBDA010000335.1:0-1874 GCA_964490445.1 uncultured Rickettsiales bacterium | reverse complement strand
GAGCGCCGCATCAGAAAGAGAGAGGCCGGCGTCGCCTTCATCAGGAGGAGTCCGGAATATGTCCTCGCGACGGTGCGCGACCTACCACGTCCGAAAACACCGGACCCGACAGACATGACGTTGAGCAAGCGTGCGTGGGAAAGGTCGGTCCAACTTTGGCGCAGCGCGCTGCGCGGACTCCTCGCAGACGAGACCTACGATGATCGCAATCTTGCTCGCGATAGCCGCGTGGAGCCAGAGAAGTAGCGGGTGAGTTGTCTCGCGGTGGAGAAAAGTGTGTGTGTGTGCGTGCAAGCATCCATATTCTCCTGCTGCATGCTGTGCCTGGATCACAAGCTCGCTCAAATTGTTGCGAAGACCGAAGATTGGAACCAGGCGTTGGCACGCGCGCGCACCATGAAGAGCGGAGATAGCTCGCCTGCAAATCTCGTGCCAGCTATGCACCGCACAACGTGGAAGGCACGTGAGGATCGTCACTACGAGGGAAAACTCACCGGGCTGCCACTGACCACCTGCAGCCTCATTGGGGAGTTCTTGACAGTGGTCACGGGAGGGCGGCTCTGGGCGGTGCAGCGGGCGACAAGGGACAGCTTCAAGGGGAAAATGTTGCCAAGCTTCGTCGTGGGTCTGGTGCGCCCGGGGCGCCTGACCGGAGTCCGTTCCCCGACGCTCCGCACCGACTGCAGTCACTTTCAGCTCCACTCCGAGACGGAGTTGGTCGTCGCCATCGACGTGCCCCTGGATATCGCCGGACACGGCCTGACCGAGAAGCTCTACGCCGCCCTCCCGGGACCGAAGGACATGTGGGTGCGAGGTGGGCAGATCGTCGGCCTCTGCCCGAAGAAGCCGCGCGGATCCTTCGAGGAGTTCCACACAGCCCTCGAAGCATGCGCGGGTCCTGCGCTCAGGTACGCCTCCGCGATGGACTACCGAATCGCACGTCTCTTGAGCACCGCTTCTTTCTACAGAGAACCTCGGCTGCAGGTCTTGCACGCCACGAATGCCAACGACACTCTGTCCAGGATGCATCTCCATGGCCACACACCCAGAGGCTTGGCCTTCCCGGCCTCTTGCCACGCCTTCGTGCCTTGGGCGAGGAAGCACGAGACGATGGCGCGTTGCATCGAAGTCTTGGGCGACATCTGGCTGAATCCGCTGGGCCTGTTCGGAGAGTGGCGCGGCGCACGGTGCCCGTATATCAAGAAGTTGGGGCTCGCCATCACCACGCACCGCCACTGGGAAAGCGACGACTGGTGGAAACCGAGGGCCGTCGCCGAGGACCTGCTCCGCTGCTTCCCGGCGGCAAGGCAAACAGCTGCCTGGGGTCGTGGCTCGCCCGGTATGAACTCTGGATCCGATGCTCGCGGACCCGCTGGAAGTCACCGCTGATCACGGTAATCCTCGCTCCGATGGCATCACGGTGGCAACTACTCGAGTTCCCCTCCAGTTCGATGCCGATCACCGTGGCGGTTCCCGCTGCAGTGGACCGGAGCAGTCGTGGTGATCGATTCCAGCACGAGATGATCAGATCGAGGTCTCCATCGTTATCGATGTCGCCACTGACGAGAGATCGGCCGACGGTCGATCCCATCTCCTCGGCGAACCTGGATGGTTGGAATCCTGTCTTGCCGCCGAGAAACAACTGATCTGGCTGGGAAAACCTCGCTGCGCCCTGACGGATCTCTTCGATGTTGTCGATGATGTGTCCATTGGTGACGAACACATCGATGTGTCCGTCGAGATTGGCATCGAGTGTACGGATTCCGAATCCGACGAATGGCAGCGAGGCGGGACCGAGTCCGTTGATGAAGCTGGTCTCCATGAACAGCCCGTCGCCGTCGTTGCGATAACAGGAGTTCGATTGAGCCTCCAGG
>CAZBDA010000334.1:0-1891 GCA_964490445.1 uncultured Rickettsiales bacterium | reverse complement strand
ATTAATTTCTCAGTTCGGTCCTAAGGTCCGGCCGAAAGTCTCAGAATTAATTTCTTAGTTCGGTCCTAATTTCCGGCTGAAAGTCTGCGTGATTTCATTTTTGAAATGTGGTGGCAAAGTCTGCCACGCTTGAGCGCCTGCCCATGGTGTTCCGAAGAGCTCCTCTTATGAATGCCCCTAACTCGTGGCCACACGTGGAGTCGCCTACTGGGTGTTTCATGTTAGTGTCTTGAAAAGTTTTTGCACACAGTGAGGCTCAGCATCTGCATACTCAAACACCTTTGTTCTTGTCTTTGCTTCTCCCAGTCATCGAGGAGTGATTTATATACCTCGAGAATTTAGTGCAATGCATTGACGCACCATCACATGTGTAAAGTAGATGACTTGCCATTCAGCAGCCGCTGATGCGCAGCGGTCCGAGACTCTCCCATGGTTACCGACATGCACCCCAGGATCTCGGGCGAGTCCACAATTGAGCCGTCTCTATGTAGAGCTTCAAAGTCAATCCCACCCTTACCAAGCTGGCTTGTCAGCGTGTGTGAATTAATTTTCTTCTCAAGCACCCCACGGAGTACTTTGTGATATATCAGCAAAGCGGATGGAGCCTGCATTTATTTGTGTGCATACTTGCGTAGGACAGGTCGCGCATGATAGTGGTTTTAAGCTCATGTCATTATGTGTCAGCTTAATCATTTTGATTCACTCCATGTTGCATCCAGGCTTGCGTCGGGGCCACTGCTCGAACATTGACAACCTCCGCAGCTGCTTCAGCTGCATGCTGCCTGCGACATCATCAAGCCCCGGAGGTAGCCATCCCATACGAGCAGCTTTGTGGGTTGCTTGGCACCACTAGGTTCATAAGGCTCGTTGTTCTAGGTACGGCAGTCGGTGCTTCAAGGTTGTTTGAAAGATTCTCTAGAGCCCGGGATAATCTAACAGCACCAATGGGAGCAATGACATCTGTTGACCACACTCATCGACTGAAATCTCACATAGTTACGGCCTTTCCCATTTCAAACATAGCGATGCACACACACTCTTTTTCAATGACAGGCTTTCTGCTCTCCGCAACTGCGACCTAGAGCACTCCAAAAAGCTACTCATCATCGTTCTGTCTTCCCTCACTGACTATCCTCAGCGCATGGTAGTCCTTGGAAATTGACATCTAAACAGATAACTTGCACCAGATCCAATGCATACACCTCCCCTTGCGAATGTATTCCGTGTGGAGGAATCGAAGCAGGTCTCATATAGGGCCTTGTGTATATACCGATCAACCCCGATGGCGCTCTGCGGAGGCGACTTGCAGCCCCTATAGGGTGACCTTTCTTAAAGGCTCTGCCGAGCATTGGTGCTCTCTCTGAGAGGCCAGCATCCAGAATTGTTGACGTTTGTTTGATAAGTCTCCGCCAAGCATCGGTCCTCCATGATGTCTTCAATGTTTTTTCTAGTTAACCTACCTTCAGGCCTTTATCAAACTGATCATGCGGGAGGTATTCTATAGGTCCTGGCCCTAGGGCTCTATTGGCTGTGCGTCTGTATTCAAGTGCCAGTGTGCTTTTGTGCTTGCGTGCCTGTGTTCCCGCGTGATTGCGTGCCTGACCGTGTGCACTTGAGCCAGTGTGCCTGTGTGTTGTGTGTACATGCGCCCATGTGCCTGTTTGCCATTGATAGTTTAAAACATATACATGCGCACTCCACAAGCAACTTTAGTCATAGCAGGGCAGGCCGGGTTTGAGCAAAAGCAAAGCTCCTTAGAAATTACTGTCATGTTTGTATATTCTGTATCAGACACTTGTTGAGTTCCCCTCCCCCCCCCGGGGGGGGGGGGGGGGGGCCGGGGGGGGGGGGGGGGGCGGGGGGGGGGGGGGGGGGGGGGGGGGGGGGGGGG
>CAZBDA010000333.1:0-1895 GCA_964490445.1 uncultured Rickettsiales bacterium | reverse complement strand
ACTTTGCTGTTAAACAAAACGCCCCCACCGGTTGGTGGGGGCGTTAAAATGGCTCCCCGTTTGGCACCGGACAGGAAAAGGTCGGGGAGGGTGATCTGGCTTCGAGGGCGGTGGAGGGGCGTGCGTCCGAAGACAAAGCGGGAGTCGGCCAGGCTATCGCAGAGGCGACCTGGGGAGAGAGGGAGGCAGTGGCAGCAACTTCTCGATGAGAAGGTCTACCCGAGTCGGGCGGCCCTGGCCCGGGCGGAGGGGGTGAGTCGTGCTGCCGTTACCCAGGCCCTGGCACGACTAGGGGAGGGGAGATGACCGCGTCGAAGCTCCTAAAAAAAGCCCCCCTGCCTCGTCGATCCGCTCGCCACTGCTGGCCTCGCCCGTCTCTACCGTGAGCGCTGCAAGGCAGCCGCATCACGCCTGTTGGACGCGCTGCCCGAGCTGATGTCGTTGACTACCGGTCCTACCGTCGAAGAGCTGCTTCGAGGCGCCCTGGTTCAGCGTGAGTCGCTGGACCGACAGGTAGCCTCTTCGCTCGTCGCTACCGGCCAATACGGTGCTGATCCAGCCTGAAGGTCTCTCCGGCCCGCAGCCCTTGAATCCAGGCAGCGACGCCCTCGGGCTCCCAGAATGCGGACACCTTTTCCAGGTACTGGATGACAGCTTCGCGCTCGCCCCGCGCCAGCAACTCGTTGGCGAGGCGCATGCTCGGTCCAAAGCTCATCTGAACGGCATCCGGCGGTACATCCCCCATCTGTAGTAACTCGGCGACCGCACCATCCGTGTCGCCGCGGACCAGCGCGGCCAGGCCCATCCCCTGGTGGGCGATGTGGCGAGCATGGTTGGACGCGCCATCGTTTCCGGCAGGCTCCAGTAGATCCCGTGCCCAGGCCTCTGCTGTGTCGGCGTCGCCGGCCAGTGCCGCCGCTTCGAACCCGTCGGCGAGGAGTCCTCCGCGTGCCAGTCCCTCAGAGTGCTCCAGGGCCGTGGTGATTGCTTCTTTGGCGAGGCTTGCGACCGACCTGGCGTCCGGGTCGCCCAGCTTGCTGTGGAGGATGTCCAACATGTAGAGGTCGGCCTCCTTGCTCAGCCACTCCGGGTTGTCGGGCTCAAGGTCCTGCAGCCGCCCGTACAGTTCCAGCGCCTTGCTGGGCTCCGGCACGCTCGTCCACGCGGCGTAATTGGCCAGCACTCCAGCTAGCACGTCGTCCTTGGCCACCAGGGAATCGAGGATTGCGACCGCTGCGGTCCAGGCCTTGCCGTCCATGGTGTCGTCGTCGCCGGGATAAAGCTCCCCGAACACGGGCAGAACTTCGTCTTCGGGGTGATTGCGCAGGAACCACAGGATCAACTCGTGCCGGCGCGCCCGCGCCTCGTCGGAGTAATCCAGGAACAGCTCGATCAAGGCGACGCGATTGAGAAACTGCTCGGAGTCTTCGTCGATCTTTTGGGAGTTACTCCGGGCGCGCTCAAGTGTACGGGCGCGCGCCGGATCGGAGGTCTCGGCGCTGGTCGCGGGCGCGGCCTCTTGCGCGCTCGCTTCGGCCGGGCTCTCGTCCAGGTCGTTTGCCTCGCTGTGGTCGGTGTTGGCCCGATAGAGTCCCAGCACGAGGATCACCACTCCCGCTGCCACCGCCAGGGGGGGGACCCACGAGCGACTCAGTTCGCTCGGCTCGGATTCCGGGGGAGTGCTGCTCATGGCTGTCCTCTCTTTCTCAAGGTCTCAGGGAGGGATGGCTCCTTTGGCATTATTGCCCCAACAGGTGATGTTGTTGTCACTGGTTATCGCGCAGGCGTGGCTGCTGCCTGCAGTGACCACTACAGAGTTGTTCCCAGTCAGTGGGCTGGTGGCGTATAGGTCCGATAAGAGGCGTTATGTTAACTCCGCTGAGGTAGCGATGCGT
>CAZBDA010000332.1:0-1903 GCA_964490445.1 uncultured Rickettsiales bacterium | reverse complement strand
GCCGGCAGTGTCGTCGTCGCCGGCAGTGTCGTCGTCGCCGGCAGTGTCGTCGTCGTCGTCGCCACTGCTGTCGTCATCATCCCCCTCTGCCAGCCCCTGGCCGACCAGGGTGACGACGAGCGCGGCGTTGCCGGCGGCAGAAGAGTCCACTCCGCCCGAGAGGGCGCCGGCAAGCACACCGGACAACTCGATCTGAGCCGTCCAGACACCCGATTCCGAGGGGGTGAAGCTCAACGAGATCTCCGCAGCTGCACCAACGGCAAGACTCAGTGGCCAGTCACCTCCGACCACCGCGAAGGCGGCGGCTTCGTCGCCACTGATGGAAGGCTGCGCGATCTCGGCGTCAGCAGTGCCCGTGTTGGCTACCCTCAACGTAGCTTCGGCCGCCTGGCCCACAGCGACCTCTCCGAAATCGATGAACGCCGTCGACGAGGTGAGAATGGGCAGCGAGCCGCCGCCACTCCCACAGGCGACGAGCAGCCCCACCGTGAGAAGCATGGGGCTGCACAGAAGTAAAGAAAGCGTCTTGCTCATCACATCAGTCCTTCGAGAGAGGAGCGTTTGAAACTCCGAGACTATCGGAAAGTGTACTCCGCGTAGCCGTTGCCGGTGTTGACGCCCGTGGTCGTACTGGTGTCACTGTCCATACCGCCAAAATAGGAGGAGCCACCACCGCCGGTGGTGTTGTCCGTCCCACCTGCAGCGCCCCCATACCAGCCTCCGCCACCACCGGCCTCGTCGTTGCACTGCACGTTGTTTCCACCCTGGCCGAAGCTGCCGTCGGCCGCGGAGTTGTGGGGGCTGACGCCACCGGCTGACTGGGTGCCTCCGCCTCCACCGTTCGTATACGAGAACGTCCCAGAGTCTCCCTGCAAACCACCACCGTCTCCCCCCTGGTGTTGACAGCCTGTAGTGCTGCCATAGCCACAGCCGCCGGCGCCGCCGGCTACCAGCAGCCGGGTGCTGAGGTTTCCGAGAGTCGTCCTGATGTCGGTCGCACCGCCGCCAGCGGAGCCTCCCTGGCTGCCCCGGCCGCCACCATTGAAGCCACCGGCGCGCGAGTTGCACGGTCCCTGGTCCGCCACTCCACCCGCGTCACCCTGGCCTCCGACGTACACGTGGATCTGGGTGCCAGCACCGAAGACCTTGCGGCCAGTGGCCTCGCCACCTTGTTGCGGTCCGTTGTCCTGGCCTCCGCCATCGGACGCCCCGTACAGGGTGAACTCGTACTCGGTCTGGACGTTGGGCACCTCGATCGTAATCGGCCCGCCGGTGTAGTCGATGCGGAAGGGAGTCCCGATGCTCTCGTAGGTCCACCCCCCATCGGACATGTCACAAAAGGCCTGGAAGGCACCACTGCCGTCGGGATCGATCCAGTAGGTGCCGTTTGCAGGCGTGCTGGTGTGGCTGTCCAGGATCTCCCTGCAGGTAGCACCGGCACAACTGGCGTCGATGCCCACGGCATCATCTTCGTCGATGACGCCGTCACAGTCGTTGTCGACGCTGTCGCACAACTCGGGCGCAAAGGGGTGGATGTTCAACTCCGTGTCGTTGCAATCGCTGCCGTCCTGCACAGTGCCGCCCACCTGGTCGCAGGCGAGGCTTCCGGTGCCTGGATTGCCGTACTGATCCCCATCTGCATCCACGTACCAGATGGTCGCGTCCACAGCACCGTCATCGGCGGTGCCATCACAGTCATCATCGATGCTGTTGCAGACCTCCGAGGCGTTGGGATTGACGGCGGGACCGCTGCTCGGATCGTCGTTGCAGTCAGCGAAGTTGCCGGCGTAGCCCGTGGGCTGGTTGCAGGAAGAGACCGGCGTGCCGACGGCGCCGAAGCCGTCGCCGTCGGCGTCGATGTACCAGTCATCAGCATCAAGGGCCCCCGCCTCGTCGATGCCAC
>CAZBDA010000331.1:0-1914 GCA_964490445.1 uncultured Rickettsiales bacterium | reverse complement strand
TTGGAGCACCTATCCGCCAACGAGCATGTTCATCGCTGTCTCTGCCAGAAGCGAGGTGCAGCCAATAGCAGCAACAACCAGGCGGCAAGGATCAGGGCCTGGTGGCTCGAAGCTGAGCCTGAAACGTAGCCGCAAGCGCAGCCGACCGGCTCAACGACAGCGGAGTCATCGTCGTCACCGCCGTCGTCATCGTCTCCTGACGAGTCGTCGTCTCCCGATGAGTCGTCATCGTCCCCCGATGAGTCGTCATCGTCTCCCGATGAGTCGTCATCGTCTCCCGAGCCGAGGGTGGCCAGGAGTTCTTCCCAGTAGGGCTCACAGCGAAGCGCTGAATGAGTCCCATCAGCACACTCTGGTGGCCCCTGCAGGTCAGCGTAGCCAAAGACTCCGAGCCAGGCCGAAGCCTCTTTCCGCATCAAGACGGGATTGCCCTGCTGGTCATCCGTTACCAGGAACAGCCCCTGGCTCCCCCAGTTAATGTCCAGAGCCCCCTGAGAGGGCTTGTCCAGCTCGAAGGCACCGCCTGCCACCGAGCGATACAGGCGGCCATCATCCACCGCGACCCACAAGGTATCCGGCGATTCGAGGGTGACCCCCAGTAACTCTCCATCGATGGTCAGGATGCTGTCCAGGGTCTGCCCCGCGTCCGAGGTGTACAGCAGGTGATCCACCTGCAACCCATCAACCTTGAACCAGGCCGACAGCCCATCGTCACCCGTCTCCGCCAGCTCGATCAGTGGTTGCACGACACCATCGACCTCGAAGACCACCTCCTGCTCATCCCAGGAGAGCCCCCCATCCACACTGCGGCTCAGCCATGCCCTGTAGTCCGGGAAAAACCAGGACGACGTCGCCCATGCAACCCCTGTCGAGTCGATGGCAACGCTGCGATAGAGGCGTTCGTTCTGCAGCGAACCTGCCAGAGCCCAGCTCAAACCGCCGTCCGTAGAGCGATACACGCCATTTTGCTCCTGCAGGCCCACGGTCGCCGTGACGGCCAGGGCAAGCTGCGGATCTGCCAGATCATAGGCAACGTCAGTCACCACCCGACCACTCAGCCCCGTGACAACATCCCAGGAGCAGCCATCGGCACTGCGATAGAGAGACTCGCCCAACTCGCGACTGCCCTGCACGGTGCCAGTCACTCCGAGCCAGGTCCCCTCGCTGCTGAGGACGTAACGTGGTGTCACGAAGGAACCCAGCTCGATGATTGCTTCGTGGCAGAGCCAGAGGAACTCCTGCGACTCAGCGCCTGCCAACAATCCAAAAGAGGTCTCGACCGCCAGGGCCTGACCCGCCCCCGGATCGAGCACGACACCGAAGGCCTGCGGAATCGCGCCCACATGGGCGGGGGCGACACCGGGGCTCAGCAGAACCGAAAGGGCCAATGGGATCCACAGAACCCGCAGCATGCAGGGACGGCACCTCATGCTTTGACGATAACGCCTCCACGCCCGATTCGCGCCCAAGAGGCGAAATCGGGCGCTGAATGGCGCGGCGGGTCCAGGCTCATATCTGCTAGAACAACGGTGGCAGAACAAGACATGGCCGCCCTTGTCTGGGCTTTGAGCCCTTGTGAATCGAACGACATTGAGGCGACGACGCCTCAGGGGACCTGCCCGCCCCTTCATCCCATCCATCCGCTGTGGAGGGTCCGAATGAATCGCCCAACCTCTGTCCTGTTGCCCGTTGTCCTTGTTGCCCTGCTTCTATTCTGCGGGTGGGCAGAGGAGAAGAGGGAAGGCACACTGCCGGGTGAATGCACTGACCTCGCCGACAACGATGCGGACGGCACCTACGACTGTCTCGACTCCGACTGCGCGAATTCACCGGACTGCCTGGGCGGAGACGACGATACGGGCGACGACGACACCGCAGGCGACGACGACACCGCAGGCGACGACGACACCGCAG
>CAZBDA010000330.1:0-1964 GCA_964490445.1 uncultured Rickettsiales bacterium | reverse complement strand
TTAGAAGGAACGCGCCGCGCGCCGCGCCGCGCCGCGCCGCGCGCCGCGCCGCGACCACAGCTGCCAACATTATCACTATTAAAGGGTGATTCATCTCAAACAGTATTTCGTTCAATTGGTAACAGTATTTGGGGATTTTCTCGGAATTTTGAAGGAATATGTTTTTTTTCTGAACTAAGTGTTCAACTTGGAGTTAAAACTCACATCACGCATCCACATCCTAACCCGCACCCACGCCCGCACCAAGCCTGCACCCGCACCTGCACCGGCACCCTAAGGAGCTGCTGGAGAGCGGAATAGAACCAACCTTCATTTATCTCTGAATATTATTGCAATCTCAGAAACCCTTATGATCCCATATACCCATGTGTGTTTTTATCTGAAAAACTGTTTTCGTATGGCCCGGCGGGAGAGGAGTAAACAATGCTTGCCCACTGCTGTCAGGATATCACTCCGTTGCTGGATATATATATATATATATATATATATATATCTATGATTTAGTTACTCGACCTTTTTCGCGTGTTTACCTTTTTTTGTTTTGTATTGCCCGGAACAACGAATAAAGTTATGGAGAGCTTCCCGGAACATTACATGGAATCGCCCGGAACTCGTTCCGGGAGAGCCCGGAACGAATTCCAGGCGATTCCATGTAATGAGAGTGCTCATGTACCCTCACTCCTATCGGCGCACGCCGGGCGGAGGCATGATTATTACACACCCCAACAACCCCCTGTATAGAGAGAGGCGCCGCAGATGCCAGAGCTGGTATCTGCGCCGCCTCTCTCGAGAAACCCCCCCTCACTCCTATCGGCGCACGCCGGCATTTTTGCCAGTGAGACGCACATCAGGTTAGAAATGTAGGGCCAGCCTTAAGGCGATAGGAGTGAGGGGTCAGAGGCGAAATACATAGGGCATTTTTTTGGCGACTTTTTTTTTGAATGAATATGCTTCTAGCACGTTTTTTCATCCGAGGAACAAGCTAGCACACGCAAGCAGGCAAGCACAAGCGAGCAAGCAAGCACACGCGAGCAAGCAAGCAAAGCAAGCAAAGCAAGCATATAAAAATATGTACATATACCCTGCAAGGCCAACGCCTGTGCCACCGACCCTTCAGAAGGCGTTTTAGGGTCTTAATTTTTTATTTTGTTTTTGAGATGGGCCCGGCTTTGGGGTTAAGGGTTTAATATGTAGTGACGAAAGGGAGACAACCTCCCACCTGCAAGGGCAGGCGTCACATAAATACCTATCGGCATTAATTAATTAAGAGCCACGATTTTGGTGGCTCATTTTGAAACACATAATATAGCGTGCTGCTATTGGAGGATCGCTAAACACAGCGACCTCCACCAGTTCCGCATGTTGACCCGGCGTTTTCGGACTGTGTAGGTCCCAAAGCGTTTCCGGTACATGTCGGAATTGGCTTTCACTGACATAGTGAAGGAAATGCGCACACACGAAACATGTATTGTTTTTACCCCCCGCAAATGGCTAGGCCACTTTAAAGGTTCTCACTCACTCTTAGTAAATTAATGGTAACAAATCTTTAAGTAAAGTTTTCAACCAAATGTTCAACCAAAAGTTGAATAAATCATCTGAGGCTCCCAAGCCCCTCCCCAAGCAATCCCAGCGTGGAGGGAGCTAGTAAGGAGTTAGTAACTTATTATTAACTTTAAACCCATCCTCAGCAACCCAAGCGCGGAGCGGTTACTAAGAGGTTACTAAGAGGTTACTAAGAGGTTACTAAGAGGTTACACACACACACACACACACACACACACGAAGCCTCACCTAAATTGCGGTGCCTATGTGCGGGCCCCAAGGCCCAAGGGCCGGGCCGCGGGGTGCGGCCCTTTGATAATGGTCCCAGGGCCTGGAATCTGTTTTTTTTTAGAAAATGAAACTTTCGCTTCATTCCAGATTTTGAGCCAGCATGTCTCGAATCGTTTCATTTCAACGTTTCA
>CAZBDA010000329.1:0-1975 GCA_964490445.1 uncultured Rickettsiales bacterium | reverse complement strand
GGCGTCGGGCTGATGTACATGATGACGGGCACGCTCAACATGGCCGACATGGCGGTGCGTCTGCGCGAGGTGGCCGAGACGCGCGCGGTGCTCGCGGCCTTCGGCTTCCTCACCGTGGGGATCGGCCTCAAGATGGCGCTCTTTCCGTTCCATCTCTGGCTCCCGAACGCCTACACCTATGCGCCTTCCGTGGTAACCGCGTTCCTGGCCGGGACCGCCACCAAGGTGGCGGTCTATGTGCTCTTGCGCTTCTCGTTGACCGTCTTCGGCGTCGAGTTCTCGTTCGGAACGATGCCCCTTGCGACGGTGCTGATGGCGTTGGCTCTTGCGGGCATGTTCTCGGCGTCTCTGGTGGCCGTGTTTCAGCAGGACGTCAAGCGTCTGCTCGCGTACTCGAGCGTTGCACAGATCGGCTACATGGTGCTTGGTGTGAGCTTCGCGTCGGTCACCGGTCTGACGGGTGGCATCGTCCACCTCGCCAATCACGCGATGATGAAGTGCATGCTGTTCCTCGCGCTGGGCTGCGTCGTGGCGCGCATCGGCTCCACGCACATCGACGATATGCGCGGTATCGCGAAGCAGATGCCGCTCACGATGGGTGCCTTCGTGGTGGGCGGGCTTGGCATGATCGGCGTGCCGGCGACGGCGGGCTTCATCAGCAAGTGGTATCTGGTCCGGGCTGCGCTCGAGCAGGGTTATTGGCCCGTCGCGGTGCTGATCCTTGCGAGCTCTCTACTGGCGGTGGTGTATGTGTGGCGGGTGATCGAGGCTGCCTACTTCGAGGCACCGCCGCCGGGGCGCGGCGATGTCGAAGAGGCGCCTCTCTCGATGCTCGTTCCGAGCTGGTTGCTCGTCATCGCCACGATCTACTTCGGCATCGATAGCGAGCTGACGGCTGGTCTCGCTCAGCGGGCGGCCGAGGCGTTGCTCCTCGTGGGCGGTCCGGCGTGATGGAGAGCAGCACGCTGCTCGCGATCGCAGTGGGCTTGCCGCTGGCCGGCGCGTTGCCGGTGTCGTTGCTCGGTCGCTGGCCGAACACCCGCGAGGCAGCGAGCCTGTTGACGGCCGGCGCGCTCTTCGTGGTCGTGATCGCCATCCTCCAGCGTCACCTCGCTGGCGAGCATCTCGAGCTCGAGCTGTTCGAGATGATGCCGGGCATGTCGATCGCGTTCGAGGTCGAGCCCCTCGGCATGCTCTTCGCGCTGGTGGCCTCGGGTCTCTGGATCGTCACGACCGCCTATGCCATAGGCTACATGCGTGCCCACCACGAAACCGACCAGACTCGGTTCTTCGTCTGCTTCGCGATTGCGATCGCCGCCGCGATCGGGGGCGCGCTCGCACGCAACCTGCTGACGCTCTTCGTCTTCTACGAAGCGTTGACACTCTCGACCTATCCGCTCGTGACCCACTCTCGGACCGAGGAGGCGCGCGAATCCGGACGCGTCTATCTCGGCATCCTGATCACGACGTCGGTGCTCTTCCTCCTGTTGGCGATCCTCTGGACGCTGCAGCTGGCGGGCACGCTCGAGTTCGAGCCCGGTGGAATCCTGCGTGGTCACGCTGAGCCCGCGATGGTCGGAATCCTGCTTGCGCTGTTCGCCTTTGGTACCGGGAAGGCCGCGCTGATGCCCTTCCACCGCTGGCTGCCCGCCGCGATGGTCGCGCCCACACCCGTCAGTGCGCTGCTCCACGCCGTTGCGGTCGTCAAGGCGGGCGTCTTCACCATCCTCAAGATCGTGGTCTACATCTTCGGCTTCGATCTGCTCGCCGAGACGAGAATGAGTGAGTGGCTGGTGTATGTGGCGTGCTTCACCATCCTTGCCGCTTCGCTGATCGCGCTGACCAAAGACAACCTGAAAGCGAGGCTCGCATATTCCACGATCAGCCAGCTCAGCTACATCGTGCTCGGTGCCGCGCTCGCCAGCAGCACCGGGGTGCTGGGCGGCGGCATGCACATCGCGATGCACGCCGTTGG
>CAZBDA010000328.1:486-2002 GCA_964490445.1 uncultured Rickettsiales bacterium | reverse complement strand
GGGCGCCGGCTTTCGCTGGGCGGTGGAGAGCCCCCGGACTGGGCCCGGGGACACGGTCTTGATCCTGGGGCCGGGGCAGCGAGGGCTGGCCAGCGTGCTGGCCTGCCGCGAGGCGGGTGCGTCGAAGATCATCGTGACCGGTCTCGAGGCGGATGCCCGCAAGCTCGAATTGGCCCGGGAGTTCGGGGCCCATGCCAGCATCGACGTGCAGAACGAGGATGTGCGCGCCCGTGTCCGGGAACTCACGGACGGGCGTGGCGCCGACGTGGTGGTCGATGTCTCCTCCTACTCGGTGGAGCCGGTTGCGGACTCCATCGACTACGTGCGCATGGGGGGCATCGTGGTACTGGCGGGCGTCAAGGGCTTCAAGGAGATCCCGCGCTTCATTTCCGACAAGATCGTGATGAAGGAAGTGACGATTCGGGGCGCCATCGGGGTCACGAGCACGGGCTACGAGAAGGCGATCCGGCTGCTGGAGTCCGGCAAGTACGAAGTGGAGCGCATGCACACACACGATTTCGACCTGCGCGAGGCCGAAGTCGCCGTCCGCACGCTCGCGCGGGAGATTCGCGGCGAGGAGTCCATTCACTCCTGCCTGATCCCGGAGCACTGAGCGTGGCCGAAGAACTGGACGGAATTCGGGAGTGGGTCGAGGATTCCCCCTACAGTCGCTTCCTCGGGGTGCACGTGGAGGCCCTGGACGAGAAGGGCGCGCGCCTGCACCTCCCCTACCGGGACGAGAACTCGAACCCCGGCAAGGCACTGCACGGTGGCTGCGCGGCTTCCCTGGGCGCCATCGGGGGCGAGGCCGTGGCGCGGGCCGCCCTGGGGCCCGCGTCGGGCCCGTGGCATATCGCCCAGATGCAGGTGAGCTACCTGTCGGCGGCCATCGGAGAGGCGGTGGCGGCGGACGCGACGCTTTTGCGACGCGGCAAGGAGCTCTGCTTCGTCTCCATCGGGGTCGAGAGCGAGGCCGGCAAGGCCATCGCACACATCACTGCCACGTTGCGCGCGCGGATGGGCGCGCCGTCGGCGCTGCTTTCCGTCTCCGCGGGTGACCACGGCGAGGCCGACCCGGGGCCAATGGGCCCCCACATCGCCCGCGTGCCCTTCATCGGCAATCGCGGCATTCGCGTGGAGCACATGGTAGGCGGCACTTCGCGCCTGGTGATGCCCTTTCGCGAGGACAACGCGGATCTGGAGGGCGGTGTGCACGCGGGTGCGGTGCTTGCCCTGCTCGATACCGCGGGCGCCATGGCCTCCTGGGCGGAGTCGGGCCCGGGCCCCTACAAGGCCTCCACGGCGTCCATGCAGCTGCAGATCCTCGCCGCGGCACCGCGAGCAGATCTGGTCGCCTACGGTCGTTGCGTTCAGCGCGACAACGAGATCTTCTGGTCCGACGTGGAGGTGGCGATCGCGGGGGAGGGCCGCGTGGTCGCCCGTGGTACCGTGCTCTACCGGATCGTGCCCTGATTCCTCCGCCCCCTTTCAACCGAGGAGAAGCCCCTGCCCATCC
>CAZBDA010000328.1:0-476 GCA_964490445.1 uncultured Rickettsiales bacterium | reverse complement strand
GCCGTCGGCCTCAGCGGCGAGCCCTCGCGCCGTTCATGGATGTCCAAGGACGCGCTCCTTTACGCCCTGGGCGTGGGCGCCGGCGTGGATGAACTCGCGTTCACCACCGAGAACACCCAGGACACCCCGCAGCGCGTGTTGCCCACCATGGCCGTGGTACTGGGCGGCGGCGGCGTTCCCTTCGACAAGCTGGGCAGTTTCAACCCCGCGCTGATGCTGCACGGCGCCCAGGGGATCGAACTGCTGGACGAGATTCCGCCGGAGGGGGAGATCGAGAGCACCGGTTCCATCGCCGCAATCTGGGACAAGGGCAAGGCGGCCTCGGTGGAGATGGTGTCCGAATCCGTGAATCTCGCCACCGGCAAGCCGCTGTTCCGGACGCGCATGACGGCCTTCCTGCGCGGCGAGGGGGGCTTCGGGGGCGAGCGGGGTCCGTCGGTCAGCTGGAATCGGCCGAGTCGCGCTTGTGACCACGC
>CAZBDA010000327.1:0-2003 GCA_964490445.1 uncultured Rickettsiales bacterium | reverse complement strand
ATATGTATACACGACGGCTCAAGGACTTTCGGCTTTCGCTTCCCGCGGCGCTTGCGCCCGGTTTGCAGCCTATCGTCGTAGCTCCAGAGACGCTTGCAGCAATGGCTGCTATCTCTCCAGGTGAGCGGCCCCCCGCTCAGGGACCAGTCTATGTGCAAGGTCTCGTCGCGTTTGTGAATATGTACCTCAGCAAGACCCTTCCTACTCCTTATTTGGAGGATTTCGTCACTGACGAGATTATGCAGGCGTATATTATCCTGAACGATAAGCAGGTTCTCGATGAGGACATCACGGGCTGGGATAAGTGCAGCAATACCTTGGGAGTGGTCTTGGCGGTTTGCAGGTGCAAGCCCGATAGGCATATTCCCTGCGCGCAGTTCCCGAAGCTGCTCGAAAATAAGATCGCAATGCTTGTTGTTGAAGACGCGCTGATTCCAGTTGCATTTGCAAATCTACCCAAAAAATGCTTGTCTAAATGGCGGTGTCGCGACGGTACAGTGCTATATGAGCGTTTGCTCTATTGCACTAATTTGCTCAAGGAGGAATACAAGGGGCATCGGGCTCTCGTTCGATATTTGGGTAAGGCGACGGGCGAGCTCGAGCGTTTTCTGCGGAGTGCTCGAGTTCTGCAGTCGGAGGACACTCAGAGCGGCAGCGATGAGGGAGATGTCGTCAGTGGCGTGCGCAGCGGCGTGGCACGAATGCGATTGCCGCGGCAGCTTGTATCCGACGTGATGGCAGGGTCAAGCGATGATGTTCTCTGGGAGGACGCAAGCGCGTGGGTTGTCGGTCGGTCTGGCGAGAGTACCGTGCACGAGAGCGGACCAGGTGTTCTTGGCGAGGGTGCGTGCATCCAGGACATTGCTAACCTCTGTCGCAAGCTTTTAAAGGATTGCGTGTCTGAGTCGATTGCTGGAGGGCGTGTCGTCGATCTGATTGCCTGCAAGCACGTAGCTCCAAAATCTACACCACGATCCACGAAGGCGCGTAGAGTGCAGGAGAGACAGTCGATCTTGATTCTAAATATTGACTATACCAACCCTCCTGCCTTCGCGCAGACGTCCCTGAAGCATAACCTCGTATGGCTCATGCCGCATCGGAGGTTGGTGCGCCTGCTTGGGGACAATTCGCGTGATATCTTCGATGCAGGGTCTTTGCATGTGGTCGAAGGACAGTCCCCCGACTCACGACGTCTGCGAATCAGTCCGGCGCTTCCAGAGGAAGGCGTGATGGTCGACAGCGTGGAGTTTTTACAAGGGTGCTGCGGACGTGGCGACTACGAGAAGAAGCGGAAGCAGGCGGAAAAGGACGAGTCGGCAAAATCCAGCGACGAAGCTCCGATGCAGAGTTCCGGATCTGCTTCGGATGCGAAGCCAATCCGTCGAGAGAACATGGCATTGACGTTCGAGGACTGGAGCCTAGAGGAACTTAAGATGTTAGAGTTCGAAGCGGCACGGGAGACGCAGAACGCGGACCTGGCCGAGGCCGAAGCGAGCAATTTGAAGCGGCTGATCGAGAAACTTCCTTTGCCACTGCGCCAGCGTATGGGCTTGCCGACAGACACGGCAGATCTACAGGTCACAGTGGCGAGCGCGAAGAAGTGGAAGGCCGACATCGCGGAGCTCGTTGCGAATGCACGTCTGGCATGGATTCAAGAGGCTCAGAAGCACGACGCTCGCCCCGGGCACGTCGTGTTGCACGAAAAGAAAACGAAGGCAGGACGCTGCGGGCGTCGCGGACGGGGTTCTGCGGGCGTCCCGGAGTCCACCACCGACGAATCGTGGTACATATGCGTATTCCTCGACAGTGTGCACGGCTACGTGTTCTTGTACGAATGCTTCAAGACTGCGGCCGAGAAGTCTGCAGGGTTACCGCCGGATGGAAACGAGACAGATCTCTATCAAGTATTGCTTGCGCGTATGGGCGGCGATGCGCAGACCCGCGTTTCGGAATATCCTGCATTGCGCGGGTGGATGGGCTACGGGAGTTTGGACTCGCAGCAC
>CAZBDA010000326.1:0-2007 GCA_964490445.1 uncultured Rickettsiales bacterium | reverse complement strand
CTCGCCTCCCGCGCGCGGGTGAACACGAACAGCGGCGCCCGCGGCCGGCTGGACCCAAGCGGGCCGCCGCACGTCCGCTGTGGCTGGTACCTGCCCACGGCGTACGGCACGCTGGCCTCGCCGGAGAGCCGCATCGGCCCATCCCCGCGCGGGAGCCAGCCTGCCGGCCGCAGCGAGACGACGTGGACCTGCCCGCCGGGGGCGAGGACGCCGCTCGCGCTGCGCAGGAACTCTGCCAGGAGGCGCGTGTGGAACGCGGCGGCGTCCGTGCCGAACCAGTCGCTGTGCGGGTGGTTCCATCGGACGACGTCGAAGGTGCACCCGCGCCCCCCCAGGCGCTGGTGCAGCCGCGTGGCGTCGACCGCATGCACCACGGTGGCGCTCGTGCCGGCCAGGGCCGCGAGTGCGTCCGGCGCCACGGTCGACAGCCGCATGGCCGCGTCGTGCTCCAGCCGCCCCGTCGCGACCAGGCCCGCCGCGTCCCGCATGCGCGCCGCCAGCTCCGCGGCGAACGCGAAGTCCCCCTCGCCGACGAGGAGGACGCGCTTCCCCTCGTAGCGCGCCGCCTCCTCGGCGGGGTCGGGCCCGCCCCCCCCGGGGGGGGCGGGGCCCCCCCCGGGGGGGGGGGGGGGGCCCCCGGGTGGGCCACCGCGCCTCCGAGCTCCTCTCGCACTCGGGCGGCCCAGCGCCGCACCCGCGCGGCCGCCGCGCGGCGCTTCGTCTCGCCCGTGGCCGGCGCCAGTCGGGTGACGAAGGGCACGCGCTGCTGCAGGTCGTGCCGCCGCAGCAGCGTGTGGAGCTGGCGGGGCCGCGGGTCCCGCTGGCGGGTGTCCATGTTCAGGTCGCCGACGACGAGGGTCGGCGACCCTTGCTGCAACTCCTCCTCCAGCGCCTCCAGCAGCTCGAGCGAGGCGGTCGGCCCGGGCCTCCGGTACACGGCCACCACGCGCCGCCCGCTCGCGCAGTCGCTGAACGCAACCATCTCGAAGTCCGCGCCGCTGCGGCTGCGGGCGCGCTCGACCTTGCGGCCCTCCCGCACCAGCACCAGCACCCCGCCTCCCTTCTCCGGGCGGCCCTTGGCCCTGCCCCCGTTGGGCGGGCGGGTGCTGCGGTCGGCTCGGAGCGGGGAGAGGTAGCCTGGGGCCCCTACCTCCTCGTCCGTGAAGGAGCCATCGAGATGCGACTCCGTGATCACCACGATCTCGGCGCGCTCCCGGGCCATCCACGCCTGCAGCTCCGACATCTTGCTGCCGGCCTGTGTCATGACCCCTCGCGCATTCCAGAGCAGCATCGGCGGCGGCGGGCGGAGCGGCATCCCCTGGCACGCGGACCGCCAGCCCCCGCGAGTTCGCCGCCGCCGCCCTCCGCGCTCCGGGCCCTCCCCTTTGGGGGGGCCTGGCGCGGTCGCCCCGGCCCCCCCCCCGGGGGGGGGGGCCGCGGGGCGGAAAAGCCCCCCCCCCCCCCCCCCCCCCCCCCCCCCGGGGGGGGGCGCCCGCGGCGCGCGCAGCGTGCGCCGCGTCCGCGGCTGCCTCCCCCTCCGCGTCGGCGCCCTCGTCCGGCTCGTCGGCCTCAGACGGTCCTGACCCGGCATGGCACCCCCCCGAGGGTGCCTCGCCGCCCGCGACCCTTCCCTTCCTGCGCGCGCTCTGGGAGCGCGTGCGGACGGGGCTGCTCCTCGCGGAGGGCCCGGCAGAGCGCGCCCGCGACCGCGCCGGCTTACCCTTCCCGCGCCCTGCCTCGGCACCCTTGCCCCCGCCGGTTGGCTGTGCCCCCCGCGGCGCCGCTGCCGACAGCACCCCGGCGGCGGCCGGCGCAGCGGGGTGCGCGGCGCGCTCCCGCCTATCTCCCCGCAGGCGGGGGCATTCCCGGCGCCAGTGTGGCTCGCCGCACTCCCAGCAAGCCTGCTTGCGCCCATCCACGACGCCCCCCGGGCGCACCCGGGCCCGCAGGTTGGCCCTGCTCGGGTCTGGCGGCCCTCGCATGCCAGGGAGGCACGGCCCACACGCC
>CAZBDA010000325.1:0-2008 GCA_964490445.1 uncultured Rickettsiales bacterium | reverse complement strand
GTTGTTGTTGTTGTTGTTGTTGTTGTGTAACCGGGGCGTTCACCAATGTCTCGTGTAATCAGAACTTTCACCAAAACAAACATGTCTCGTGTAATCAGAACTTTCACCCAACACACACGCAGAACTGACCAAGCACCGCACAGCAACCACGCGCTAAACGACGCATGCGCGCGAAAACCTAAGAGCACAACTGCGCACACAAGAAAGCACAACGTGCACAACGAGCGGCGCGAGCATGCAACACCAATACCCACCACCACCTCACCCCAACCCCCCACTCCAGAGCCATATGGGCTTGAACAAGCTACATGTCATTAGCTACATTCCAAAAGGGTGCAATCACCATTTCAATGTTACTTCTAGTAGTAGTAGTAGTAGTAGTAGTAGTAGAAGAAGTATATGCGTTGGATCACGTTGTCTTCGACAGCAAAATCAGTGGCTGTAACTTTTGGACCCCTTTGTTCTGGTGGTCAGCTTTTGAGGTTTCTTGCTTAGCAATGAACGCGATCCAGACTCGCGACTTGCTCCTCGAACGTCAGCACCAGCAGCCAACACCGATTGGAGCTGGAATCAAGCGCAAATCTGCTTATCCAGTCTCGCTCATTGAGCACTTGACAGCACAGCCAGCGACGCCGTTGCCATCGGCTTGCTTGGGCATTGCAGTGTCTGTGACAGACGATTGCTTTGACTATGTGAAGGAGACTGGTGACGAGTGGATGATGCAGTGTGTGTCAGCGCTCCCAGGGCTATATTGGTACATTGGCACGCTCAATGAGAAGCAGTGTTTTCGCCAGCAGAAGGTGGAATGTGACGCGCCCAATGATAATATGTTGTTCTGCTTCTTTGGCAGCTTGACTGATCGTCATGGGCACCTCTTGGAAGGATGGTTCTGGTCCACCCACCTCTTTGATGATATTGATGGTATGGAGGCTGCGACCATCGTCGCTTTCAGCAAAGAGTTTGCTAATGCAGACGTACCCAGTCGCGTGTGGGTTCCATACACTCGCCCTACTGCACCTCGCTCCTTGGAAGGTGTGAATGTAGAGACCTACTTTGACTTCGTGAAGCGTGTCTACATTCAGGATCCAAAGCACAAGACGGCTGACCTTGAAGCCCAGGTTGAGCTCCTCCAGAGTACACTTGATGGAATTGAAGAAGAGAAGGCTGAGCGTAAGCAGCAGAATAAAGGCCAGCATGGAGGTGCCTTGCCTCGCACAGCCAAGCTCATCGCTGCTTACTATGCAAAGGACTGGGGTCAGTGCCAGAAGCTTTGCGATGAAGCGTACTCACGCTCTGAGAAGATTAAGGAGTTGGTGGACATGCACAATCGTGGTGGTCGAGCACAATTCAAAGGCAAGGGTTATGGCAAAAAGGGCAGATGGTGAGAGCCCAAGCTGTGCACCGCGGCGACTCTTATACCCTTTTTGTATGGCGTGCTTCTGGCATAGCTGGTGCACAGCTCCATAGCAGTTGCTGGTTTTTTGCTTCTATGTCGTTGTGACTCTGTGTGTCATCACATGGCAAAGCGTAGGCTAGAATTGTTTTGTGCTTTCCAAAATAAGTATTACTTATGATTTCAAAAAGCAAACAATATTGTATTCTGGATTTTGCGTTTCAGTGTTCTGAGAATCTCGCAAGCCGTGTGATGGCCACCATGAAGGCATCTTGCATCGCAGTGTGCAGGTCAGTGGGTACCCATTGCCCTCGCCCAACATGCGTCTTCCAGTCTGTGTGCCTGGACTTATGGATACGATGCTGTTATTAGTTGAAAATTATGCCAAGACTACAGAACCTTCAGAGCTGGGCCTTGCCCAGAACATCAACAGTTTATGTGTTTTTGCTGATAAGTTGGGAGTAGGGGGTTGTACTAGACAGTTGATCTCAACAGATAATCTTAACAGATAATCTTAACATATAATCTCAACATATAATCTGAACATATAATCTCAACAGCTCATCACAACAGATAATCTCAACAACTGATCATAACAGATAATCTCAACAGATA
>CAZBDA010000324.1:0-2023 GCA_964490445.1 uncultured Rickettsiales bacterium | reverse complement strand
CCCGGCATAACCCGCCGCTGAGCCCGACCACCAGGCCCCCCGCGCCGTCGCTGCGGGCCAAACCCAGCCGCTCAGGGGCGCCGTCTGCTCCAACAACGCCCAACTCTGCCCCGCGCCGGGGAGCCCCCCCCCGGCGCCGAACACTGGCCAGCACCCCCGCACCGAGACTCAAACTCAGTGCCTGTTGGGAAGATTCCCCTGCGACCAACTCGACGGCCGGCCCCTCGGTAGACGCAAGAAATGAGCCGGCAGCCGGCTCCAGCCTGACCGTCACCTCGCGTGCAGGCAGCATGCCCAACTCCAGTTGCTGCTGCACCTGATCCGAGAGACTCGCGGCGCGCAGTTGGCTGCCGCTTTCCTGGTCGATGACCAGCAGACGCACACCGGTCTCACCAGGGCTCTGGACGCTTACTGTGAGGCGAGCCTCTGGAGCGAGGACTAGCTCCAGCCCGGCCTCCTCCCCGGGAGACAACAGCAGGCGCTCCGCATCTTCGGGCACCGCCCCGGTGGGGTACCAGCTACGAGCCAGCCCAACCGCTTCGGCGGAGACGGTCACGGCGCCGGCATGGACGGATTCGAATCGGAAGTTCCCCAGGGCGTCGGACGAGGTCAGTCGAACCCCTGCGCCGCCGGACAGGTGCAGCGAGACCTGGGCGTCGGCAACGACTCCGCCCAGGACATCCAGTACCCGGCCACTGACAATCGAGGGCGCGGGAAATTGCAGCGAAGCCTCACTGTCCTGTTCACGGAAAGCCGGCACAGGGACAGCCGACTCAACGTCCCAGGCAGCTGGAAAGTACAGCTCGGCCCGACCGCTGGCCTGGACACTCAATCGATAGTTGCCCGGGAACGGTTCGTCGCCCAGCACGATGGAGTCGAGACCCACGATTCGGAAGGCGCCCTGCGCATCGGTAGTCGCGGTGCGCCGCAACGACGAGTTGAAGAAGTCCAGGCCGCTAGCGACTACCGTCGCACCTGCGACCACTCCCTGCTGATCGCTGATCACGCCGGTGATTGCGCCACCGGCAGGCAGTCTCAGGTCGAGGTGCGCGAGCGCGGCGCCCTCCTCCAGGTCCACGAAGTCTGCACCGCAAAAAAAATAGCGGTCGTCATACCAGGCGCCGATCCGGTTCAACTCCAATGGGGGCGCGGCACGCACCCTCTGCAGGCCGGGATCGATGCCACTGACCAGGAAGGAGCCGTCTTCCACCGTGTAGTCCGTCGCCGCCTGTCCGAGGCGGTCCACAACCAGAACCTGAACACCGGAAAGCGGTTCCCCGTCGGGATGGCCGAGAACCTGGCCAGAGAGCTCCACAGCAGCCGCGCCGAAGGGCAGCAGCAACGCAGCTGCGCACGACACAAAAGCGGTGGCGAGACCTGGCTTCAACAGTTCGTGAGGCCCGGAACGCGGATCACTCAGGGTTGAACGTAATCACCCACACCGCCTGGCCACCGTACTCGCCACTGAGGTCCGCGCCGGGGTGAGTGTTGGTGGCGGGGTTCTTGAACAGTTGCCAGTAGCCGTACCAGTTCGAGGTTCCACCGGCATTGGCGGCGACAGCGTCAAGACCCGAGCTTTCGGACAGAGTGCCGACCTGGTTGTCGACATAGCCGGCGTGGGTGAACTCGAGATCATAGTCGGCCCAGGTAGCAGCCATGTCAGCGGCGCTGTAACCACCAGCCACGGCGAGGTCCAGGCCGAGGGAGCCCATGGTCGTCGCGTCAACCAATGCCATGCTGAGGAAATCGCCGTAGCCGCCATTGGTGATGGATGTCAGCAGCGCGCTGCCGAAGTTTGCGCCGGCATCCTCGAGTTCGGCCACATCACAACCGTCGCTGGGTTCCGCCGCCGAAGCATCCACAGCCGTCGAATCATCGAAGTCGATCTTGCCGGTGCAGTTGTTGCAGCCGGTGACCATGCCGGCACCGAAGATTGCGGAGCCCTCGATGTTGATGGCCTGGACACAACTGAGGATCTGGTTCTGGTAGTCATCCCAGTAGCTGAACTTGTAGGTGGCAGCGA
>CAZBDA010000323.1:0-2071 GCA_964490445.1 uncultured Rickettsiales bacterium | reverse complement strand
GATGACGACGACAGTTCCCTGTCCGACGACGACGACAGCGCCGCCGGTGATGACGACGACAGCGACCCCGGCGATGACGACGATAGCGCTGTGGGCGATGACGACGATGGCCCCCTGCAGCCGCCTGTGTTGTTCGAAGCCGGTTGGTCCTTTGGGGAGTGTGGTGGGCTGTGCTTCGGAGACCTGCAGCTACTGCCCGGGGCCACCATCGACTACACGCTCGGTTCCTGGGAAGGAACCAACTCCTGGTCTCTGGCCGCCGCCCTGACCGGTGCCGGTGAGAGCGAACTCAGCACGCTGGTCGATGCCGTGAACTACTCCAGCCTCGATCCTGTGTACGGCTGCCCCGACTGCGGAGATGGGGGTGCCTCTTCGATGACCTGGCACGAGCTCCCGGTGAGCTTCACCACGCTGTACGAGTACGCTGATCCGCCGGCACCGCTGGTGGCCCTCGACCAGGCGGTCTACGAGATCATGGAGGAAGCTGTGTTTTGCAGCTTTACCTACTGGCTGGTGGATCCAGGCAACTGCGTACCGGTGTCTTGACACTCTGTCTCGACCTGGCAGTCGAGCCCCGTGCCGGCCGCTAACCGAGGAACGGGTACCGGTAGTCTGTCGCCGGAGAGAAGGTCTCCTTGGTGGTCCGTACCGAGGTCCAACGCATCAGGTTGGCGGCAGAGCCCGCCTTGTCATTGGTGCCCGATGCGCGACTGCCACCGAAGGGCTGCTGGCCGACGACGGCGCCGGTCGGCTTGTCGTTGATGTAGAAGTTGCCGGCCGCGTAGCGCAGGTGGCGTGAGGCCGCGGCGACGGCATAGCGGTCGTTGGCGAAGATCGCTCCAGTGAGCGCGTAGGGTGAGGTCGAGTTGCACAACTCGAGGGTCTCCTCGAACTGCGAATCCGGGTAGACGTAAAGCGTCAGGACGGGTCCGAAGATCTCTTCTTCCATTAACTTGAAGTGTGGGTCGCTGGTCTGTACCACCGTCGGTTGGATGAAGTAGCCGTGGCTCTTGTCGTAGCCGCCACCGGCGACGATTTCGGCATCGGCTGAGTCGTTCGCGTAGTCGATATACGAGGAGATGTTGTCAAAGGCGGCTTCGTCGATCACTGCGCCCAGGAAGTTCGTGTAGTCGCAGACATCGCCCATCTTGACTGTCTCCAGGTCCGCGACCAGGCGTTCGCGAATGGCGCCCCACAAGCTCTGCGGGATGTAGGCGCGCGAGGCGGCCGAACACTTCTGGCCCTGGTATTCGAAGGCACCGCGAAGCAGCGCGACAGCAACCTCTTCGGCGTCGGCGCTGGCGTGGACGAAGACAAAGTCCTTGCCTCCGGTCTCGCCGACGATGCGTGGGTAGCTGTGATAATTCGCAATGTTGTCGCCGATGGTCTTCCACATGCCCTGGAACACCGGTGTCGAGCCGGTGAAGTGCACGCCGGCCAGGTTGCGCTGGGCCATGACCGGGCCACCTACCTGGGCACCGGAACCCGGCAGGAAGTTGATCACGCCTGCCGGAACGCCGGCCTCCATGAACAGTTGCATGAGGTACCAGCCGGAGAACACTGCGCTCGACGCCGGCTTCCACAGCACCGTATTGCCCATCAACGCGGGTGCGGTCGAGAGGTTGCCTGCGATGGAGGTGAAGTTGAACGGCGTGACCGCGAAGACGAATCCCTCGAGGGCACGGTACTCGACCGAGTTCCACATGCCGGCATTGGAGCCTGGCTGCTCGGCGAGGATGCCCGCCATGTAGTGGGCGTTGAAGCGGAGGAAGTCGATGTATTCGCAGGCGGCGTCGATCTCTGCCTGGTGGGAGGTCTTGCTCTGGCCGAGCATGGTCGATGCGTTCAGCAGCATGCGGTACTTGCCTTGCAACAGGTCCGCCATCCGCAGGAAGATCGCAGCTCTGGACTGCCAGTCGAGCTCGGACCATTGGCCCCAGGCCGCGGCGGCAGCGGCGACGGCTTGCTGCACTTCTGCTTCGCCCGCCTTGTGGTAGCGCGCCAACAGGTGGCCGTGGTCGTGGGGGCTGCGGCAGTCGCCCATGTTGCCCGTGTGGATCTCGCGGCCGCC
>CAZBDA010000322.1:0-2071 GCA_964490445.1 uncultured Rickettsiales bacterium | reverse complement strand
GGCTGTTCCTCAAGTCACAAGTGGAAGGGTTAACACCTGGAACACTTGTGGTCTTGGGCCTTGTTTGGTCCAACGGCCCCCAACCTGGATGGAGGCTCTCTAGGGCCTCATCCGGGGAGGACGGTCGGAAGACCATGGATGCGGCCATGACCATTGCTGGTCTGGCCTTGCACTTCCCTTGTTGCGTGACTGTAAAGATCTGGCGTGGCTTGCATAAAGTAGCTGCCACACATGGTCATTACACTCACAGTGACCTCATCGGCTGGGTGGCCGGTGAGTATGGGGAAGAATTCCAACCAACCCCTATAACGTTTGAGGCGGATCCCAGTGATCTTGTGCGTCCAGTGCCCGCAAAGGCCCTGGCGCAAGAGGTCATTGGGAACCGTCCAGACCCCCCATGGCAGGAGGTATGCTTCATACAATTCCTAGGAGTCTCGGAGGAGGACACCCCAGATCTCCCAGCGGACGGTTCGCTAGGGCATCTGGGGGGCTTTGGTCTGCCGCAGTTGTCGGTCGCGCGTTTCGCGCCTCTGCCAGCTGTGCAAGGACCATCGCCACCTCCACCTCCCCCGATTACTCCTATGACTGGTGATGGCATTCTCTCTCTGCCAAACCCTGGTGTTCCTCTGGCATATCATCCACCACCTCCGGTACCACCCTTACAACTGGGTAACGGAGACTGGTCGATGACACCAGACCAATTCATGACACCTTGTTCAACCCCATGGATGACCCCACCCAGCTCTCCACCCGGGGTAGGTGGTGGCGGAGGTATTCCTCCACCGCCGCCTCCTCCAGGAGGAGGGCAATTAGTCCCAATGGGACCGCCGGGAATGTTTCCCTGGCCGATGGCGCCGGCAATCCCAACCCTGCCGGACCCAGCCATCAACCTCATCCCACCCCATTGGACTCCTGGGAATGTGGGCTATGGCCCATATACCCCCATGTCGACTGCGTCCATTGGTGATCAACCTGATCATATGGACGCGGACGATGTGTGTATGGGACTCCGGAGGGCCTTGCGGGTTCTGATGACACCAGAATCCACAAGGTCCAGGACACCTCGTGGGGATCGTGAAGATCCTCAGGAGGAGCCCCTCCAGCCTGAAGTTGGGGATATTTCCACGCCTTCAGACCGGAGCCGGACCCCTAGGAGACATCAGGTAACCCCTGAAACTCCCAACTCGGACATCCCTGATTCGGATCCTCGGATTCAGTGGAAGCGCGAGGCCAGTGTTTCTCCCAGTACATTGCGATTGCGTACTGAGGAGGAGCACCGGTCTCACGCAGACACTGGAGCCCGTGGATCCCAGGATGATGTTCCAGCCCTTGAAGAGTCTGACTCTGACTCTGACGATCAGCATGATCTCTGTGGACTCGTCGACGATTCCGACGACGAATCTATAGACGATTGTGTTTCTCGTTGGAGGAATGAGTTGGACTCGGAAACTCCTCACAACGCGTCAGGACCACTCTCGGAGGTATTCTTCCGTGAGATGGACCTGGCACGACTTGGGAGGAGCGAGGCCTTCGTGGCATATGACACGGAGCATCTCGAGGCGTACCTAGAGTCTGGGGATCCGACGGTATCCGTCAGATCAACAGGCACTGTCGCTTTCGAGGGCTCCGTAGCCAAATGTCACCAAGACCTTGGGGCTAACCTCCTGGACGGAGACGTCCTGGTATTTGAAGTTTCCGATGATGGTAGCCTCAAAAGGGCTACTATCGTCCGGGAGAAGGGCAACCTTTCCCGCGAGGAACTTAAGACAAATGCCAAGGAGGTTGCTGTGTCTCGATTCAAGGAGTTGAAAGGTCTGGTTGATCTTGGATGCTTTGAGCGCATGGCGCGAAAACTATCCAAGAACAGACTTGATACTCGTTGGGTCGAGACATGGAAACAGGTCGATGGTAAGTGGATCATCAAAAGTCGACTTACCATGCGAGGCTTCAAGGATCGGGAACAATCCTTGGAGACCTTCGCAGGTACTGCCAGTCGCGCTGGACAACGCATTGTCAACAGCGAGGCTGCGCAGCACCTCGACATGGTCTTGTTCTCCTTCGATGTGTCCCA
>CAZBDA010000321.1:0-2075 GCA_964490445.1 uncultured Rickettsiales bacterium | reverse complement strand
CGGATAGTCCCATCGTCACCGTCAGCGACTATCCGCTGTGGCTGATCCATAACCTTCAGGGGCAGGGCCCGCTCGTGGGTGTGGTCGATAGCTCCATCGACTGGAACGACACCAACTTCCAGAGTTGTAGCGGTGGATACCCCGACTCGAACATCGATAACTGGGGGTTTGCCCTGCCAAACTTGGCGAAGGTGCTTCACAGTTCTACCGGAAGCGGCGGAGTCAACCTCAAGATCCCCTTCGCCGACATCCTAGGCGGAGCGACCTTGCAGGGAAATCGCAACGGTGGTGAACACGGATCGGGCGTGGCAGGAGCGGCTCTCGCAGACTTCTACGGCGATGACGACACCAAATTCTGGGAACACGATGTCGACAACTGGGAGAGCTGGAGCCCTTCCAATTACTCCGGACTGCTCGGTCCCGGTATCGCTCACGAAGCTCAGCTGTACTTCACTCCGACCGACAACAATCGAGGTCAGTTTCGTTGGGAGTTCGCCGGAGAATTTGAATCGAACATGGCGACCACTCTCAACAACATGTCCGCCTCGCAGGTGGCCGCAACCAATCACTCGGTCGGCTTGCTCGAATCGAACAATGTCTACACCGCCACGACTGTGGTGCACGACACTGCGGGATTTGACCACCTGTACATGCTTCAGTGCATGGCCGCCGGAAACGACGGCGCCGTTGCCAACGCCCTCACCAGTCAATCGGTCGCGAAGAATGTGCTGGCGGTTGGAGCATCCGATGATGTCCTACAACCGGAGAACCGTGTTACTTTTTCCAGCATCGGCCCCAGTTTTGACGGGCGCATCAAGCCTGAAGTGATGGCACCCGGAAACGACGAAACCCCTCGTGATGGGGGGATTGCATCTGCCTTAATCTTGCCAGATTCGAATGGGAGTCGAGACAAGGGATGTACCTATCAGTACACCGCCGGAACGTCGTTCTCCTCCCCCACCATCGCCGGTGCCGTGGCATTGGTTCACCAGTACTTCGAAGAAGGTCGCTACGGTGGTCAGACTCCGATCCTCGATCCTAGCGCGGCACTGATGCGAGCGATGGTGATCAATGCCGGTCACCGTCTCACCGGGGCAAATCTCGGAAACGGTCTCTACCCCAACTTCTATCAGGGGTGGGGTGAGCCGAGGCTCACCGATGTTCTCGACCTGCCAGGTGGCTCCCGTCGACTGGTCGCCCTTGACATCGATTCTGCTGGCGGCTTCAGTGGCGTCGGCGATCCTGACCAATCCTTCAACTTCCAGGTCAACTCATCCGGCGAACGGTTGCGAGTCACCCTGGTCTGGACCGATGAACCGGGAAGCTCCGGTACCGGTAAAAAGTTGATCAACGATCTCCACCTGAATGTCACCGGCCCGGGTGGCGGTTCCAGCTATCTGGGGAATGTCATCGATGGCAACAGCGGCGAGAGCACCGGCGGTGGCAGCGCAGACACCCTCAACAACGTGGAAAATGTGATCGTCTCATCGCCGTCGACCGGTAGTTGGACCGTCACGGTCAGCGCCTTCGATGGAAATTTCTCGGTCGGCCAGGGTTTCGCACTGGTCATCACCGGTGATGTCTCAGAGGGCACTCCACAACCTCCTGGGCAGGCGTCGTCACCAACTCCGGCAGACCTCGCGAGCGATGTGGCGACCAACGCCACACTATCGTGGAGTGCCGGAAGTGGCGCCAGTTCCCATCTGGTTCACTTCGGCACCTCCAATCCTCCTGCATTCGTACAGGGTCAAACAGGAACCAGCTACGATCCAGGCGGTCTCGCCAACTCCACCACCTACTACTGGCGCATCGATGAGGTCAATGGTTCTGGGACCACCACCGGTGCTGTCTGGAGTTTCACCACCGCCGCCCCGCAACCACCAGGAGCGGCGAGCTCCCCCACTCCGGCAGACGGAGCTAGCAGCGTCGATATCGATCAAAACTTGAGCTGGGCAGCGGGGTCGGGTGCCACTTCTCACGATGTGTACTTCGGAACCTCCAACCCACCCCCCTACGTGCATACGCAAGCGGGGACGACCTTCGATCCCGGGACTCTTTCCTTCACCACTACCTAC
>CAZBDA010000320.1:0-2078 GCA_964490445.1 uncultured Rickettsiales bacterium | reverse complement strand
GCCGAGAATCGTCTGATGAATACGGTCTGCGGTTCCGACAATGCTCTTGACAGTCGTTGCATTGAGGCGTGCATTGTGTTTGGTGACTTGTGCCAAATACGCCTTGTCGACCTTCTTTCCGGTGCCTGCGCCCCGTTGCGGGAGCAACGCGGTTCGGTCCCTCTCTTGCGACTGGTGAACATCGGCGGTTTTCTTTTTGGCAGTTTTCTTCTTGGCGGTTTTCTTCTTGGCGGTCTTCTGCTTGGCGGTCTTCTTCTTGGCGGTCTTCTTCTTGGCGGTCTTCTTCTTCGCGGTCTTCTTTTTCGCCATGACCAAAGCCCTCTCGGCGGTGAATTTAGAGTTTGCGGCTACGCTCGAGAACATCCGCGAGGGAGGCTTCTGCGCGCGATCTTTGTTGGTCAGAGAGATCGAGGATTTCTTGAAGTGCGATGCCGATTTCCGGAATGTAGCTCTTGATGTAAGACTGCTTCCGCTCAGCTTCCGCTTCACGTCGTCGCCTACGCAGGTGGATCGCCAATTTGCGCCCAACTTCCATCAAGGCGAGACGGATCTCTTTCAAGATCTCTTCGTAATGTGCAACCGCTTTCTTCGACTCGGAGGTGTATGGAACCCATACCGATGCGATGTGGACCATGATTGCGATGGGCCCGGTTGGAAGTGCCCCGCGAGATTGCAAGATTTCATATTTTCTCCAAGGCACACTGATGACCGCATTCTGTATTGCACAGGCTCCCTGCTCATACTGTAGGGGAACTCGATTGGCGAAGCGGTACACATCGGCTAACTCGTCCGCCGGAAGATCCCCTCCGTATGCGAGTCCGACCTCGATTAAGAAAGGATTCCCTCTGTAGACAGAAGGAGACCGACTCACTGAGATGATTTGTTCAACGTGGAAATTCCTACCGAGAGTCTTTGCGATCAGCTCCTCACCAATCGGAGAGAGGCAATTGGTCGGAGGAGCCATCAGTGCGGTTTCAGCGATCGCACGGTGCAAAAGCTCGATTTCAGGGCCGGTGAACCGTCTCGGGTTCTTGGTCGCCAGTATCGGCTTCTTCGACATCTGAGCGCTCGTCTGAATCACCTTCTCTACCGCTTTGGGGGTCATTCTGGAGAACTCAGTGCAGAGGAATCCTGATAAGGTCCTCGCTGGAGTCTCCTTGAGCATTCTCATGAGAATGCCAAGTTCCACTCCATGTGGGTGGGGAAGGATCTCCCTTGGTTCTTCTGGGCGATTCTTAGTGACCGGTTCAAAGACGACCGGTTCTTTGTCGATTGGATTGCGGTACTCAATCCGCACATGTGGGTTGGCCAGTGAAACTTGCTCTAAGAATGCGTCGACGGAGTGGCGACCTCTCTTGTACGTGGCCTCCAATTCAATCTCTACAAGGGTCCCATGTTTCCAGTCGACCTCCACCTCGCGTTCTTTCTTGACGACAGGTTGGTTCTTAGCCATATCGATGGCAAGAGCAAGTTCGAGAGCTGGTCGGCGAGCTGAAATTCGACTCGTGACCTTCATCGGTTGACCGGTCGTGAGCGTCCCATACATGCCGGCCGCCGAGATTCCGATTCCCTGTTGTCCACGAGTTTGCTTGCGAGAATGAAACTTTGATCCGTAGAGAAGGCGTCCGAAAATTTTTGCGAGTTGAGCCTTCACAATCCCTGGTCCATTGTCTTGGACGACGACGCGATATCGATTCTCTTTTTTCTGAATCAACTCGACTGTGACCTCAGGGAGGATGCCGGCTTCTTCACAGGCGTCGAGGGAGTTGTCGACAGCTTCTCGAACGGTGGTCAAGAGGGCCCGAGCGGGACTGTCGAACCCGAGTAAGTGGCGATTTTTCGCGAAAAACTCACTGACCGAGATGTCCTTCTGTCGCTTTGCCATCCGGTCCGCAACGGTTTTCTCTCCTTTGCGCGTTTTCTTTCTTGGGGAGTTGCCTGTGGGGACCATCGCTGCCGCATCTTCAATAAAGAGAGACAGCTGTTCGCCAGTGGTGTCGTCGGCCTTCGTTGACTTCTTGGTGAGCTTGGATCGGCTAGGTTTGGGCGCCGATTTCTTTTTCGAGGCTGACCTTTTT
>CAZBDA010000319.1:0-2086 GCA_964490445.1 uncultured Rickettsiales bacterium | reverse complement strand
AAGCGATCGCGGGCGCGTGAAACGCCTAGCGAACGTGGTCACCATGAAGAACGGCGTGCGTCGCTCGCTACGCGAAATCATGCTCAAGTGCGGCCCAGACAAAAACGGCTACCCATACGTAAACCTCACCACCGACAAGAGGGCGCGGCACTGGTTCGTCCATCGCCTGGTGCTCCTTGCATTCAGGGGGCCTCCGCCAGATGGCCACGAGGCGTGTCATGGCGATGGCGACAAAACAAACGGCCGCCTGGGAAATCTTAGATGGGGAACGAAGATGGATAACGAAATGGACAAACTCATACACGGAACGCGTTTCTTTGGGGAGAAGCACTGGAAGAATAGGCTCTCCGCAAATGATGCCGTTGCAATCAAGGTGATGCTCAAACGCGGAGACTCGCATGCTGTGATAGCGGCGCGCTTCGGCGTGTCCACGGGAGCCGTGAATGGCATCAAGGCCGGCCGGAGTTGGAGTTGGCTGTGAGTAGCACCCTGTTACTAGGCGACTCGCGCGAACTGCTAGCGGCGATGGAGCCGGGCAGCGTCAGCGCCATCGTCAAAAAATCCAATCACGCCACGGCGCTGCGCGACATGGTGAATGGTGCCAAGCAACACGAGCAAAGAATCCACACCCCGATGGAGATTCTAAGGCCTATCGCTAAGCTATGGCCTGAGGGCATAGCTTGCGACCCGTGCGGATCGCCGGATTCGCTTGTGGACGCTGGCGAGGTTTATGGCCCGGAATTTGAGATCAAGGATTCTCTGCTTGTGCCATGGCCCGATCGATCGTTCGTCAATCCTCCCTATGACAATCTTAAGGCGTTCTTTGCTCACGGAATGCGCTTTGAAGAGCAGGCCTGGCTTATTCCCGTTCGCAGCCATCGATCTTGGTGGCGAGACGCACGGGCGGCGTGTGATGTGGTTGCATGGCTGAGCCCGATCGCGTTCGTCGGCTTCGATCAATCGTTCCCGGCTGCGCTCGCGATGTTTTATCGCGGGAGGCGGCGTTTCGATTTTCACGATCTTTTCAGTCCGCTAGGCCGTGCGGAATTTGAAGATCGAATCGAGCTTGTAGATCAAGGAACCGAAGGGGCGCAGGGCGACCTGTTCTGATGGGTGCCGACAAAAAACGATGCGCCGATCCTGGCTGCCTCATCACGTGCGAACAGGCGCGCGCGATGAGGGAGGCGCTGAGGCAAGCGCGGGTCCACGTGTACCGGCAGCTCCAGGGCAGGCACGAGCAAGATCGGGCAGACGCTGAGGCGTGGCTAGCACAGTGGGGCGACCTGTGAGCGCTACAAGGCACATCGAGGAGCTGTGCTCAGGGTTTGAGCTGTTGCGCGCAGAGATGAAACGGGCCGGCATGAATACGCGCCAGGCTGCGGCAGTCCGCACAATGGAGGCGCGGATCGAGTCTGCCAGGCGATGGGCTAGCCAGCAGTGCACTGTCCAGCGCGGGCTGTTCGGTTGCGATCGAGGAGTTCCGGCTGTGCCATACTCTGACACGGACACAAGCCTGCGGGCTGCTGCTGCCATCGCTAAGGACGCGCGAAGAGTGGTGGCCACTGAGGCCCTTATACTTAAGCTCCTTTACGTCCGCCCGCGGACATGCAAGGAGATAGTCGATCACCTAGTGGATCGAGACATCAGCGCTGGCAGGCGCCCTGGATCGTATCACTCGCCGGTAGGCGCTCGGCTGCTTGACCTGAGGCGTCAGGGGCTAGTGATTCGAGATGGAGAACGGCCGACGACAAAAGGGAAGACGGGCAAGATCAACCACATCACAACAAAGGGGATCGATGCACACAAGGGATCGAGATGATGTTAAAGGGTGCATTTTGGGTGGCAATATGCGCGCAGCCGCGCTAAACAGGGGCATGTGGATCAAGGTCACGCCAGGCGAGGATCCGATCGAGATCGAGCGAGTCGAGGCGATTGAGCGAGAGGGTGAGCCGCACTGGCTGATCGTGGGTGTCCCTCGTCGCATCAGACATCCGCGCGGCGCGTGTGTCGAGATGACGAGCTATGTCGTCCCGAAAAATTACCGTGGCATGAGGGCTGCCTAGCCCATCACCGAGATCCCAAACGC
>CAZBDA010000318.1:0-2098 GCA_964490445.1 uncultured Rickettsiales bacterium | reverse complement strand
CGGGATCGGCATCGCCATCAAAATCGCTGAACTCGTCCACGAGCGAGCCGTCGCAGTCGCTGTCGATGTCATCGCAATCCTCGCTCGCGTCCGGGTGTACGGAGTCATCGAGGTCGTTGCAGTCGTTGCCGCCGGAGTCGACCGAGTCATGGCCGTCGTTGTCGAGATCGCCATCGAGGACCTCACAATGACCTGCTTCCCCTGCGGTTGGCTGCACGCACTGCATCGAGGCTGGGCAATACTCGTCCCCGTAGCAGGCAACCCCCTCGGGGGAATACCACTCACAACCGCTCATCAACACCGCCAGGGCGGCGAACAGGCCGAACAGATAAGTCTTTGAAGAGGACATTGGTTACCACTCTCCTTGGAAGGTGAAGGCCAGGCCCGGGGCGCGATCGTTACGCACGTTGGGTGTAAAGCCGAGCCCGACTCCTCGAACCCGCGGCCGACCTGAGTCGCTCGACAACGAGCTTGCTTTCTGCTTCGTCTTTACGACGTGAATGATCGCCACGATGGCCGCACTCACCAGGCAGCCACCAGCAACGGCCACCGCGGTCCGGGCATTCTGCGCGTACCAATCGCCGACTTCGAAAAGGAGATCGACATCGTCCTCGGACGATTGGTTCGCGGGGACTTCTCCCGCACCAATTGCTGCCAACGTGTCGCCAGTGGAGCGAGCCTGTTCCCAGTTCACGACCCCCAGCACACCGGCAACCGAAGCTCCGGAAACCAGGCCGATTTCAATAACTACTATGGCGCGAGTCTGCCCCGCCTGCCTTCTTTTCTGCTGCGCCTGCTCTCTCTTGAGCTCTTCCTGCTGTGTGCGCTCCAGCTCCGCCTGCCTGGCGCGCTTCGCGCGGGTTTTCTCCGTGAGGTAGTCAAAGGACAAGGCCTCATCTTGGTGGCGGAAGCCAGGAAACGAGCCTTTCAAATCGGGGAACTCAACCTCCAACCTGGTGTCCAGGCTGTCGTCGAAAAAGAGAATGGCGACGGCAAACGAGCCCGGGCCATCAGGCCCCTCTTTCATCTCCTGGACTGTCCCGCTCGAAGCCACCACCTTCAAGGCGTTGGCGCCCAGATCGGTCACCAGGCTTCCCTTCGCATCGAGGACCCGAATCAAGACCTGCACCGGCCCATCCTTCTCATAGAGCTGAGGCCTGCTGGTCTTGGTCTCCTCAACCGAGGGAGCGCCCTCTTCGAACTCGGTCCAGTCGCCGGAAGAGGGCAGCGAGAGCTTGATGCTCGATGCCAGGCGCCCCGAGGACCGAAGGCGATCGCGCAGCTTTACGAGCAGCTCGACCTCGGTCGTCGCGGTATCGGCTTCCATGTCACTCGATAGTTCGCGGATTTCCGGGAGCAGGGCATGAACCTCCCCCTGGGATAGCCGGACATGCAGTTTCAGCGCGCGCGCTTCATAGCCCAGCAAACCCTCGCATCCGAAATGGTCGGACAGCCGCAGGGTAGCGAAGACCTGCTTGCCGGATGGCTCAGCCGCGCCCACCTCGGCGGCGAGCAGTGGCTCCAAAGCAGCTCTTCTCGAGTCCAGCAGTGCCCGACCTTCTTTGCCGCACTCACCAGCGGCCGCACCCGGAACCAGGACGCACAGGAACAGGGCCGTGAACAACAGCCCCAAAACGGGCTGAACCCGGACTCGAATGAACATCATCATCAACCTCATGTCTTCCCCACCAATTGGCTCAATACTACTGCGTTCAGGCGCCCCACGGGTTGGTCTGTGCAGGCTCATTTCCCGGGACGCTGTCCGCGCGGAGCGGGCGGGCCTCCCAGAGAGTGATTTCCGGTGGAATTGTACTGTGCGGGCAGGTGGACCAGCAAAGCCGGCTGCAAGGTTGCGCCGGTAGGCAGAGATCGTGCTGTGGCAGACTGCCTCGAGCACGTCCTTAGAAGGGGGCCGACGAATGAAATGTTCAGCATGTAACAAGGAACTGGCTGCGGGTCTTCGCTTCTGCACCGGGTGTGGTGCACCGATACCCGAAGACGAAGTTCCCCTCGAGGCCTTCGACCCCGCCCCCCGCGTGGGGGGGGGGGGCGGGGGCCCCCCCGCCCCCGCCGCCCCCGGCCCGGGGGCCCCCGCCCC
>CAZBDA010000317.1:0-2100 GCA_964490445.1 uncultured Rickettsiales bacterium | reverse complement strand
GAACAATTTGATTTAGCCACCTTGGGAAGAGAGATCAATATAGACAAAGTTGAAAGGGTTTGGGAGCTAGCTGAAGAAAATGGATTTTTTTGGGCGGGATTTAGGTCCTTTGGAAAAGATTTATCAGAAGATGATGTGTCAAAATTTATCTCAAATTTTAGCCTCTAGTTTACTTTTTTACAGATGTATGGTAGAATTGTTAGGTACGAGTATTGTATTTTTTGGTTGTCTTAAGGTCTATATATTATGTGGAATAAATTTCATAGTGATTCGAAAAGAGTAATAATAAAAGCTCAGAAGATAGCTAAAAACCAAAAATCAGAGGCTTTAGAGCCAACACATTTGCTAACTTCTATTTTAAAAAGCCCAAATTCAAATGCTTACAAGATACTTGAATCAATGGGTGCAAAAATTACTGAACTTCTATCAAAGGTAGAGTCAATAATTCCAGAGGAAGGTGGGTCTGATTATGCGGTTTCTTTTTCATCTGAAACAAAAAGAGTTTTTGAATTAGCTTACGACGAAAGTAGACAGTTAAAAAAACCTCAAATAGCCAGCGAACATATACTTTCAGCAATTTTTAAGCATGGCGGTCCAGCTGGTAAGTGCCTAAGGGAAAGCGGTCTTTTCATAGGAGAACTCCAAGCAGAAATATCTAGTTTTTATGATGTTGAAGAAGATTCTCCTCAGGCTTCAAAGAAAGAGAAAAGGTCACTTCAAACTTTGGAGAAGTTTTCTGAAAATTTGACATCTTTAGCATCTGAAGGAAAGCTTGACCCAACAATTGGAAGAAAGCCTGAAATCGAAAGAATGATACACATTCTGAACAAGAGAATTAAAAACAATCCTCTTCTTATTGGTGAACCTGGGGTTGGAAAAACTGCAATTGTCGAAGGCTTGGCACAAAGGATAACAAATGAGGAGGTTCCTGACAAATTAAGAAATAAAAAAGTTTTTTCCTTAGATCTTGCGAGTGTTGTAGCAGGAACAAAATACAGAGGAGAGTTTGAAAATAGGATAAAAAAGATTCTTTCTGAAGTAAAGGCTGCAGATGGAATGATAATCCTTTTTATAGATGAAGTGCATACCTTGGTTGGAACTGGTGCTGCAGAAGGGGCTATTGATGCTTCAAACATACTAAAACCTGCCTTGGCTAGGGGAGAGCTTCATTGCATAGGAGCAACAACATTCACAGAATACAGAAAGCATATAGAAAAAAACCCTGCTTTGGATAGAAGGTTTCAAACAATTCAGGTTAGCGAGCCTACTGTTGAAGAGTCAGTTGAAATATTAAAGGGTTTAAGGTCAAGATATGAAGAGTATCATGGAGTTGAGATCAGTGACAGTGCGCTAGATGCTGCTGTGCAGTTAAGCCACAGGTTTATTACTGAGAGATTTCTTCCTGACAAGGCAATAGACTTGATCGACGAGGCTTCTTCTAAGGTTAGGTTGAACCTTTCTACAAGTTCTCCCGAAATGATGAAAATAAAAGAGAAAATAGAAAATCGAAAGAAAGAGAAAGAAAGCATAGGTAGCGAGATAAAAATACTAATTGAGGATCTTGAAGCAGAAAAACGTGAAGCTGTTTTGTCTAAAGACCTTGAAAAGGCTTCAATTTTGAGAGAAAAGATAACAAATCAAAGAGAAAAATTAGAAAAGGAAAATAAGAAGAAGCAAGGGATCAAAGAAGAGATTAATGAACTTGAGGTCGAGTTAGAGAAAGAGGAAGAGAGCGTAAGGGTTCTTCAAGAAGCTTTTGTTGACGATGATGCTGTTGCTGAAGTGGTCCATATATGGACAGGCGTTCCAGTTTCAAGGATAAGTAAGTCTGAATCAGAAAGGGTTTTAAGTATAGACAAGTTCATATCGAAGAGGATAGTAGGACAAAAACATGTGGTCTCAAAAGTCTCTTCAATATTGAGAAAGTCAAAAGCAGGATTGACTGACAGGTCTAGGCCACAAGGCAGTTTCTTGTTTCTAGGCCCAACTGGAGTTGGAAAAACAGAACTAGCAAAGATAATTTCAGAATTTTTATTAGGAGATAAAAAGAAAATAACGAGCATAGACATGTCTGAATACATGGAAAAACACAATGTAAGT
>CAZBDA010000316.1:0-2121 GCA_964490445.1 uncultured Rickettsiales bacterium | reverse complement strand
CCGACTCAGGATTAATATGCCTGAGCCTCTGGAGGCACTTGGTGCAATATTGAGACACCATGTCACCCCAACTCAAGAGGAACTAGAGGGACTCAATCAACAGAAGACAACTCGGCCACCAGCAGATCTGATCACTAGACATTTCAACCAACTCATGGTGGCGAAAATAGGGCACGAGCGAGTTTGATTACCACCTCTGACTTTAACTCAGAAGTTGTAGCTAAAAGCACTTGGACTCGAAGAGTCTATCTTCCATCAATTTTCTGGCGGTGAACCAGAGATGAACTCAACATCAGAGCAGAGTCGACTCAAAGACCTAGAAATCAAAATTTAACAGGTGTCGGAGATGACAATGCTTAAAATATCAAAAAACCGATCACAATCTGTGCGAAATGTGAGTTAAAGTTACTTCCGATGGTTAGCTGAAGTATAATTTCGGATAACAGAAGGCATTTGCCCGGCATCAAGTATTGCCATCATAGGGATAAGAACTTATACATCAATGCACGATCCAATGCTGATCCCTATTTGGGAAAGTCGAAATTATCTAGGTGAATCGTTTTGTGTAACAGTTAGTGTCTGATTGCCCGGCACCTGATTGAATTGTTTAGTAGTCCCATTTGACCACCGAATTTCAAGTTGATCAATCTGCTTAGCTGGTCCCAAACCAAAGTGAAGTCGCAGGTCACTTTGACTGAGATAGCCAGAACCACTTTTCACCTCGCGAATTTGGATTTGTTGATCAATCTTAATTTTCACACGTGCACCGATAGCGCTACGATTGCCGGTTGTGCCCACCAGTTTAATGATGAACCAGTTGTTGTTATTCTGTGTGACATTCCACAAGATAACAGGATGATCGTTGAGATTGGAAATCACGACATCGATGTCTCCATCGTTGTCCAGATCACCAAAGGCGGTACCGCGGCTAACCTGTTGTTGCGCTCGTATCGTTGCTGATTGATCAATAAATGCTTGACCTTTTTGATTCACAAAAATCTGGTTATGTTGAGCATAAGTACCAACTGGATCGATATCAGAAATATTAGGGTCGAGGTGCCCGTTAGCAATGAAGAGATCCTGCCAACCATCATTGTTCAAATCCACAAAATCAACTCCCCAAGCCAAATAAGGTAAACTTTTCTCCCCAATACCTGTAGAAAATCTGACTTCATTAAAGAAGACGTGTTTCTCATTTTGGTACAAACTATTGGTCTGATCCTGAAAATTAGTCACCACGATATCAAGATCTCCATCGTTATCGAAATCACCAAAGTTTGTACCCATACCACTGTAGGGGCGACCTTCCGTGCTTAACGCCACTCCAGCAAAAAGACCGACATTTTGAAAGCTTCCTCTACCGTTGTTTTGGTATAGGAAATTGGGAGTTGTATCGTTAGCCACAAATACATCGGGATCGCCATCATTGTCGTAGTCACCCCACACTACGCCCAATCCTTTTCCATCCGGTGCAAATAGACCCGCCGATTGGGTGATATCACTAAACGTACCATCTCCGTTATTTCGATAAAGCGAATCCGATTCTCCCGGTAGGACTTCAGGAGTGCAATAGGTAGAAACGTCTTGATAGGTACATTTAGGATTTTTCTCTAAATCGAATTGCACATAGTTAACGGTATACAGATCTAAATCGCCATCACCGTCGTAATCAGCAAATGCGCAACTCGAACTCAGTTGGGCACCATCAACGTTCGCCTGTCGTGCGACATTTGTGAATGTCCCATCTCCGTTGTTTTTATAGAGAATATTAGCTCCGAAATTGGTAACGTACAGATCGACAAATCCATCGTTGTTGTAGTCACCTACGCAGCAACCGAAACCGTAACCTGTATCACCAACTCCCGCTAGATCCGTAATGTCAATAAAATTCCCGCCATCATTGCGAAATAACCTGTTTCGGTGCAGGATTTTAGTGTCCGAACTTTGCAGACTGTTACCGTTGACAAAATAAAGATCCAGGTCATTATCATTATCATAATCAAATAGCGCTGCTCCAGAACCAAGCGGTTCCAAAAAATATTTCTCCCCACTACTTCCATCAGTATGCCGAAACGGTAGGCTCTGAGGCTCGAATCTTAGCTGTGGTTTGGAAATACCTGC
>CAZBDA010000315.1:0-2127 GCA_964490445.1 uncultured Rickettsiales bacterium | reverse complement strand
CCCGCGCGTGGTGCGCGCGGGCAACGCTTATCGTAGCCGGCGGCTGGGGAGGGGCGCGTGACAGACGACGGCTACGTCGACGAGGGGGTCGTCGACGATGACGACTACTACGACGACGACGACTACGGCGAGGACGACGAGTTCCTGGCCGCCCGGCGTGGGCGTTCGCGTAGGCGCAATGCCATCGTTGCGGGAGTCGTCGCAGTCTTGCTGATTGGAACTGTGGTGTTCAGGTTCCAAGCAGAGAAGAGTGCTGCAGCCGAAGCCGAACGCATCGAGGCGCTGCTGCTGCGAGCAGAGCCCGGTGGAGTGGCCGAGGCAATCACCGCAAGCAGCGCGCTGGTCGCTGCCGACCGCGGCCGGAACGCTGCCTTCCTCGGCTTGGAGTTGCGAGCCAACCTGCTCTACTACAGCCTGTACTCGGGTTCGAGTCGTCTGCGGCGCAAGGCAACCGAGCGACTCGAGGATGCTCGCTTGCGTGCGCCTGACAGCACCGAGTTCGTGCTCGCCGAGGCCTTGTGGAATGCCCTTGTCGGTAGCCCGGCGCAGGCGACCCTGCTGCTGGACTCAGGCTCTGCAGGCACGGAGCAGCAGGTCTGGCAGGCTCTGGCTCGTTCCGAAGCGGCCCGGCGGATGGGCGCTAGCGACAGGAGTGCCGAGACACTCGTGAACACGACGGAGCCCCTTGCCCTCGCCTGGCGCTTACGTGATGCGTGGGTTGCGGGCCGGATCGATGCCGCCCGCGGGCTCGCGGATGAACTCCTCGCGCTTTGTCCAGAGCATCCGATGGCGACCACGGTGACCACCCTGGTGAGCAGTCGCGGGCAGGCCAGCGAGGAGCAGGCGGGAGAACTCCTGGCGCCGCTCCTGGAGGCGGCCCAGTCGATGCCGAACCGGCTCACCGCGTGGGTAGTGGTGGAGCAGGCGCGGTTGGTGATGCGCAACTCGCGTAGTGGGGAGGCTCGTGGTCGTGCCCAGGAGTTGTTGGACGCCGCCCGGGAGGCTGATGATCCGGCACCGGAGCTGATCCAGGAGGCAGCCTGGTTGCGCATGGTGAACGGTAGTTTCGGCGCTGCCAGGACCCTGGCGAACAAGGGGCTGAGGGAACTGCCGGATGATCCGTCGCTGATTGCACTGGTCGCCATCGCCGAGATGTTCAATGACTCATCCGCCCAGATTGTGGATCTGTTGCGTAGCCTGCCCGAGGAGTCGAACGATAGTGCCGGTGCGATCCAGGCCCAGGCACTCGCAGCCCTGGTGCGTGGAGATGCCGAGGAGGCAGTCCAGGGCCTATCCGACACCGTCCATCTCGGTGTTCCTGGTCAGAGTCGACTGTTCCTGGCCGAGGCCCTGATCCAGGCTGGCCGCGCAAAAGAAGCCCTGGAGCAGGCTCGAGCGGGCCGGCAAAGTCTCACTGAAGTGTACGGAGCCGAGTCGCGTGATGCGGCTCTGGGAGCCGCCTACGAGGGGCTGGCTCTTGCGGCACTGGGCGACCACAAGGCGGCAGCGGCGGAATATGAGACAGCGCTTTCCGGGCAGAACAAGACCCCCTGGATCGCCTGGCTCTACGGACGAAGCCTTCAATACGCAGAAGAGACTGCAGTTGCGAAGGATGCGTTGCTCATTGCCTGTCACACTGGGCAGGATTTTGCCCGCGCTTGCTGGGACCTTGCAGAGATATACGACTTACTGAGGTTGGATGCTCTCCAGCGACGGACTCAGTCCGAAGCGAAGAGGAAGTATCTGACAACCTCTCCTAAGGGCTGGCACGTTGAGCAGGTGCGAAGCGCGCTGTAGCCACGAAGAGAACGAAGGTTCTGCTCTGAACAGCTTGTAGCCGTTCAGCGTCTCTGTTAGAGTCCGCAGACTTTTGCTGCCCAGTGGTGGCTTAAGGTCATGAAAATGCTAGGGAAACGCCGATTACGGGTGCCACTGAGGTGGCGGCCGATTGGAGAAAGATTGAAATGAAGTTTCTGTACCACCTCCTCTTGGTCCTCCTCCTGTCGCTTACCGTGGGTTTGTACGCATGTGCTCCTGCGGCCAGCACTGACGATGATGACTCCGTTTCCCCGGACGACGACGACGACGACGACGACGATGACGATGACGACGACGACGACGACGACG
>CAZBDA010000314.1:0-2136 GCA_964490445.1 uncultured Rickettsiales bacterium | reverse complement strand
CCCTCATGGGTAGGGAGCCATGGTGCGTTCATAGATGGGGAGCTATAGACCCCTCATGGGTAGGGGGTCATGAAGCCCTCATCGGTAGGGAGCCATACATCCTCCATGGGTAGGGAGCCATGACGCCTTCATGGGCAGAGGGCCAGGCACCCCTCATGGGTAGGGAACTACACACCCCTCATTGGTAGGGGGCCATGAAGCCGTCACAGGCAGGGAGCCATGCACCCTCCATGGGTAAGGAGCCATGAAGCCTTCATGGGCCGGGCGCCATACACGCTTCATGGGTTGGGAGCCGTAAGCTCTTCATGGGCAGGGAGCCATGCAACCCTCATGGGCGGGGCGCCATGAAGCTTTCATGGGCAGGAAGCCATGACGCCGTCCAGAAGAATGCGCTACCTGTAAAAAAGCGTGTGGTGAAACATCAGATCAGCTATCAACATTTACAGTCAGTCCTCTTCATTTTTCACGCCACATTTGAGATTTAACATCGCATGGCCAGTGGTCGCCACCGGTTGTTGCTCCTTTGTTGGTTGCTCCTCTTTTTTATGTTCGCTGGCCCCAGTTCCTGCCCGATGCGTCCCTGGCTGTCGCGTATAAGCCAAGTTCTGTAGGGGGAGACGCCCACATGGGCAGGGAGCCATGCACCCTTCATTGGTAGGGAGCCATGAAAGCCTTCATGGGCAGGGAGCTAGACACCCCTCATGGGTAGGGAGTCATGAAGCCTTCAGGGACAGGGAGCCATGCTACCTTCATGGGCAGGGAGCCGTGCAACCCTCACGGGTAGGGAGCCATGAAGCCCTCATGGGCAGGGACCCATGCCCCCTTCATGGGTAGGGAGCCATGCACCCCTCATGGGTAGGGAGCCTGGGTGGGTGGAGACGTGGATGGGTGGAAGTGGGTGGGTGGGTGGGTGGATGGGGGGGGGGGGGGGGGGGGGGGGGGGGGCGGGGGGGGGGGGGGGGGGCCACCACCCCCCCCCCCGCCGGCCCCCCCCCCCCCCGGCACCACCCTGGGGAAGGGGTACTTTGTAGCACCCGACAAACCTTTGCTCCAACCTGCACAAAGCACCCCACCAGAAAGAAGTCCAAATAGGGTGGTGCAAAGTACCCGGGGTTCTTTGCACAGGGTGGTCCAAAGCACCCCACAGGAAAATGTCGAATTTGTAGCTACCAATAGGCTTTATGGGTAGGGAGCCTTGAAGCCTTCATGGGCAGGTGGCCACACACCTTCATGTGTAGGGAGCCATGAAGCCTCATGGGCAGGGAGCCAGGCTCCCCTCATGGGTAGGGAGCTATACACCCTCATGGGTAGGGCGCCATGAAGCTCTCATGGGCAGGGAGCCATACGCCCCTCATGGGTAGGGAGCCACGAAGCCCTCATGGGCAGGGAGCCATCCGCCCCTCATTGGTAGAGAGCCATAAGGCCCTCGTAGGCAGGGAGCCATGACCCACATGTCACATGTTGCGTGTTAAATGTTTTAGGTGACGCGTCATATGGTATAGTTGTAGGTTATACGTTACATGTTGTATGTTACATGAGCCCCTCATGGGTAGATGGGTGGATGGGTGGACGGGTGGAGGAATGGAGGGGTGGAGGGGTGGACGGGTGGCGTAAAGAACCCCAGGGGTTCTTTGCACCACCCTGGCGAGGGGTACTTTGTAGCACCCGACAAACCTTCGCTCCAACCTGCACAAAGTGCCCTACCAGAATAGAGTCGAAATAGGGTGGTGTAGAGCACCCGGGGTTCTTTGCACAGGGTGGTCCAAAGGACCCCACCAAAAAAAAGTAAAACATGTCGAATTTGTGGCTACCAATAGGGCAAATGCGTGCGGCCCACTTGTAGCAGCTCTCTAGGACTCTTTCCCAATTTTTTCCGCGATTTGTTCCGTCAATCTTCTGCCGTTTTTCCTAATTTTCTCACACAGCTTGCCTAGCTTAGGTCAATTGACTCGCCAATGCGCCCTGGACGCGCACGGCCTCGAAATGAAACGAATAGGGCAAATGTGCCTACATCCCGCCTTTCAGGGGCACACGGGACAAGCAAATGTGCCTACATCCCACCTTTCAAGGGCACATGGGATAAGCAAATGTGCCTACATCCCGCCTTTCAGGGGCACACGGGACAAGCAAATGTGC
>CAZBDA010000313.1:0-2149 GCA_964490445.1 uncultured Rickettsiales bacterium | reverse complement strand
CCACACTTGTCCCATTCCACCGCGCCCAAGTACTTCCTCCAAGTCTTACCGGCCATGGTCGATGGTAACGCGCCGCTCAAGGTCCATTGATTTCCTCCAAGCTGAGCTTACCTCCGACACGGCACAAATGCGGAGCGGGGCACCGGAGCAATTGACGACGCCAACGACCTAAACGGAATTGTCTGTCAGGAACAGTTGTATGGCGGAGACGCATGGGCGTGGCGCTGTGTGTCGAGCCCGCCTCGGCCTCCAGGTGCCGGGGGGATGAAAGAGGCTACCTGAGCCGTCGCCGCAGCCCGAGCAGTGGAATCAGCCACAGGACGGCGGCTCCTGTGGCCCCGGAGAAGCTGGACCCGCAGCCCTCACAGCCGCTCACGGCATCCCCGGCGCTGTCGTCGTCGTCGTCCACGCTGTCGTCGTCGTCCCCGGCGCTGTCGTCGTCGTCTCCTGCGCTGTCGTCGTCGTCCCCGGCGTTGTCGTCGTCGTCCCCTGAGTCGTCATCGTCGCCGAGTCCGGCACCGTATTCGTAGGCGCCGATGTCGGGGGCTGCGTCGCGGGGCAGGCCGAGGAAGTCGGTGGGGACACCCAGCTCGGCTCCGCTGTCGATGGCGACCGAGTCCTCGCGCAGGCTGAGGTCGAAGGTGGTGAGGTCCACCAGGCCAGGATCGATCTCCTGGCTGGCCTTCTCGTAGGGGAAGCTCGCGAGGGTGTAGCTTTCGCTGTCTACGCGAAACTCCACCTCGCCATCGGGCGAGTAGTAGAGGTTGTTCGAGGCCTCGAAGCCGTCCATCGCAGCGGAATACCCGCGGATGGCGTAGAGGTCGGGACTGTGGACGATGTTGTTCTTGAACTGGACGTCGCGGGCCTGGAATTCGACCCGCCAGCAGTCGGGCTGGTTGTTCGAGCAGGGGTCGCAGGGGTTGGTCTCGCAGTAGGCCGCCGCGATGGGGTCGTCCATGTTGAAGCCCGCCGCTTCCAGCACGAGCAGGTTGTTGGAAGCCTGGTAGATCGTGTTGTGGTGGATCTCCACGTTCTGCCAGCCCCTGGCACCGAAGGTCGTCCAGTCCTCGACGCCGTGGATGACGTTGTTTCGGATCACCACGTCCTTGGCGACGAAGCGCTCGTCCATGGGCAGGGTGAAAAGGACGGGGCTGCCCAGGTTGACCCCTCCCATGCCGGCGCCGTTGAGCCCCTTTCGGACGTCGTGGATGTGGTTCTGCTCGATGAGGATGTTCTCGGTGCCACCCTTGACCTGCATCGTCCAGGAGTTCGTGATCACGTTGTTCCGGTAGACCACGTCCCGGGCACCGGTCACATCGATGGCGTCCTGGGTGCAATCGCGAATGGTGGAGTCCAAAACCTGGATGTCTTCGATCTGGTTTTGATTGCCATCGGCACCCAGGATCTTCATGCAGTCGTAGTCGCCCGCATTTTCAAGATCGACGTCCTCAACCCGCCCGCGCACCAGGCAGTCCTCCAGGGTGATGTGGCTCGTGCTGACGAGGACCACGTTGGCCTCCCCGTCTCCCTCGAACTCGATGCCCTCGATGAGGCCCCACCCCGCCCCGTCGAGGTTGAACGAGCCGCGGAAGGTGACCGGCCAGTCGCCTGTCGCCTGGGGGTCGGCCGCCAGGCGGATCGGCGCGCCCTCCTCGCCCTCGAGGCGGATCAACTTGCTGTTGTTCCCGTCGAACACGCCCGCGCCGGATTCGTAGACGCCCGCCATGAAGTACACCGTGTCGCCCGGCTGAATGCAGCCTTGGGTGCGCGGGACAGTCCAGGTGAGCCACGGGCTCTCAGCGGTGCCGTTCTCGCAGCCGGTGGGATCGGTTCCGTCGACGGCGACGTACCAGTCGGCGGCGAGGGCGCCCACGGGAGCGCTGGTGGCGGCAGCGAGGAGCAGACCGGACAGGAGCGGCACGAGGGTGAGGGTTCGCATGGCCCCACTGTAGCGCGCGCCGTCCGCAATCAAGGGCCGGGATCTTTGCCTGAATGTTCGTTTGTTTTCAGTTCCTTGAGCCGGATTTCGAACTCAAACACCAGGCCAATTGGGGAATGACTGGGGAGTATGCGCCAGGTGGCGGCAAGCCTGGTCCGATAAGAGGCCAAGCTGAGTTCACGAGGAGCGGGCTATTTACAGGAGTAATTG
>CAZBDA010000312.1:0-2168 GCA_964490445.1 uncultured Rickettsiales bacterium | reverse complement strand
CGGATGAACATCCTGTGCGACGTCATGCCTCACTATAGATAGCCGCAAAAGCTGACAAATTGCGCCTTCTGCGACGTCGTCGGGGACGAGGGTTGCGGTAGGGACGGGCCTTAGCTCGATGGGGTCGGCCCGCCCCCCGCGCAGATCCCAGCGAGCGGGACTACCGCACTGGGCTCCTGCCTCGGGTCGATAACGCGAGGTAGCCGTCGGGGTTGGTGTACTTGAGGAGGACGCGCGGGACGTAGCGTTCGACCAGCCTCGCCATTCGCCGCCAAGGGACTCTTCCCTTCTGGCTGCGCCGCGAGAGCGTCTTGCGCCATATCCGGATGACCGCGATTCGGAATCTGGCGATTGCTCGAGAGTTCCCGGGGATGCCGTAGTAGTTGGCGTGCCCGCGGACGACTGCGTCCACGTATCGCCCCTGCTCTGGCACCGGGTCGTGCATTCGCCGCCGCAGTTCGAGTTGGACCTCCGTCAGCTTGGCTTGCCGCTTCTTCCGCTTGGTCTTGCGTCCAAGCCAGAACCATCCACGCCTGGTCTTCGTGCAGTAGTGCGTGAAGCCCAGGAAATCGAATGTCTCCGGTTTGCCTTTGCCGCGTTTGGCCCGCTTCGATGCTGCGAACCTCCCGAACTCGATCAGCCGTGTCTTGTCGACGTGCAGTGTCAGCCCGAAGCGCCCGAGTCGGCTCGTGGCCTCTTCGAGGTAGCGCTCTGCGTCGGTCCTGTGTTGAAACCCCACGATGAAGTCGTCGGCGTAGCGGACGACGATTACGTCCCCGTCCACCTGCCGCCTCCACTGCCGGGTCCACAGGTCCAGCGCGTAGTGCAGATAGATGTTCGCGAGCAGCGGGCTGATACTGCCCCCCTGCACCGCTCCCACCTCACTTCGGTTCCGCTGCCCGTCTTCGAGGACTCCCGCCTTGAGCCATTTCTGCACAAGGCGGATGACCCGCTTGTCCGCTATCCGGTGCTCGAGGAACTTCACGATCCATCCGTGGTCGAGGGCGTCGAAACATCCCCGGATGTCCGCGTCGAGCACCCAGCCCACCTTCCTCTTCCGGATCCCTACCGACACCGCATCCAGCGCCATGTGCTGGTTGCGACCCGGTCGGAAGCCGTAGGAGAAACCGAGAAAATCCTGCTCGTAGATGCACTGCAGCACTTCCACCGTCGCACGCTGAACGATCTTGTCCTCCAGGGTTGGCACCCCGATGAGGCGTTCTCGCCCATCGCCCTTTGGTATCCGTGCTGCCCGCGCAGGTTTTGCCCGGTATCCGCCTCGTCGTAGCCGAGCGCTCAGGTCCCGGAGGTTGTCCTCCAGGCTCTGTCCGTACTGCTCCCACCTCACCCCATCCACCCCCGCGCTAGCGTCGCGCCGGATGGCTCGATACGCCTCACGCAGACGGTCGATGTCGTAGATGTGGTGCAGCAGCGTCGTGAACTTCAGTTTCCGATCCCTCCTTGCTGCCTCGCGTATCCGATCCAGCGCACTCGGCGCGGTTTCCCGGCCCTGTGTCCGGTCCGCGTTTTGCCGGCTCGGATTTCCCTTGGCCAGCCCCCTTTCCTCCACGAGCTCCGCCTCGCCTTGCGGCGTCTTGTTCGTTCGCTTCCCAGGTACTACGGGGCTGTCCGACTCGTCGTGCTCGTTCATCTTCGGCTTGTGTCCTTGGACTTCCCTCAGCGACCCAAGGCCCCTCTGCCTTGGATGAGCACGACGCCTCCCGGCTTCCGTGCATGTGGCTTATGCGCATGCCCCCGCCTACGACCGCACCGGAGTCGAGTCCCTCGCGATGACGGTTCCCGACCTGTTGCCTTCCCGCGGCGTCCCACGCAGTCGGCTTCCGGAATCTTGAGATTTTCGCGGCTATATCGACGGCAGCCTACGCACGCCCCTGTCAACGCTTCACCCTCACCCTCACAGGTGACGGCGCATGACTCGGGGTTCCGAATGGTCGCTACTCCTTTCCGGTAGGGACTCGCACCCCAACCACATGCCGGCCTGCCGGCGCTTTCGGACGCTCCTCATCATTTCATGGTTCCTCGCGGTACGGCGTCGACCCTGGGGGACTGAATGATGAAATCATGAGGAGCGTCCCCGCCGGTCCACGCATGTGAGGAGCGTCCCCGACGCACCACGCATGGTTCCTCCCGATACGGCGTCGACGCTG
>CAZBDA010000311.1:0-2175 GCA_964490445.1 uncultured Rickettsiales bacterium | reverse complement strand
GATAACGGCCGGATCGCCTGCGAAACGTTCGCCGAGGGCGTCCGAAACCCTCTTCTGTAATTCGAACGCCTCCAGCTTCGGGGCGATTTGCGCGGCCATCATCAGGCTCTTCACCTCCGCCGGCGTGCCGCGGTAACGGGCGATGATGACCTCGATCGCTTTGGCTCGCTCCTCTAACGTTGCGTGCTTGGCTGAGAGGTCCTTATCCGAAAGCAACAGGTCGGCTTCGAGTCGAAGCGCCGCATGTTTGTCGGGCGCCTCGGCCAACTTCGCGCAGGTCTCAAGAAGGGCCTCGCGGTTGCGGTCGGAGTTCTCGAGCCCAAATAGGCGCTTGCGGGCCTCGAACGTGATCCCCAAGACACGCCATCGGTAGAGATCTGCGGGGGAGGTCTTTAGCAGGTTCTCCCCATCTCGGGCGACGTTCTTGTACGCCCGGCGTTTTCTGACAGCTGAGGAGGCCGCGCCCGCGTCGGTCAGTTCTTTCTGCAGCTTATCGATCTTGGCTTCGGTGAGGGAGGATATTGCGCTTGCCGTCCGTGGAGCGGCGCAGAGGAGACAGAATGCCAGCAAAACGGCCAAGCAGACGAGCGGAAGTACAATACAAGCCTCAGACCTGCTCGCAGGTGATTTGGTCGTCTCCGCAACGGCGCGCCGTGCCGGGATGAGCAAAGCCCCTGGCCTGTGACGGCACCCTGAACGCGACGGCCCATCCTGTGCCTTCGCCATTTCGGAAGAAGACGGGGTTCCGATCGTCATCAATCCCATTTGGTAAGTCGGGAGGCCGCGACGGGGCGGCCGCGTTGCACGAATCAAAACCGGCTTGTTCTTTCTCGAATCCGCTCACCGTCGGGATCGGTGATCGACGACAACAGGAAGTCCGCTCTCGAGCTGCTTCGCGCGACGGGAGTCGATACGCTCATTCGGCTTTCTTTGTCATGCGAATGTAGGCGCTGGCGGACAGGACCTTGTGATCCTTGTCCGTGATCTTCTCGGCGACAATCGCTGCGGCCTTGCCGTAGATATTGTCGTCTTCTCGTTTGGCGAATCGGTTAAGGGAGGCGGTCAGAGACTTGAGGGTCGCCGCGTTCCGTGGACCTTTCTGCTTGGCCTCTGAGCGCTTGATCTTTTCGATCAGGGTGTAGAACTTCTTCCCGGCTGCGATGGCCGCGCGCATCTCCGATCCCTTGAGATCCATTGCGATCGACTCGACGCTTTTCTCGAAGCGGTCGAGTCCTTTGAAGGTCTTCTCGTGCGCTTTGTAAACGCTGCTCAGGCGATAGACGTCGCCAGAATCGCGCAGCGATTCGATCTCCGCGACCGCCTGGTCGATCGGCCAGCGAATCTCTTGGGTAAACGTCTTGAGGAGCTTCTTCTGCTTCGCGAACTCTTCTTTCCCGAGCTTCTTTGCCTTGACGTTCTCGTTGTAGGCCGCAGCGAATTTCTTCAGGGCTTTGTACGCTGTGGAATACTTCTTGGCCTTGAGCGCTTTGTAGACAGGTCTCGAATTCGAGTCCAGGTGCTCGGCGAGATCATCGAGGGCGCTCTGTGAACCCAGCAGCTCGACCATGGCCCGGCCCATGCCTTCACCCACGTTCATGTAGGTCTCGGGGTTCCCGCTGTAATGGCCGTTGGAGGAGCCTCCCATGGAAAGTGGATTGCTGTAGACGCTGGCAACGTTGCCCCTGAACTCCGGGTACTTTCCGGTCTTGCCGTCGACGGCGAGCTGCGCGTTGAGGATCAGCCCCTCGTTGCCTCCGGCTCCCTTCCTGGTCTGCCCGAGGGTGGCGCAGACGAAGGGCGCACCGGGCGCCTTGAATTCCTTGCGCAGCGTCTTGATCAGATGTACGAGGTTCTTCTCGTAGCGGAAGGCGTGCCCGGCGTTGTAGCGATCCTTGTCGCCCTGCCAGAAAAAGAAGCCGGCGATTTCGTATCGGGCCGCGCCAGGGTAGTACTTGCCGAGATCGGACAGCACCCTCTTCGCTGCGGCGATGTCGGTGTCGTACTGCTTTCCGGCATACCACCTGATCGGCTTGGGCGTGGTGCCTTTGGCCCACGACTCGGGCGAGTCCTTGTAGCCGGCGTAGGTTTTGCCTCCGAACTCGTACCGCTCGCTCCCCGGAGGGAGAAGGTCCCAGCCGAGACTTCGGTTGCCGGTGCAGCTCTTGAGTATGAGAA
>CAZBDA010000310.1:1079-2178 GCA_964490445.1 uncultured Rickettsiales bacterium | reverse complement strand
GTAATCAGGCCCTTCTCGAGCAGGCCCGCGAGTTCCTTCAGCTCTTCAGTGACCGACGACACGTGTGCGCCTCCAGGGGGAAAGGCTAGCAGGATGAAGGGATCGACGAGGCATCCGCCGCCCGCCGTTCCTGCTCGGCTCAGCCGCCCCGGGAGTTGAACAGCAAGGGATAGGCGACGATCGCGATGCCGCCGCCCTTGGGTTCGGGGAAGCGCATGCGCATGAAGCGGGAATTGACGCACTTCTCGACATTCTTGTTGTTGAGGTTCGAGGCGCTCTTCTTGGTGGTTGCGGTCGATACCCTGCCGTCCTTCGCAACCACGAACTTGACGACGAGCTTGCCGGACAGCTTGGGATTCTTATTCAGTTCCTTCTGGTAGCAGTAGCGGATCTTGGCGAGGTGCTGCTTGACGATGCGGTCGATGATCGACTTGTCCAGGGCCCCGAGGATAATCGGGTCTGGACCGACCCCGACACTGGACGCGCTGCCGCCCCTTCTGCTCCGCGACTCCTCGGGCGACGTGTCCGCCTCGCGCTGCTCTCGGCGCGCCTTCTTGCGTTCTGCTTTCCGCTCCTCGCGCTCACGGGCACGCCGTTGTTCCCGAGTCTCCTCAGACGAAGCACTCGCCATTTTCACCTTCTGCCCCTTGGCGCGCTCAAGATGCATTTTCACCTTCTGCCCCTTGGCGCGCTCGCCCTCGCCAGCCCAGCTGTCGCCGAGGTCCGAGAGAGTGCCCTCCTGCTCCGCTTCCTTGCCTGCAGCCTCCGTCGGGAGCTGGCCGAGCGGCGTTGCAACATAGAGGCGATAGGTACCGACCGCCGCGCATCCGACGACCAGGGCAAGCGCTACGAGCCACACGGCCGGCGTGCGCTTGCGCGGAGCGGGCGAACCCCGCCCGAGCGGGGACTCGGCCGGTACCACCGGTTCGACGGGACTCTCGGCTTCGGCGAGAGCCGCAGTTGCCACGGACGCCTCGGGCGTGACCGGCGCCTCGGGCTCCACCGGCGCCGAGGGCACGACCGGCGCCTCGGGCTCCACCGGCGCCGAGGGCACGACCGGCGCCTGCGTCGCGCCCGCCGCCGCGGCCCCCCCCGACGG
>CAZBDA010000310.1:0-1069 GCA_964490445.1 uncultured Rickettsiales bacterium | reverse complement strand
GGGGCCGTGGGCAGGACCGGGGCCTGCGGGGCGCGGGCGGCGTCGGCGGCGGCTGAGGCCTGCGGCAATCCGCTGGCCATGGCCGAGGCGCTGCGTGTCCTGTGGTCACGCTCCGCCGCCAACGACGCCATCAGCACCGCCACCACCTCGGGCGCGATGTCCGGGTAAAAGTCGGTCGGTGGGGGGATGTCGCCGCTCAGCTTCTGCTGCAGGACACCGAGCGCGTCGAGGTCATCGCCCCAGGGCAGGCGCCCCGCCAGCATCTCGTACAGGGTCATGCCCAGGGCGTAGACGTCGGCCCGCTCGTCGACCTTGCCCGCATCGGTGTGCTGCTCGGGCGCCATGTAGTCGACGGTGCCCATGCCGACGCCTGTCTTGGTCTTGCCCGAGCCGGTGTCCTTGGCAATGCCGAGATCCAGCAGCTTGAGCTTGCCGTCGCCGGTGACCAGCACGTTCTCGGGCTTGATGTCGCGGTGCAGCACACGCTCGCCGTGCATGTAGGACACCGACTCCAGCAGCTGCTCGAACATAGGCCGCGCCTGCGACCAGGGGATGGGACCCGTCTGTGTACCGATGACATCTGACAGCGGGCGGCCGACCAGCAACTCCATCACCAGGGCGAGCACCTCGCCGTCCACCACCAGGTCGTAGACCCTGCAGATGCCGGGGTGGTCGAGCTTCAGGCCCAGGCTCGCCTCCCGCTCGAAGCGCTCCGCGAAGGCAGCGTTGCGGGCGATGTGCGGGTGCATCACCTTGATGGCGACCTCGCCGCCCTGGCGGGCTGCCATCTCCGAGCTCCGGTGCTGCCCCCTGTACACCGTGCCCATGCCGCCGTCGCCGATGCGACCGGTGATCCGGTAGGCACCGACATGGTTGGGGATCCCAGGGGAGCTGGAGGAACGAGGTGGCTCCGAGCTGCCGCGAGAACCGGCCAACAACGTCACCTTCTGCTCGTCGAACTCCGGGCGGGTGATCAGACCCTCACGGAGCAACGCGGCAAGTTCCTTCAACTCTTCAGTGACCCTCGCCACGTCTGCGCCTCCCAGGCTGCAAGCCTATCGCATCCGAT
>CAZBDA010000309.1:0-2180 GCA_964490445.1 uncultured Rickettsiales bacterium | reverse complement strand
ACTTCGGGTATTATGCTGCATACCAAGATTTTCAAGAATCTTGATAAACGACTTGCCGTACCTGCCGCCAACAGAGATAGACACTATACCTGTTTTTGGGTGCTCTTTTTCCTGATACATTGAAGGAGAAAAACCAAAAGACTCAAACATACAGCGGTTGAAGTCCTCCATAACCTCCACGTCTGAGTTTGTGAAGCTCCAATCGTACTTGGCAACATACCCCTCAGAAACCAAGTACCCAAGAATACGGGCCTCGGTAGGTCCAATTGTTTCAGGCACTTTCGGTGGAACAAAGCAAGTAAGAGTACCTACTACGGCAGTAGGCGTAAGACGCACCCGGGGGCAGTGCGATACATCAACACCGGAAAGTGCGTTTATTCGGTGGAGTCTACCAGAGTGTGTGGTTTGCGGATAGCGGTCTATGGCAACGTAGTCCCCCTCTTGGATGTCTTTGATTTGACGCCACCCTATAGTACCGTCTCGCTGCATCACTATAACACGGTGCTCTGGTACACCTCCCAAAGCATAGCCGCAATGTGTTCTTATACGTTGTACAGCAGTTTTTCTCTTTTTGAACACTTTTTGTACGTGTGCCGTTCCACCTTGCCCATCTGGCACAAGCATATCAGCCGGACTAACTCCGCTTTTCTTAACAACTTCTTTTGCGTACATTAGCCCGGTATCTGTCATCAACAGAGTGTCCCCTGTCACACAGAAGTCTTCACAGTCACACGTTACCCACACAGGGTGTCCCCACAGAGCGTTGCCGCTGGGAACCCGGAGCACTTCTCTGTATTTCGCAGGGTTGAGCGGTAGGTAGCCTTTCCAGTGATATGTGCGTATGTGCGTGACATGCACAACTCGATCACAGAGCACATTAGCCATGACATGCTTTGCCGCACCTGCTCTGTCATTGGTGACGCCGACAAACTTCAACGAGACGTGACAATGCGCAGCCTTTCTCTTTCTTTTGTTGTCCGAAGCTCTAACAAGATGCCGTAAAGAGAGCCGAGGAAGCTCTGTCACGTTGGGGAGGTTTGCCGCAACTGACGCAGGGCCAGCCGGTGCAACATTTTTCATGCTCTTTGGCTTTCGGGGCGCTGTTCGCCTCTTTGTGCTTGTACCAGACTTTCGACGCGCCGGACGACGAGGCGCTGTTCGTTTCTTAGGCGGTTACCCTAATGAGAAGACATAGACAAACTACAAGGCATATATCTGACGTTTACTCGGCTCCGCTAATACAGCACCAAGACCTGTTGTGGGTGTATGCTGAGATTCACCGAATCATAGACAACTGCCGAGATACAATCGGAGGATGCACTGCCTTCTTTGACCTGTTCGTTATAGACTGTGCAGTGCGCAGTCTTGGTAAGATTCTCCGCAACAAAGCAATCTTTGAAGAGAACGAGGTTTTGAAAGACAAGCCCGGTTTTGAGAAAGAGGATGTTATCAGCCGCACAGACAAATACTCGCGCGCACGTCACGCACTACAGGCCATAGGGTTGGAATTCATATACGCCCAGGCTGTGCCAGTCGGGAGCAAAGAACGGCCGTTCATTCTGTATAAAGAGAGGCTGCCCCTGGTGATGGGGGTGTATACCATCCTCACAGAAAGTTTCGCGCGCACAGTGAAGACATACAAACCTCTGGTAGACGAAACTCTTACGCTCCGAGCAGCAATACAGTCTGACACTACATCGACATCAGACGCCACCATAATGGCACAGCATCTTCTCATAGTAGAGGAGCGGATTGCTGCTATAGAGAATAAGATCGGTGGCGACCCTCTGTATATGTACGGCGCAGTACGCCGGGTTGGTCTTCTGCTGCCAATCGTAAGAGACTACAACCAAAAGATCATCCGGGCCTACTCCAGAATTGTCTTGCAGCTTGCGCGCCTGTATGCTCGATCAGAGAAACAGATAGAGGACAATTTTCAGCAAGGCTCTATCGGATTGCATAGAGCGGTGTACTACTTCGATCCGACACGTAACAAGGCTCTTTCCGGGCTTGCTCGATGGTGGGTGCAGGCTGCAATCCTGCTGAGTATCAAGGGCGAAGTGAACATGATCAAGGGCCCTGCTCAATACTGGCAACTTCATAAGAAGTATGAAGAGAAGGCGGCCGAGCTTAGCATACAGGGCGATTACCCGGCGATAGCGGCAGCATGTGGGGACACA
>CAZBDA010000308.1:302-2184 GCA_964490445.1 uncultured Rickettsiales bacterium | reverse complement strand
TTGTTGTGTGCGTCGAGCACACCCTGGAGCAGCCGGACCTCGCGGAGCGGCTTCGCGGTGCGGTTCGGCGGACGGTGGCGCGTGGATGTGTACCCGCAGATCTCGGGGGCCAGGAATCCACGAAAGGCTTCGCTGCGGCTGTCCGGGAGGCACTGTGAGTCAGACGCTGTACGAGAAGGTGTGGCGCGCTCACGCCGTCGAGACGCTGCCCGATGGACGGGTGCAGCTCTTCATCGGCCTTCACCTCATCCACGAGGTCACTTCGCCGCAAGCCTTCGCCGTCCTCCGAGAGCGGGGCCTTCCGGTGGCGATGCCGGAGCACACGATGGCCCTGGTGGATCACGTCGTGCCCACTGACGGTCGACCGTGGTCCGATCCCGCAGCCATTGCCATGGCTGAGGCGCTCGCTTTCAACACCAACGCCCATGGCATCCGCTACCTGGGACCGGGTTCCAACCGTCGTGGCATCGTGCACGTCGTCGGTCCCGAGCTGGGACTGACCTGGCCGGGCATGACCATCGCATGTGGGGACTCGCACACCTCCACCCATGGGGCCTTCGGGGCGGTCGCCATGGGCATCGGAACGTCTCAGGTGCGCGATGTACTGGCGACACAGACGCTCGCGTTCCGGCCCAATCGGGTGCGTCGCATCACCGTCACGGGGCAGCTCGGATGTGGCGTCACCGCCAAGGACCTGGCGCTCCACCTCATCGCGTCTCTGGGCGTGCGTAGCGGCGCGGGCTTCGCACACGAGTATGGCGGGTCCGCCATCGAGGCGCTCGACATGTCCGGCAGGATGACCCTGTGCAATATGGCGATCGAGGGTGGGGCTCGGGTCGGCTATGTGAACCCGGACGAAACCACCTTTCGATGGCTGAAGGGCCGCCCATTTGCGCCCATTGAGTGGGAGCGGGCGGTTCGGGCCTGGCGGGCCATGGCGTCGGATCCCGAGGCGGTCTACGACGACATTCGGGTCGTGGACGCGACAGAAGTAGCGCCCAGGGTCACCTGGGGTGTTCATCCTGGACAGAGTGCTCCGGTCGACGGACGGGTGCCGCTGCGGACCGAGGTGGCCCCCGGATCTCGGGAGGCGTGGGCCGATGCGCTGGCGTATATGAAGTTGGCGCCGGGCCAGTCCATGGAGAGCATCCGTGTGGACGTGGCCTTCATCGGAAGCTGCACCAATAGCCGACTCGAAGATCTCCGGGATGCCGCGAGGGTCCTTCGCGGTCGGAAGGTCTCTCGCAGTGTGCGCGCTCTGGCTGTCCCCGGCTCTGCCGCTGTGAAGCGTGCCGCCGAGGCCGAAGGGCTCGACGCGGTGTTCCGGGATGCGGGCTTCGAGTGGCGCGAGCCCGGCTGCTCGATGTGCCTGGCCATGAATGGCGACCGCCTCGTGGGCGACGAACTCTGCGCCTCGTCGAGCAACCGCAACTTCAAGGGCAGGCAGGGCAGTCCGACAGGACGAACCGTTCTCTTGTCACCCGCCGGCGTTGCAGCAGCTGCCGTCTGTGGACACATCACCGATCCCCGTTCTCTCACCGCACCTGGAGGCGTCTCATGACCGACCCGATCCACATCCACACTGGGACGGCGGTCTGCCTTCCCGGCGACGACATCGACACCGACCGGATCCTCCCGGCGCGCTTTCTGAAGGCGACGACCTTCGACGGGCTCGGCGATCAGGCCTTCTATGATGAGCGATTCCACGAGGACGGCACGCCACGCCCTCATCCGCTCAGCCGCTTTCCCGACGCGAGCATTGTGCTCACCGGGCGGAACTTCGGCTGCGGGTCGAGCCGCGAGCACGCGCCTCAGGCCCTCTATCGGCGCGGGATCCGAGCGCTGGTGGGACTCGGCTTCGCGGAGATCTTCGCGAAGCCGA
>CAZBDA010000308.1:0-292 GCA_964490445.1 uncultured Rickettsiales bacterium | reverse complement strand
CGCTCGGCATGGTCTGCGCGACGGTGAGCCCCGAGGTCCATGCCGCCCTGTGTACCGTGGTGTGTGGCAGCAGCGCTGCACGCGTGCAGGTGGATGTCGGCGCATCTCGGGTGTCGGTGGGAGGCGAGAGCTGGCCCGTCGCGCTGGAGGAGACGGCCCGTCGCGCGCTGCTGCAGGGCCGATACGACCCGCTGGATCTCCTCCTGGATCACCTCCCCCAGGTCCGCCAAACGGCACGAGGCCTATTCTATATGGATTTCCGAACAAAAGTGGGGGCTTAGGGTTGCCATTA
>CAZBDA010000307.1:0-2189 GCA_964490445.1 uncultured Rickettsiales bacterium | reverse complement strand
CTTGCATCAGCACGTAGTAACGGAGCGCGCCCGACCTAGGAGGAGCAGGCGAACGCAACTACCGGCCCTGAGCCCGCGCGTGGCGACTCAGTACAACAGCTCAAGACCGAAGGGGGAGGCGGCTGGGGCACTCGGCGAAGGTGCCCGTGAGGACGTCCCCAAGGGGGACCTCGTCTTCGCCGGGGGGGCCGCCGAGCGCCTGTGCGCTGGCGCCGCCGAGGGTGGCAGCCAGGGCCGACTGGGAGGCCACCGAGAGCAGGCCCCACCACCTGGAGAGCCAGGCTGCCCGGGCCGACTGGCGGAGCAGGGCCGGGGCGTTCCGGGCCTTCTCCTTAGCCAGGCGAGCGACGAGGGTGAGGCAAGCCTTGCTCCACCTGCCGCCTACCTCGCACGCGAGGACGACGAGCTTGCCGTAGGGGCTGCCGAGCAGCTCGGGGTAGCGTCCTTCCTTACGGCGTTGGGCTCGGGCGAGGGCTGCGCCGTCGTGGTTGGCCGCGCGCGGGATGGGGCGGCCGCGGCGGTCCAGGGCAGACACCATGGTGGCGTCGCAGCACAGCGGCAGACCCTGGGGGTCGATGCCGTAGATGACCAGGTCGAGTTGGCGCTGGTCCAGTTGGTTGCTGATGGGGACGTTGGTGTCCCGGAGCAGCTGCTTGTGTGCGACCCTCGCTCCCGCCTCCCGAGCAATCCTGGTCCAGGCCCGCTCGATGGGGTTGGCCCGGCGGGGGAGGTGGCCGGTGCGGGGGCAGGCCGCCAGGTGGTCCCCCAGAGGGTCGAGCTGGCCGGAGCAGCCGTGGCCCCCGGCTTGGCCACAGGCGCGCGGGCCCAATGGGAGAGGGATCCGGAGCCTGCGGCGGAGGGCGATTTGGAAAGACGACGGGGCAAACCGCGTGCCGGCGCACGTAGGCAAGGCCTGGAGCCAGGCCCCAGCCTGAGGGCCCGAGGAGGAGCGGAGCATCGCCCTTTCGGCAGGTGCGAGGCTGGGCAGCAGAACATGTTCTCTGAAGTGGATGTTGCGTTGCGAACATGCAGAAAACTGCCAGCCATGTTTCCACTCGCCGGGTTCGGCGTCGTCGTCGCGGTCCCGCTCCGTTTGGGGGTTTCGAGCCCCGCGCCGCAACCCCTCCCAGGTGGGGCGCCGGAATCCTTCGCGTTCGAGTGCGCGTGCGGCGTCCTCGGCCGCGGCCACGCAGCCTGCTCTGCCAATGACCTGGCCACTGAGGAGGTCCACCAGCTGCTGGGCTTCCCTCGGGCGCCGAAGGTGGAGCATGTGCAGAGCATCGGCCCAGGCTGCCCAGAAAGCCCCAGGGGACGCGCGAGAGGCGCACTGCAGGCCGAGGCCACCGTGACGGCGTGGCAAGGTTGCGAGCCTGCGCGCGTTGGTGGTGGTGCCGTCCTCGAGTGATGGGCTGCCCATGATGTGCCGCAGGGTTTCCCAGATCCGGCGGTCGTGGTCTTCGGCGTAGTGCCGGACTTCACCGGGGGGGATGGTGCGAAGGAGGTGGTTGGCGCGGGGCGAGGCGCAGTACATGAGAACGAGCCAGGCGCACTGTGGGTCGGGGACCGCGGACAGCCTGTCGAGGAGAACCTGTTCATCCTGGAGTCTGGCGTTTAGGTGTGCCTGCACGAACTCACCGGAACCGACAGGTGTGCCCAGGATCTTGAGGCCTCGTTGCTCCGGAGGTGCGTCGCTCCTCCAGACATCGGCGCCGAGGTTGCGGACATCGTCGGGAGCTGGCGCATCGCGGCGGCCATACATGCCACATTTTCCGAGGTTGGTGTCGATTTGCGCACGTCCCAGAAGGCTTTGGGTGACAATATCGAACGCAGTCCGCGCCCGACCCCGCGTGGTTTTGATGTAGACATCATCTAGAAAGGCTACCAGGAACTCGTCATCTTGTAGCCGAGCGCTGGCCGCGGCCAGGGCGTCATGGATAGCCAGTGCAAACAGGGCTGGGGCGAGCGCGTCGCCCTGTTCCACGCCTTCGCCCTGGGAAACACGCCTGACATTGCCTGCCTCATCTTGCCAGAGGTAGGTGGACTGGCGTCCGTACCAGAGGCGGACGAACGGCATAAGGTCACGCAGGCGTGGTTCGGCGTAGAGTTTCTCATTTGTTCGACAATCCAGTGAGGACAATCCAGTGAGGAATCCGGATTGTCCTCACCGGATTGCCCTCAAGGGATTGTCC
>CAZBDA010000306.1:0-2197 GCA_964490445.1 uncultured Rickettsiales bacterium | reverse complement strand
GCTCCGCTACCATGTAAACATGGTAATAGCTTTTGGTCCGAAAAGGCTACGGACAGTCATTCGGTTAATGATACTATACAACACAGTGCGTAGGAGGGGTACAGTTTTGCACTCCCCCTCCGCCGTGCGCCCCGCGACTAAGGCGGCCTACTGCCCGTGCAACGGCTGCCTCAGACCTTTGCGCGGGAATCTCCTCGTACTTGTTGAAGTAGTCTTTGTACTCCTCAATGTCTATTTTCCTCGGGTCGCTTGTAGACTCGCGTGTGCTCTGCCCATGCATGGCCACAGACCCAAATGAGCAAGATGTGTTTCAAGTAGTTTGGGTGGTACTCCTTTCGTCATGAGGTCCGCGGGGTTCTTGGCACCGTCAACCTTGCGGTACTTCAACTCTCCTTCTTCTTCTTTTTCTTGTACCCATAGTAGTCCTACTCGCACATGTCGAAGTTTTCCACAACCTTTCCGTCGTACTACTCCCAGCGCCGCTGATGCGTCTACCATGATCTCCCCCTCGAGCTCCTGTCCCCAATCGGCAGCCAACTGCATCATCCCCAACGTCTCCGAGCTCGCCTTGACCACCGCAACCAGTTCTGATTCGCCACTGCTCAATGTGATGTTCTTCTGTGTACTCGCCCAGGATTTGATGAAGTGTGCCCCAATCATTATGGCTCCCCCACTTGTTGATTTGCCGGTCTTCCTGCATCCGGCCCAATCTGCATCACTGTATGTTGTCACTTTATGTTGTCTGTTCTGCCATGGATACTTTGTGATTACCCTGGGGGCCCCTATCAAGTACCTCACAAGGCGCTTGAGCTTACGGTGGTCCCCTTTGGTTGGGGCTGACATTCCACGGCATACCTCTTTAGTGGCATATTGAATGTCACTACGGTCTTGGGCCAAATAATTGGCCCTAGCTACCAGGCTCCTAAACTCGCTGCCCTCCTTGTCGCCGAGCTTCACTTCCTCTTCTTCCTTCTTCCACGGCTTTTCTTCCTCACTCGGGGTCTGCACCGGTTTCGCTCCTTCCAAGTTCAATGCCTTCACAAGTACATCCACATGTCTCTGGTCCGGCTCGTACTCCCAACCTTCGGCGGTTACCCTGATAACACGGTTCAACACCCTATCTTCCTTACTCTCGCCCTTCTGATTGCCGATCACCTTGGTCTTGATCTCGAACCGTCCTTCCAATTTCTTTCTTAGCCACTCTGCATTTCCCCTGCTCACCTTGCTGATGAAGTCGTCGCCGTGCACAATCGTCTTGATCTTCTTGTCCACGTGGTAGTAGGTGCACGGATTATATCGTCCAACTTTAAAGCCAATACTTTTCATAAATTTACTAACTTCTTTTTGGAAATTAGAAGCGGCATCCCTTGTGCCATAAAGACTTTTAACTAATTTTCCTACAAAATCACCTCCGCCTTCACGTCGTTCTTCTTCCGGCAACTCCACGCAAATGTCCCTGTCCACGTTCGCCTCGAAGAATGCCCTCGCCACGTCATTGATCATCAACACGTTCCCATCCTCGTGGTCGACGTCCTCCGTGGCCAGCTCGCTCATGATCAACCGCAGGGCCTCCAGCGGTGGAGTGGCGGCAAACAGGCCGTCTTCCACGCCTGTGTTGAACTCCTTGCCGACGAATCTACTCCGATAATTAGGATTTTCTGCGTCTCCTTTATTTATATCGATCCATCGCGTCTTTATTATTCGCCACCCTTTCGCTGTCGCCTCCGCCCGCGGCACTTTCTTCCACACTTTCTTTTCTCTTATGTATCCCAGCTCTTTCATTCTTGCCTTCATCACCTCTTTCATATCCAATTCTTCACCAGTTACGTCGTCCCAAGCTCCCCCTGCGCTGCGCTCCTCGTGATCCTCGTCCTTCTCCACCTTGCTGCTCATGTTTAAACTCATTAACTTCTGCACACATTTTCGCCCCCATTCTTGTTCTTGGACTAGTCCTCTGCATATGGCTTCACAAAGCCCTTGGGGGTATCTGGCCGCATTCGCGGCTCTTCTGCCCCCCATGAGGGGCGTATGGATATGCCGTCCTTGACACTTCATTGATAGCTCCTCGGCAATGGCCCAACTGTTGGTCATGAATCGTGTCCTCTTCCTCGCCGACGTCAGATTCTTCCCGTCTGGCCCCACAGTCATCAATCCATACTCGCATTGGTCTGCCACCGACGCATACACCCCTTCCTCG
>CAZBDA010000305.1:884-2199 GCA_964490445.1 uncultured Rickettsiales bacterium | reverse complement strand
GCGCCGATCGCAAGGCGCAAGCGGCAGACCTGTTCAACCTGCAGCCTGTAGAATCCCAAGCCGACCTCAAGGCCTCGACAGTGCGCGGCGATCAGTTGGCGAAAGTGTGCCTGGCGCGGGCTAACGATCTTGCCGCCTCGCCCGTTCGGATTGTGCGCCCTGTTTTTCGTAGGCATCAGAGCTCCCCCGATCTTGCCTGTCTTCTTTGATCTCTCCCTGTAGAAATCCCGATCTTCTACCTCGATGATTATGCAGGTCGGCCAGCGCTGCTTGAACACCTTCAAGCGCCGTTCTCCTGCGCCGCGTCGAATGCTGCCTCAGCTCGCGCGTCATGATCGGGCCGGCCGTTGATCTCTACGCTAAAATCGTGAGCCTCCTTTAGCGCGTCGACATCATCCATCTGTTTCCACTCCATCAGGAATTGTAGCGACTCGTCTACCAATTCGATCTGTTCGTCGATCTTGCCCCGGCCCGGCCACTCGTCCGCGCGACTTGCCCACACCATAAATTTAATTTTGTTTTGCGTGTGCCATTCGACGTTGGCGGCCTTGAAAAACTCGGGGCCATTAGTATTCACAAGCTCGCCTTTCGCCTTGAGGATTTTTTGCTTCTTCGCGTGTTCCTTGCGCGCCGCGGTCTCGGCCTTTACTCGCGCCTTTTGCTGCTCGCTCGCGTATGCTTGGATTATTGCATCGTCTTGGGAATCTCGCTCGTCCGCCTCATCTACGCGCGGAATAGTGAGCGCGCCGCGAAGTGTGTAGCTGAGATCGTAGGTTTTCGCCGTGGCCAGTGCCTTGTCGAATAATTTCCCCATCCCAACATGTATCGGTGTTTCGCTGAAATACGGCTTTGCCTCGCCTGACTCGTGGATCATCTCATACTCAGCGATAAGCATCGCATCACATGGACCCCGCGCCGGCTCGACCCTGGTTCGGATCGCCGTGAACGCCAGGCCGGTTTCCCGCATCACTGACAGCGCCGCGAGCATCATCGCCTCAGCGCTCGCGTACCTATAGCCGTGGTGCTGATTGTTGCCGTCCTTCTCGACGCCCCTCATCATGGCTTGCGCCTTGACCAGTGCGGCATAAAGCGCGGCTGTGGGTTTCGCTTCTTCGATTGTGTTTGTTTCGCTGTTTTCCATTTTCTATCTCTTTTTCTGTGTCGCTATTCAGTTGTCTGGCGGACGGGGCAGGATTTGAACCCGCGGCAGACTGGCGGACTGGTTACCGCCAGTTGCTCTACCAGACTGAGCTACCCGTCCTAGTCCTAGGCCAGGCTAACAGGCGTGGACAGGCTGACTGATCTAATTTGATGC
>CAZBDA010000305.1:0-874 GCA_964490445.1 uncultured Rickettsiales bacterium | reverse complement strand
GTCCTTTGCACTTGTGACAGCATTTTCAATTCAAGGATCGCCGCGCGGGCTGTCTCTACAAATTGAAGGTGCTCAAGTGAAAGCGCGTCGATCTCCGCAGCAAGGTCGCGGTCAGGCTGGGCTGTATCGTGCTTGCGCTCCACCTATGCGGCCCCCTTGATGCGGCGGTATGCCTCGATGTCATCTGCCTTTATCCGGGCCTCCATGCAGCCGCGGATAAACTCGGCCACGCAGTAACGCCCGGTGAAGCCCTCGCGCCTCGCCATATCCTCAAGGGCGCCCTTGGTGCCTGTGAGCAGCTGCACATTCACGCGCTCGCTAAGTTCTGGGGCCCGGACGGCCATGGATGATTTTGTGGACTCTTCTTGGGGTGTCATTCTTCGCTGCAATCCGTGTTGCATTTTGTAACACCCTACAGCGACACTTGCAACCTGGCGCTGCAGCGCGTACCGTGGCGTGGATGAGAGCCCCCGACACAACATGTAGTAGAGAGCGCACCTGCGACACACTACGCACGTCGCAATTTGACACGCTGGCCTTTTACAGGCACCCTCAATTTCCTACGGACACCACAGCGAGCAAGCGCGACGAGGCGCAGCCATGCCTCCAAGGTTCGACCCTGACGCGGATCCGCTGATCAAGCAGATAGCACGCGCCGCCAACTACCTAGGCGACATCGCAGGCCAGCTAGCACGCATCGCTGACTCCCTCCAAGGCTCACGTGCTCACACGGTAGGTGCTCAGCCTGCAGAGCACACGGCCCCGGCTGGCGCCTCTCACGAGGCTGTTTGGGCTCAAATTAGAACGGAACTGATCGCCATGGGAACGGGCGAGACCTGGCCACGAAGCGCCCCGATCGGATTCGATCAAGTGG
>CAZBDA010000304.1:1934-2213 GCA_964490445.1 uncultured Rickettsiales bacterium | reverse complement strand
TTGGTCCATGCGACATTGACGTTCGTGGTGGCGAGAGTGTCTTGGAAGCAAGAGACCCCAGTCACCGGAGCAGGAGAGACGTCCACGTTGCAAGGAATCTCGGCGGAGACCGAAGCTCCCATAGTTCCCTGCACGGTGTATCCGAAAGTGCCAAAGCCAGAGGCCATGTCATTGAAGCTAGTGCTTCCTCCTCCGAGGGTCGCCGTCAGCTGTCCGTCGCGACGCACGATGATCGAATCGTAGGCGGTCGGATTGGTCCAGCTGAGGCTCACCGCACCG
>CAZBDA010000304.1:1070-1924 GCA_964490445.1 uncultured Rickettsiales bacterium | reverse complement strand
AGGTTGCCGACTGATGGCAGGAAGTTGCCGGACGGAGCAGAAACCGTGACATCAAGCTGATTCGGGGTTCCCGGCTTGAACAACTCCAGTGTGGCAGTGGTGTCGAAGGGGGCTGCATCGCAGGTGAACCAGAAGTTGAACAACTGGCCCCAGCGGCATGCGTTTGCATCGACATTTTGGGCAAACGTCTCGGTCTGCCAAGTGATGCCCACCTGAGTATGGTTAACGCTCCAATCGACGGTGGAACGCTCGTCGCCGGAGTGCCAAGGATTGTCTCGGAATCCGATGTCCGAAACAGAGGCACCGTTCGGGACTGGTACGAAGAAACTGCGGGCAGAACGATCGGAATACATGTTGTAGAGAGCGTACTCGTAGCGCCAAGTTCCATTGCCGTTGTCGATGACGTCATATCCCAGGATGAAGAGGCCGTCTCCAGGCGCCTGCAGATCGACGAGGGTGACCGTCGGCTGGTTGTCCTGCCAAGCTTGAATCGGAGGCTGCATCTGTTGCGTTCCCCCGACGAAGCTCAGATTCCGGTTGCCGGTCTGGGCCACATTGACTCGACGATAGGACGCATTGTTCGCTTGGTTCCCGAAGGCGGCGTCGTCCGCTGCGACATAGTGTCCGCTGACGAAGTACAAGGCGGCGGGGTATGAGGTCGCGGTGATATCGTCCACTTGAACTTGCACACGGCGACCGATCACCGCATTGCTGTTGGGCGGTCCGCCAAATGGGTAGGGGAAGAATCCAGTTGTCGCATTGACCTCGGAACGGGGTCCGAGACCACCTTGGCTACCGTTGAGGCCGGCGGAGTAGGGATCGGCGCACCCCGGGGTGAGGAAGCTGAGACAGCC
>CAZBDA010000304.1:0-1060 GCA_964490445.1 uncultured Rickettsiales bacterium | reverse complement strand
ACCGGTGCAAAGGCCTGTAATCTGCAGCGCACAGAATCCATGCTTGAGCCAAGAATTGCCGATCTGGGTGAATCGACCGTCATGAAGTCGCCACAAGTCCTGGCCGATGACCGGGTGGTTGTTGTTGTTCGCCTGCCAGGCGAGGTTGGCGGTGCCAACATTGCAGGAGGTTGTCGCAACGGAGTATGCGTAAATGTTCGTTCCGGGGGAAGTCCCGTACGCAGCCGTATTGGGAAGAGACCCGACGATGACGTCTGGTCCTTGGGCGAACAAGGAGGCAGAACCTCCCAGGCACAATCCAACAAAACAGAGGACGAGTCCCCAGAATGGAATCTTCTGACTTAGCATTCCCTGCATTCTCTCACCCTTTCACGACTTCGACCATTGTGGCCGATGTCGCGTCTACTGAGACTTATGACAAAACTCGATCACGACAAACATGCAAATTGTTGACTCTTTGAAGGCCTCAAGGGACAGGAGGAATTTGTGAAACTCATTTCGCCACTTCACTGAGTCTTCGCGACTCTTCCCAGGGCACTCGTGTGCCAAGGAGTGGATTGAAACGACCGATCCAAGTAACGGCGCTTGGAAATGAACGGTGGTTCGAAGGATTCAAGGACTCAATGTTTGGAGGTCAAGCTCCACGTATTCTTCCCACTTGCTGCCCACTTTAGGTGTTGCCCAATTCAGGGGTGTTCCCACCCGATCCATTCTACTGACTTGGGGCGCGACCGCTATTCGGTTGGGAGTGCAAACCGAAGCTCAATTGCAGCCGATCTCAATGCTTCGGAGACGATCGATTTCAGCCCCAATTCGCCTCCAACATTGAATGATACGCTCACCACAGGCTCATGCGAGGTCGAATCGTCTGGAAAACCCCAATTCTCTGGTGCAGCCATTAAGTATCTGAGAAATCCTTTCAGAATGGCTTCGTAGGTTCACTTGACCCACATTTGGGGAGTGGGGATGGTCTGGTGGATGCCGACTGGCACTGGAAAGCAGACCGATGCGCCCCAACGTGAAACAGGAGTCAAAACTGACTCCTGTGTCCAATCTTGAA
>CAZBDA010000303.1:0-2219 GCA_964490445.1 uncultured Rickettsiales bacterium | reverse complement strand
GATGGTAGTTGTTGGCCAAGAGCGCGTCGTCCCCGATGAACACGAAGGTCGACGCATCGGTGAGACCGAAGGCGAGATAGGGGACCAGGATGTCGAGATCGAGTCCGCCCATGAGGTCCAGCCCCATGGTCGATCCGATGAAGAGGTCGTCTGCGGCAGGCTCGTCGTTCGTGAATGGGGTCACGAACTCGCCGACCGTCTTCTGAGTCGTCGCGTGGAAGCGGGCACCGAGCTGCAGGAGATCCCCGATTGGAAAGCCCACCCCGAGCTCTCCGGAGAGAATGACATTGGTCGTTCCAAAGACCTTGACCGGCGGTACATAGGCAACACCCATGTAGGGATGAACGATACCGATGGCCGGGAAGGCCAGTGTTGCCGTAGGACGAGGGACGATGGGCGCCTTGTTCGTGTCCTCGGTCTTGGTGTGTTGCAGCGCAAAGCGCTTCTCGCAGCCCAGCGGCGGAATGATGCCGATCTGAAGGCCGAGTGCACCATGCCCAGGCTCATGTGGAATGGGACCGTGAATCGGCGAAAACGGGGTTGCCAGCGCCACATAATTCGCCATAAAGTCCTGCTGAGTCTGCTCGTCATAGTCCGCGGGCGGCGGGCCCGCGAAGTCCTTGCACTCAGGGGCGACCTGGGCAGAAGCGGTCCAAGATGCGCAGAGCAACCCCACGCTGATAGCCAATCGATACATCCTGTCCTCAGTCCGTCGCATCGTACTCACTGCGGAGCACCGCTGTTGATCCACTCTTCGACATGGGCGGTCAGCTCGGTCTGCAGGACACCCGAGGGCGGCATCGCCGCGACAGCACCCGTGCCCGAGACGGCCTGCCAGAGCACCGAGTCACCCGCGGCACCCGGGACGACGTAGTAGGGGCTACCCCCGTTGAGCTCGTCGTCGATCGCGACGTGAAGGTCGAATCCACCCGAGCCGCCATCCACATGGCACCCGTCGCAGTGGTCGACGAACAGCTGCTCAACGCCCTCCCAATCCGAAGTGTAGACGTTCTCTCCCGGCACCACCTCGGTGCTCGCGACACCAATGATGTGGTCATCGCAGCCACTGCACAGCATGACCACCGCGAATAGGGCTCCAAGTCTCACGGGCACTCCTTGCATTGCCAACCTACACCGACGCAGACCGTTTTGGTAGCTTGCCTTGGCGAGTATCGGCAGCGGGGATATGCCCAAGGTCCCGGGGTGTAGCGCAGTCCGGTAGCGCACCTGCTTTGGGAGCAGGATGTCGCAGGTTCAAATCCTGCCACCCCGACCACCCAACGCCCCACCGATGGCACCACGATTTCATCGTTAAATATCGTGGTATTCGGAGACCCACTGACGGCCCGCGCGCCGCACGTGAACTTGCGTAACACGCCATGAAGCCAGAAAGCGCGACCATTCATGCCCATCGGTACCGTGCGGTGCTCGGGGACCGAAACGGCGAATCGAAAGATCTCCGGCCGGATCTCAAGTAAAGGTACGCCACGGCTCCGAAAGGTAGCGGCCCGGCATTTTTGGGCCACGCCTCCCGTCCGGCAAAAAACCAACTAAGGTCAAGGGCGGAGTCATCCGATGAGGACGACGGGGAGACGCAACAAATGAAGATCCTGCTAGTGGATGACGAGCCGCTGTTGTTGTCAGCCATCAAACGCATGCTCTCAGAACACCAGTGCACGACAGCCCTGAGCGCCGACGTTGCCCTCAACGCGCTTACCAACGGGGCCTTCGACGGAATCCTCTGCGATCTCATGATGCCAGAGATGGATGGCGCGGCACTACACGCCGTCCTCTCCAAGACGCAGCCCGACCATGCGGAGCGCATGGTGTTTTGCACGGGGGGTGCTCCAAACCCGCGACTGCAGGATTTTTTGAACCAGGATGACAGCCGACCCGTCCTTACAAAGCCGTTCGATCAGTCCGATCTCGATGATGTTCTCGCGCATTGGCAGGGCCTGAAGGGCCCGTAGGAGCCCGTACCGAGACGATGCCAGGTTGTGCGCCACTCGTCTGCCTGACTTGCCGATTCAATTGAGAATGATTATCACTATCAACAAGCGGAAAGGAGAGCGGTCCAGCACATGATCATCTGCATCTGCGAAGGCGTGAACGACAAGACCATCGCGCGCGAGATCACGCGCGGCGCGTGCTCCGTTCGTTCAATCCAGCGACGTTGTGGCGCTGGGACGGGCTGTGGTCAGTGCGTCGTTGACCTCCAG
>CAZBDA010000302.1:1125-2229 GCA_964490445.1 uncultured Rickettsiales bacterium | reverse complement strand
AGCCATCCAACTCATGTTGCTGATCGTATTCGAGCTTCCTCTTCTTGAACAGCTGCATGACGTCTTCGAGCTCTGCCTTGTGGGCTGCGATGGCCTCTGGGGCGATGAGGGCCTCGTCTGCTTCGACGAAGAAGAGACGTCGCTCCAACGGCAACTGGTCGCTGTCTTTCATGCCTTTGATGCGACGCAGCCAGTCCTCCGGCTTGTCGTTGATGCAGAGGATCCGCGGCTGCCGCGGGTGGAAGAAGATGCATGTGTTGCGGACTCGGCACTGGCCTCCATCCAGGACGTCAAAGAGCTTCTTCAAGTAGTTGGCCGAGAGCTGCCGCCCGTGCTGGCTGACGTCGTCCGCGCTCAACTCCTCCAGTATGATGGTGATATACTCCGCGAACTCGTGCTGGACGAGCTTGAGCGCGTCCACGTTGTCGGTGCTAACGTACTTGAGGCTGCCGTGTCCTACGGCGAGGTGTTTCGCGATGCAGCGAGCGGACTGCGTCTTGCCACGCCCGCCTTTCCCCCAGAGCACCAAGACCTTCTCCATGTGGAGGGGACCCTCTGCATAGTCACTGAATGGCCTCGTCTCGTGCTCCTCCCTCTGCTCATTGTACGTCCTCCCTCGCTTCGTCGTGAGGCGTGCAATGTCCCGCGGGTACTCGAGGGGCGTCGCATTTTCGCCGACGCGGAAGACGATGGTTTTCTCTAGTTTCCGCTTCTCGGCCGCTTTCGCTTCGCGCTTGTCCAGCGCCCGCATCGCGTTCATCTCGGGGCCTGTAACCACGAGGGTGTGCTGTTCGGGCGTTCGCTCGGTTTTCGCGGTCCGCTTCGCCTCGGCCTTGGTCAGGATATACTCGCGGTCCGAGAGCTGGGAGACATCTTCGTAGACCTCCTCAGCGGGGACGCTGTCTCCAGCCGAATCGTTGAGCACGAAATTTGATGCGGTGGACGTCGCGAACCAGGTCTTGCAGAAGTCTATGGCCGCCGTTGCGGCAGCACGGCCGCCGTTTGCGCAGCCGGTAATACTGTGCAGCTGCGCGACCTGTGCCGGGCAGTTGGCCGGGTCAATGACGCCACGATCCGACTTGCAGAGGAGGATGTACAGGCCTT
>CAZBDA010000302.1:0-1115 GCA_964490445.1 uncultured Rickettsiales bacterium | reverse complement strand
CGCTCATGGCACGCTTCCCGTCCTTGAAGAAGCTGTGGAATTTGTCGAATGTATCCTCGAGCGACGCATCCTCCTCCACATCCAGCTGCAGCACTGCCCAGCGCATTTGTTTCTCTATTCGGCTCTGGGCGTCCAAGGGCGACAGCAACTCGAGGATTTCGCTCTCCGCCACCACATCGTTCTTGGAAGTGATTCGCTGGCATGCTGAGAAGCCGCGAGGAAGATTAGCCGTTGCATGCCTTAGCGCGTCCTGGGGCACGTCGGCGTCCGTTGCCACATCGCACGCCTCGGCGCTATGCTGCGCCGTGGTCAGCGCCCGCTCAATCACATTGACGGCGCGAGTAGACATTGCTTGCGAAAGCGACTAGCGCAGGGGCGTCACAACAGGAGGAGGTTTGCTTAAAAGGCTGCGGCCATAGCATGCGCGCGCATCCAAGCGTGATAGTAGCGCGTGCCGGCGAAGCCGCGGCGCGCCAGAGTGCGGGCACGGGGCAGAGCAAGTCGCATTTGCGGCCCGAGCGAAGCTTGTCTCAGAAGGCGCAAGCGGGCTTCGCCCGCAGCCTTCGGCTGAGGGGTGGGAGATGCAATCGAACAGGCAGCATACGGACCCACGGGACACGAAACCACGGGACACGAAACCACTACAGGACATGAAAGTTTGGTGTCCCTCACGCGCAGGCACGCACGCACGCGCACGCACGCACGCACGCACGCGTCCCACCCACCACGCACACACACATGCACACACACAAACACACACACACACACGCTCACGTCCAGTCTGGGGGATCTGGGAGGGATATAGAGCGCTTTTGCTCTCAAGCGCCGGCGGGCCTGTATTTTAGAGCAAAAAACGTTGTTTTTTAGAGCGCTTTTGCGGCTTAAAAAAACCAACAGCATTCCGCTCCCTACTATATTCGACCCCAACGGGGACTTCTGTGCTGAACACCGATCCACCCCGGTGCTACGTGCTCCGTGCTCCGGTGCTCCGTGCTCCATGCGGCTCACTGCGGCGGCGCAGGGAGAGGAGCGGCGGCGGAGGGGAAGCTGGGAAGGTGCGGCGGCGTTGGGGAAGGAGCGGCGGCGCTCCTACAATCTGCGGCCGGAAAGGGCGA
>CAZBDA010000301.1:0-2268 GCA_964490445.1 uncultured Rickettsiales bacterium | reverse complement strand
TGGATTCATTTGGACAGTATTGGGATGAAATCACCCATAGAAAATTAAATAATGAAGAGGTCCAAAAGGCAAGATTAGCAGAATTGGTACAAGTTTACAAGCACAAAGTTTACACCAAGGTACCAATTGAAGAATGTATTAATGAGACAGGAAAGAATCCTATTAGTGTAAGGTGGCTAGATATTAACAAAGGAGATGAAGACAACTTGGAATACAGAAGCAGATTGGTGGCACAAGAAATTAAAAGAGACAAGAGAGAAGATTTATTTGCAGCTACACCACCATTGGAAGCAAAGAAGATATTATTCAGTCTAGCAGTGACAGAAGGATATGGGTATGAAGCAGGAAAGGAATTAGAAGGAATGAAATTAGACTTCATAGATATTAGCAGAGCATTCTTCCAGGCTGAAGCTATTAGAAAGGTATATGTGCAGCTGCCCACGGAAGACCATGAAGAAGGCATGTGTGGAAAATTGGGCAAGTCCATGTATGGGACAAGAGATGCTGCACAGAATTGGTCTGATACCTATGTGAAGTTTATGGAGAAGATTGGATTTATTAAAGGAAAATCATGCCCCTGTGCATTCTGGCACAAACTCAGAGAAATTAGAGTGGTTGTGCATGGGGATGATTTCACAGTGCTTGCATGGGAGAATCAATTAGATTGGTTCTGGAAGAAGATACAAGAACAATTTGAATGCAAGCATAGAGGAAGAATTGGGCCTGGGAAGAATGATGGGAAAGATATTAGGATATTAAATAGAATTATTACTTGGACAAGTGAAGGTATTGAGTATGAAGGTGACCAAAGGCATGTAGAAATTTGCATGCAGGATTTGAGTTTGGATGAAGGAGCAAGAGAAGTGAGTGTACCTATTGATAAGAACAGAAACAATTTGAACAAGAACGGTGAAGAGAAAGTGGTGGAAGAAGAAGAAAGAGTATTAAAAGAAGATGGCAGGGCAAGAATCTACAGGGCATTGACAGCAAGGCTCAATTATTTAGGACAAGACAGGACTGATATTCAATATGCAGTCAAAGAATTGAGCAGAAAAATGTCATGCCCTAATGAAGAAGATTTTGGGAAGTTAAAGAAAGTTGTAAGATATTTGAAAGGAAAGCCAAGGTTTAGAATGCTATTTGGATATCAAAGCAAGCAAGAAGGTATTGAAGTGTGGACAGACACAGATTTTGGAGGATGTCAAAAGACAAGGAAGTCCACATCTGGAGGAATTATTAGACACGGTAAGCATATTATTAAGTCCTGGAGTACAAACCAAGCAGTGGTAGCTTTGTCGTCTGGAGAAGCAGAGTATTATGGGATGGTGAAAGGAGCCAGTGGAGCCATTGGAGTGACAGAATTATGCAGAGACTTGGGAGTTGAATTCGACGGAAAGATCAAGGTTAAGACGGATGCAAGCGCAGCTATTGGCATTGCAAGCAGGTTGGGAGTTGGAAAGGTAAGACATATTGAAGTGAATCAATTATGGTTGCAGGAAAAAGTGTATTATGGGAAGATAGAGCTTATTAAGGTGAAGACCGAGGAGAACCTTGCGGACGTGTTCACTAAAGCTGTAGATAGTATTAGTTTGAATTGGCACATTGAGAGTATTGGAGCGTGGACCACGAAAGACCGGCATATATTAACACCAAAGTTGGACTACGGAAAGTTGGAGGAGGAAACGCAGGAGGAGGAAGAAGAGTAAGCGTGTTGCTGTGGTATATTCATCAGAGTTCATGTCATTGTCACAGTCTTTTAACTAACATCATCATGCACTCATTTAGGTTGCCCCGTAGCCATTTTTGTTTCTGTTTTGCATTGGCGCAATGGGCAACTATTATGCCGTGCATGGTATTAGAAGACGTGGACGCCAAGAACATGATCTATGAGGAAAGCCGCGAGATATTATGTATGGTATTATGTGGTCAGAGAAATTGTGCAAGTCTATAGTGCAACATTTTGAGGCATAAGATTGTGATAGGAGGTTTTGTTTGCCCCTCACATGGGGACAGGGGCAGGAGTTATTCTATCACAACAGCTTTAATTGGCCTATGCTCAGGCCGGAAGGGCTTGCATAATTAATGTGACCCAGTCACAATGCCTTTCCATAAGGCACACTTTTGCATTGTTTTAAATGGCCACTAGATAGTATGGTATTTATTATTGTATCCTATTACATATGTATTTGGAGCAACTTTGCTTTGATACAGGACCCATACAGGTTGGCCACCTGTATTACGTGAGGTCAATTGGGCCATTGGCTTGTG
>CAZBDA010000300.1:1355-2271 GCA_964490445.1 uncultured Rickettsiales bacterium | reverse complement strand
CCTGAAGATGCCATTATTCAAGTACAATCGTTAATAATAAATGTTTAATTTGAAAAATATTAAGGTATTTTTTAATTTATTTGAAAAATCAGGAAAAATCGAAAATTCAAAATAAAATTCTAAGAAAAGATAAATTGAAAAATTACAAAATTCCGAAATTTTCATTAGACAACAAAAATCAAATATTACAAAAGAAAATCAAACAGCAATTAAAAAACAAAAACCTTTGTTAAAGAAAAATAAGAAGTTAAATCAAGAATAACAAACAAAAAAGATGAAGTAATAATAAGAAAAAAATAAACGAAAATAGTAGAAATTTTTACAATAATAATAATAATAATTAAAACACACATATCAGAAATTAGAATCATAGAAAATTACACTGAAGCCAGAAGAGTAAAAAATACAACAATAAAAGCTTAAAAAATCCAAAAAATAGGAAAAATCAGAAAAATCAAAAAAATCAGAAAAATCAGACAATTTAGATATTTTATCTGAATCAAAGCAGAATTTAGAGAATCTTAAGTAAACCAAGAAGATATAGAAACTTCTTAAACCCAAATAACCTTAGAAGGAAAAGATGCAATAGTAACCTAAGATGTCCTAAGGAAAAAAGCCACCTAAGAAGGTTTAGAAGAAAAAGCAGTAAATTAAGCTGAAATAATAGAAATAAGTAAAAAAAAAGAAAACTTATCAAGAAAAAAACCAGAAAAAGAATGCTCAAAAAAATTAAAAGGATAAACTTGTAAAGCCACATACAATAGATTAGATGAACATCACGGCTAATCAGCTAAATAAATAAACTGATTAAAAGGTTTTTGAGAAAACAGAATAAACTGTCAACAAAGAAGTAAACAAAGAATTCATCCAAAAGAACTAAATTTAACCAAAAGAAAAGGTTGTTAAAGAGACTTTA
>CAZBDA010000300.1:0-1345 GCA_964490445.1 uncultured Rickettsiales bacterium | reverse complement strand
AAAAGAAGAAAATTGAAAAATCAAAGCCATGAAAAAGATTAATAAAATTGGTAAAAACAGCATCAATTAATCCAAAACCTACAGAAAAGCAAAAGCGAAGAAAATAAATCTTTAAAAAAGATGTTAAAAGCTCCTTTAAATCCTAAAAACTAGAAGCAAATAGAAGCAATTAACAAAGAAAACATACAAACACCTTAACAAAATAGTTAAAAAACAACATCAAGCCTTCTTAATAAACTTAACAAACCATAAGTGCTCATTCCGAAGTGGGACACCAACCAGAAAAAGCCAAATTAATTCACAAATAAACGTCCCTCAAATAGTTTCCAAAAATGAGAAAGCTATGAAGAATGAACTTAATTAACTAAAACTTAAAAAATAATTTAGAATAATATCACAAACTCTATCCAAGCCCCACAAAACCTTCAAAAGACCAAACCGAATGATAGGCAGGCCTAGATTCCCAACCCATTCGATAGCACAAAGGTGGAAATTAAGATAAGAAAGAAATAATAGGAAAAACAATAACTAGAGCACGGTGGAACACACAACGCCAAAAGGTACAACAACCATAATCATCATAATAATAGCAATAACTGGGCTAACGATTACAGCAGTGGGTGGTTCAACACTCGCAAAAGGAAATACGAAAGATCACAAGATAACGGCTGGGATTACAGCAGCCAAAAGAGCAAGAATAAGAACAATAATTTTCATTAATATAAATTTTAAAAGAAGAAATATCGTTAAAACTTGAGATATAATGATAACCAGAGATATGACCGGAACAATGATAGGTCAAAGTGAGATCGGTATGATAATGACAGGAGATACGAGAGGATGAATCAAGGTAGGAGATATGATAGCAATGTCAGGCGTTATGGCAGAGCAGATAATGGTTATGGCTATGAGAGCAGCAAGCTGGGTTGAAAAAAGGAACAAAGTGGATAGGAAAATATTATAAAACCAGAAAGAGAAATTCAGAACTATGTGAAAGCCAGAGATCCCAGGATGAAGATAAAGCATACTAACATTGAATAATAGAAGGAAAACTAAATAATAGAAAGAAGAAATAGTGATATTGAGATTTAACAAGAGGAAGAAGAAGAGAAGAAAAGATTGATAGATTAAAAGAACTAACAGGTCTTGGAATTAAAATAATAGGAGAAACAATAGTAATTATAGTAAGAGGAGCAAAAGAAACAAGGACTTAAGAAGAAAGGAAAGCGATCAAAGAAAAAATTCGAATGTCAGAACACAAATAAAAGCATCAAAGCAATCAACGCTGTAAAGGCAAAATTCAGAACAATATTTCAGCAGAACAAAAAAATAGATAAACTGGAAT
>CAZBDA010000299.1:0-2282 GCA_964490445.1 uncultured Rickettsiales bacterium | reverse complement strand
TCATGTGCGGAGACTCTGACCATGACGGTTGGGACGAGTGCTCGAGCGGATTCTTCTTGCCGGCCAACGACGGACCGGACAACGATCTAGATGGAATTTGCGACGTCAACGACAACGACGATGACAATGACGGAGTCGAAGATCTCCATGACACAGCCCCATTTGACCGTTTCCTATGTGGAGACTTCGACAATGACAATTGTGAAGATTGTTTGAGCGGTATCTCCGATCTGCAGAACGATGGTCCCGACAATGACGCGGATGGGCTCTGCGATCTCGGGGATCTCGATGACGACAACGATGGAGCTGTTGACAGCAACGACACTGCACCGTTCGACCAGTTTGTTTGCGGAGACAAAGACGAAGACGGATGCGAAGACTGCATCAGTGGATTGAACAACATTGGGGAAGACGGGCTCGACACCGACGACGACGGGCTCTGCAACATTGGAGATCTGGACGATGACGGCGATAACGTCGAGGACGAATTCGATTCAGATCCACTTGATCGGTTCCTTTGTGCCGATTCCGATCTCGATGCCTGCGACGATTGTTCTAGCGGGGTCTTCGATACTCTAAATGACGGACTCGACACCGACCAAGATGGTATTTGCGATGAATCAGATCGTGATACCGACGGTGACAGCATTCCCGATGTCGATGACCTAGAACCACTCAATCGATTCGCATGCCAAGATGCAGATGGAGACGGGTGCGACGACTGCTTCAGCGGTACTGCAGACACGTTCAACGACGGTCTCGACACCGATGCGGATGGCATTTGCGATGAGACTGATACAGACGATGACAATGATGGAATCAACGATGAGTCCGACTCCTCACCTCTAGATCCAACTCTATGTGGAGACTCTGACGGAGATGGTTGCGAAGACTGCCAAAGCGGAATCAGCAACCCTGCAGATGACGGCCTCGACACTGATCAGGACGGAAGCTGCGATCTTGGTGATTCTGACGATGACAACGACCAAGTCGAAGACTCGCTCGACAGTAGCCCACTGAATGCCCTTGTCTGCAGCGATTTAGACGCAGACAGCTGCGACGACTGTAGCTCGGGTACATTCGAAGTGAACAACGACGGCCTCGACACCGATGGTGACGGAATCTGCAACGCAGGCGATTCCGATGATGACAACGACCAAGTCGAAGACGATCTAGACTCTTCTCCACTCGATGCATTCGCATGTGGAGACGCTGATGGTGACCAGTGTGACGACTGCTCAGTGCTTGGTTCACCTGCCGCGTTGAATGACGGGGCTGACTTCGATGCTGACGGCCTCTGCGATCTTGGTGACCTAGACGACGACAAAGAACAAGTCGAAGATATGGAAGAAACCGCGCCTAACAAACCCTAACAATGTGGTGATGCTGACCTGGACGGCTGCGACGATTGCTTGACTGGTACCTTCAACCCTGCAGAGGACGGAACCGACTTTGACGCCGACGGTCTCTGCGACCTTGGAGACCAAGATGACGACAACGACGGCGCTGATGACATCTTCGATAGCGATCAATTCGATCGTTTCCTCTGTAGTGATTCTGATGGGGACGGCTGTGAAGACTGCCTCACCGGTGCATTCAATCCAAACAGTGACGGTTCAGATTTTGACTTGGACGGTCTCTGTGATCTCGGTGATCCCGACGACGACAATGATGGTGTCGCCGATGGATCCGATATTGATCCGATGAACCCGATGCTGTGTGGCGATTCCGATCAAGATGGTTGTGAAGACTGCTTCAGTGGAATCTCTGATCCCCTCAACGACGGGGCCGACTCAGACGGAGACGGTCGCTGCGACATCGGAGACTTCGATGACGACAATGATGCGGTTCACGACAACGAAGACCCTTTCCCCTTCGATGGCAATGCCTGTGGAGACTCTGACCTCGACGGGTGCGATGATTGCTCAAGTGGCCTCTTCGATCCGGAAAATGACGGTCCCGACGCCAACTCGGACGGGATCTGTGATCTGAGTGACGAAGACATCGACGGAGATGGAGTGCTGAACCCCGAAGACCCCGATCCGTACAATCCGAGCATCTGTGGAGACGTCGATGCCGATAGTTGCGACGACTGTTACAACGGGATAAACGAGCCGCTCAATGATGGGCTCGACACCGATCAAGACGGTCTATGCGACGTTGGTGACCCCGACGACGACAACGACGGAGTCTCGGACATACTCGATCCCATGCCTCTCGACCCCGATTTCTGTGGTGACAGCGACAATGATAAATGCGACGATTGCTCCTCTGGATTGAAC
>CAZBDA010000298.1:0-2309 GCA_964490445.1 uncultured Rickettsiales bacterium | reverse complement strand
CACATCGTCATGCAATGTTATGATGTTCATGGGTCGCATGATATATTTCATCATGATCAAATGACAACTTACAACACATCATGAATCATGTGATCACATGGTCATGTGACTTTTCTGTATGACAATTTCACAACATGCTCAAATTATGTGATCACTGGTCGCTAACATGTCAATATTATCATACCATCGACGATCATGTAATCCAATGGTCGCATAATCACATGATCTGATCAGATTTAATCCCGCCTTGTGGTCAGATGGTTAATATAATCTGATGCGATACAACTCCAGGTTAGGGTTGTGACCATATGACGATAATGTCAATCATATGGAGCAGACCGCCCACCACCACATGCCACCAACCACCCACTCAGGGACCCACTCCCCTCAGGCCGGCAGGCAGCTTGAAAAGAAAGTTCCCCAGACCATGTCGATAGAAGATACCGTGGCCTACCTCCAAAATGTCGAAGGGGTCGAAGACGAAGAGGATGACATTGAGCCGGTGACAGATGACTCTGACGCACCAGTGCAATTTGAGGAGGAAGATGAGGCAGCCGGCATGGGACTGGCGTTCATTGAAGAAGGTGCTCGAAAGAAGAAGGTGCTCAGGGGCGGCAGGAAAGTTGCTCCTCACGCAGTGCCTTCAATTTTCGAAGTCGAGCAGCAGGCCCATGATGCTATGGGGTCACCGGTGCATGCAGCACTTGGCCAGTCGCCGAAGCCCCCAAAATCCTTGACAGACCTGATTGCAGATGGCACATTTGGCTTCGGTCCTGTGGCAGCGCTGCCAGGGCCACAAGGGGAGGGCTGTGAGGGACACGATGAAGATGAAGTCCTCAGTGTCAGCAAGCTGGGTGGGTCGTCGAAGAAAGAAGCTGATAATCTCGAGAGGCTTAAGGATAGCACCACCAGAATGCTTGCTTCTTTCGACATCCACGCACTTGTGTTGAATGACCTTCCTGACCCCGAGCCCCGGCAGTATCAGCTGACCAGGTTGGTCACTGCGCTCCAGAAGATTGATCAGAATCATGTAGCTCAAGAGTTGACGGATGCTTTTGCGAATGCCTTGATTGCACATTCGATCAGCATTGGGAACATGCATAGTTTGAAGGATGAGGATCTGCACAAATTTGTCTCTAAGCTGTTCAGTGGTGACAGCATGCCCCCCCCTACTAAGTATGAGATGGCGCTTGCGCTGCGACATGCTCACAATTTCGCGAAACAGAGGACCTTCGACAAAGCGTGGAATGTGTTGTGGCCTTTCTGCAACGACCAAGAAGTCATCATGTTTTCTGCGCTAAATGCCAAAGTCCGTGCGATTCGCAACCTCAAGACGTTGGAGGTGGAAGGCGCCTCAGCAATTTCCGGGTCTCTTTATGCGATCTTGGCAACCTCAATACATCAGGCAAATCAGACAGAATCTGCTGCTGTAGTCACCGACATCATCGACGGATTCTTGGACTTTGTGAAGACGCGGGACAATAAGTGGCAGAAGGATGATGCAGTAGGTGTCTTCGAAACAACACTCAAGGAGGCTGTAAATGTATTTCGCTGCGTTGGTACAGCTTTCAATGATCAGGCCATGCCATATGTAGTTGGAAAGAAGGAAATGCTTAAGGTCTTCACCCCAAGTGCCCGCACTGTCGCTTGGGCCAATGTGTTGGAACAGATGATGGGTGCATACTCCAAAGACAAGCTGCAAGACTATTGGAAAGTCGAACTTGCAGAGAGCAAGTGGGCGGCCGAATTTAGGCAAGTGGTGGACGCCCTTTATCCAACAGTCCAGCTCGAGAAGGTGGCTGGAGCATATACCACCACAGTGGAGAGGTTTGCGGTATGGACAGACCAATTGAGAGATGGTGCGGCGAGGTTCGTTGCTGGTCGTTGTGTGGCTGCTGCCAGCGAGGTCACAACACATCTAAAGGAGTTGCCAGAATCGGAGGTGGAAAGTTGTCCCTTGGGAGCTGCAGATGCAAAGTGCTTGTTGGTGGCAATGACAAAGCTGTCGAACACTCTTCCAGACCTTCGGCCGTTTCTGCATGGATTGGCTGACATTGTTGACAAGATTGGTTGGGAGGAGCAGATGTCAACCGTTTTCGACCTCTTGGGGACGCTCGATGACCTCGCTGAGGACTTTGACATCAGCCCCATCACTGCAGCCATGTCCATGCTTGAATCTTCAAAGCTCATAGCCCAAGACGACATCAACAAGGTGTCATGGCAGTTATGGCAACTTTAAGCTTTGATAGTTTTATTAAATGGGCCCATGGGCCTATGGGCCCATGGGCTGATGGGCCCATGGGCCCATG
>CAZBDA010000297.1:0-2312 GCA_964490445.1 uncultured Rickettsiales bacterium | reverse complement strand
GGTTCACGCATTACAAATCCGACACTTGTACTCACGCGACAAGCCTGCACGAGGAGTACTTCGGCGCCTCTGGCGCGGTCGTGCGAGTGGTCCTGATGGTCTGTGCCCTGATCTCTGGCGCGCACTCGTTGCGAGCGACGCTGCGGTGGAATGTATCGTTGAGCTTTGCGAACTTTGCTGGCGGGAGAAAACCCTGCCTCCCGATTGGCATCGGGCTCGTGTAGTCGCGATCTTCAAGAAGGGTAAGGTCGAGCTTCCGGACAATTACCGACCGATTTCATTGCTCAACGTTGGCTACAAGATCCTTGCCGCCATCTTGCTGGATAGGATCAAGGCAGGAGGCGCTGAGGACAGGATGTGGCCCTCGCAATACGGCTTCCGACCTGGCCGCGACACAGCAGAAGCTCTCTTCCTTGCGCGCCGTCTGATCGACGCAGCGTGGGCATCCAAAGACGGTAAATTGATGATGGTGCTTCTGGACTGGCGCAAGGCGTTTGATCGCATTGCGCCGCAGGCAATGATTCAAGCACTGCGTCGGTTCGGCTTACCTGAGCCGATTCTGCAGATGATAGACGCAATCTATGCAGATCGCATATTCACAGTGCAAGACGCAGGCATCGAATCCACCTGCCACGCGCAGCGTTGCGGCATTTCGCAGGGGTGCCCTCTTTCGCCGTACTTGTTCATTATCGTCATGACAATAGTGTGCCACGATGCCGCGCAGAGCGTCGCAGAGAAATTCGGGGAGGACACGGCCGCCCCATTTGGAGTCACGCGGGATGTGTTGTATGCGGATGACACACTCCTTACAGAGGACAACGCGGAGGTGTTGCAATTCCACCTCGACACGATTGTCGAGCTCGGGTCCGCCTACGGCTTAGAATTGCATTGGGGCAAGACTGTTGTTCTACGTATCCGGCACGACGGCCGCATTGTTGGTGCGCAGGGCGAGGGCACGATTGGGCCTCAGTTGTGGCCGCTGAAGGAAGTGAATGAAGCGGTATATCTTGGTGGTCTCCTCTCAGCGGACGGCAGCCCAATGCATGAGCTCGCGCGCAGAATAGGCGAGGCTGGAGCCTGCTTTCAGAAGCTTGCGCGTATTTGGCGACACGCCAATATAACGAGAGCACGCAAGCAGGAAGTTTATGAAGCATGTGTGCTATCAAAACTTCTGTATGGCCTTGAAACGACGTGGCTGAGGAAGCCAGAGCGATCTCGATTGAATGCATTTCATGTGAAGTGTCTCCGTCGCATACACGGCATACCGCCATCATACATCTCTAGAGTGACGAATGCATTCGTTCTAGAGACCGCCCACTCGCAGCAATTGTCGACCACGTTAATGCGACGACAGCTACTACTCTTCGGCAAACTAGCACGACAACCGGATGACTCATTACCCAGACGATTGGTCTTCAAACCTGCCTCCGTGGAGACGCAAGTTTGGGCAGGTAGTCGCCAGAGAGGGCGTCCTCGACAACAATGGGGATCATCCGTGCGAAAGCTCGCCGTGGCGGCGGCAGGAGGTGAGCAGCAACTACGTGCAGCTTTGTTGCCAGGGGCGGGTGTGTCTACAGCGACGGCTGCGACACAATGGCGCGACACTGTGATCGCCTATTGCGCGGCAGTGCCAATCGATGGCGACATCTGGTGACCAGAATCAGTCGAGTGAATCGGCACCTCGCTCTCCTCTACCCCCCACTCCCGCCCCCCTCGCCGCCCCGTGCCCGCCGGCGGTCGGACGGATGTCTTCATCTGTGAATCAGAAGATCGACACTGCATCGTCAACTCGGTCTCCCACCCCCACCCCTCTCCCTCCTCCTCCTCCTCCTCTCCCTCTCTCCTCCTTCCTTCCTCACTGCGCCTTTTAGACTTTAGATGTAAGCCTCTCGGCGTTGGGAGTCGGTGCTTGCTTGCTTGCTCTGCTTGCTTGCGTGCCTGCTTGCCTGCTGCGCTGTGCCGGCTTCGGGGGGCGGTGGGAGTCCGTCGTCGTCTGCTCGGGGTCTTGTCTGCGCTGAGGGCTTGCCTTGCACATCTAATTTCTAACTTTTCGCGTTGCGGTCTCAACATTCTGACATTCTGACGTACAGAGTGTTCCTGTATGTTAGTTTTTTATACCTATAGGCCGTATAGGCCGGCGGCGAGCAGAAACCGCCTTAACAACACATGTATGTTTCACCAGCCGATGCGCCGTGCAGGCGCCTGGCCTTGTGTGTGTGAATCCTATGACCGCTTTACATAGACGAGGTGACACGATGAAGCCAACACCTTCACTCTCTCTGAGGGCGCTACCGCCAGACAACACCATCAAG
>CAZBDA010000296.1:0-2335 GCA_964490445.1 uncultured Rickettsiales bacterium | reverse complement strand
CCTGTTCAGAAATAAAATTAAGAATAATTTTTAATTACAAATCTTTAATTCTTTAGAGAGAAAATTATTGGAAATTTGGATAATTATAAAATGTTAAAATTTAATTTTTCCTAATTTTATCAAATTTAAAATTTCCGAAAATTACAAATGTCTCATTCCATTTTAGGTGGAGACACCCAATCATTGTTTTTGACGATATCGAAGACGTAGAGCTATCCATCTCCACCACCAAATGCACATCTGTTCTGGGTGTTGGCGATGCAAACGGCATAGATTGGATTCCTGACTTTAGAGACAATTGAAATGCTTTTCATTCCATCAGCTATATCAAAAACTTAAAGTTAGTTACATTTAGATGTTCCTGCGACCAAGAATTTCCCCTTTGGATCAATGGATAGTCCATACACATAGGCTTTAGGGTTCTATTTATCTCCTTACCATTTAAAAGATTTGACAATTTTCCTCTGCTTGAAGTTCCATTTTTCTATCTAATTCGACCCTCTCCACGCACCTGTGTAGAAGTGCTGATCCTAAGTAGATGAAATCGAATCCCCACAGATATTAGGCCCAAACAACTACATAATATTCTTCTTTTCTCTAATGTCCCAGAGGCAGATTGTCCTGTCCCAGCCCCCGGTTATCAAAACCTTACTATCAAACTTGGTAAAATGGCAGCCAAACACACGGTTTGAGTGCCCCTTAGTGTTCCAACCAGCACGCTTGTAAGTGTGAATAATCTCCTTTGTCTTCTCATCAAATATCCTAACTTGCGCATCTGCTGCTGTAGTTGCTAGGATATTCCCGTCGATGTTGTAGTCCATGCACAGGAAGTTCCAATCCTTGTCCCCTTTCCAAGTGATTTCACGTTGGGAATTGACATGCCACCAACTTAACCTACCCTCTATACTAGTAGAAACTAATATATTCCCTTGAACAGTTTTTTAACCCTACAAAGTTGGTCTCCACCTTACAGCAGTAATTGGGGTTTTCTCCAATGGATTAGTATCCCACTCCTTATAGACCAGCCCTGTGCTGATGTTAAATACCTTAATATCACCGAATTGAGTTCCTATCGCCAACTACTTATCTTAGGGGTCAAACCTCATTGTAAACATATCATCTAAACTCTCCCCAAGAATCTTCTTGAATTTCCCCTTGAACATGCTATTCGGACTACAGAAATAAATTCATATTTTGGTTCTAAACCCCTTACTTGGATACAGCAATAGGCCTGTAACTTTCCTTCTTCCTCTTGATTTTGAGTTTTGCAGGGGATTCAATTTCCCTGTCGTCAAATTACATGCTTGTAGGATCCTCCACATGAAATGTATCACTATCCCCTTCGTTAGATATGGTCAATTTCTCCATTTATATTATTAATATTTTTGTAACAATTTAAATTATTTAAAATCTTAAGATTCTATTAAAATCACAATTTATACTTTTAATTAGGAATGTTCAAAACCATTAATCTCAAGATCAATAAATATCTGGAAAAAATAAATGTCAGGAAGTATTTGCATTCGGATATCATTGTTATTGGCGGGGGCGTTATTGGAATGAATATTGCGAAGACCCTGGCAGAGTGATATCCAAATAAGTGTATAGCGTTGATCGAGAAAGAAATGTAATTTGGCGAACAAATAAGAAGATCAAAATCTGGGATAATTCACACAGGGCTTTACAATGAAAAGGATACATTGAAGGGACTCTTTTGTATCAAAGGGCATAAAAGGTTAACAAAATTCTTTCTTTAACATAAACTTCCCTTTAAGAAGAGTGGGATGTTCGTTGTGGCAACGAATAAAAAGGAGTATGAATTGCTGTAGAAGTATTATGAACAAGGGATAATGAACAAGATATAGCTTTAGATGCTTCCTGTTCAGGAGGCTAAAAAAATCGAACCAGAATTGCGTAGTAAGAATGAATATAAAGTCCTTTATTCTCCAAATGTTTGGACGACAGATCCAAGGCATTATATCCGAGAGCTTTAATTGGAGTTGAAGTAACTTGGGAATCTAAGACTCTATCTTGGTAATCGTTATGTGAGTATATAGAATATTCGGCATGATCAACACAAGTAAAAACAAAAGATATGAATAGAAGTAAAATCCAAGGATGGGACGAATATCATCCACTCAGCGAAACATGTCATCAATGCGGCTGGTGTTCATTCTTGCAATATTGCAAGTGATTTTGGTTATGCGAGGAACTACATGAGGAGTCCTTTTAGGTAATTCTTTATCAAGGAAAGGTTGGGACTGACACTTCCTCCTATAAATACATTGATTTATAAATGTCCTTTAAAAGGTGACTATAATCTAGGTATTCATCT
>CAZBDA010000295.1:0-2420 GCA_964490445.1 uncultured Rickettsiales bacterium | reverse complement strand
TATATATATATATATATATATATGACATATATATATATATATATATATATATATAGGGTGATTGATTTTCTCCAGGCAGTCAATGAGGAGAGGAGGGTGAAGACAGGGACGGATAAACAAACAGGCATCCGCCGCGAGATCTACCTCTATACCAGATTCCAGGGCAACCTCCAAGCATATAATTTAGCCATGCAGGCGGGGGCCTTCCTGGAGAAAGTCGACAAGGGGGGAAACTATTGGTGCTTGGAGCGCAGCTTTGAGGCCTCCGACACAACATCCTTCGAAGAGACTGCCAAGTTTGAAGGCGCCGTGCAGCTCTGCAGCTATGTAATAACAAAAGACCTCTGCAGTGATACATAGTCAGCTAGTCTAGATATAAAGTAGTCAGTACATATAGTCGATGAGCTTGATGAATTTGCGTAGACTGCTGCAGCCTTGTGTACAGTATATACATAGGTACCTATAACGTATCTAATGCATATATACAGAGATATTCACCGACAAGGCATTAAGGACGGAATTACGGCAGATCAGAAGCGAGCAGTCCAGAGCTACCATGGCATCCAGGACTTTAGTTTTGGAAGCAGTCCGGATTCACGCGCTCGAGTGCCACCAGTAAGTGCGTCGGCACCCCAGGCCGCCGCCCCACTCGCACTTTGTGACGCTCCAGGTGGGACACCTACATCGCCCGGGAAGGCCTCGACCAGCGCGTCAGCACCTGACCACAACAAGACCGTAAAGAAAGCACAGATGGCCCGCAGGGACCTTCACATATGTTCTTCTGCAGATGCTGTATATAGATGTCTATAGGTGCTTAGATAGCACAATTAACTGTAGACGTACATAAGCACTGATATATTGATGTGTATATTGTTGCATATTCCCAAAGACAACCCCTGTGGTCCTTGCCGTCCAGATCAAGCTCATGGAGAAAGAGCTCAATGGGGTTAAGGCTCGCGGTGCATGTCCAAAGGTGATGGTCTCTACACGGGCCCATGTGCAGTGGGCGGCTTGGTCCCCGACCGCGCCTTCAGAAAGCTAGGATGTACGAAGTGCATCCTAGGTTTTCCACCTCTTTTACTAGGTCCGAAAATGAACAAGATACCCGAAGGGCTTTTGAAAAAAATGTTGGGACCCAGGGTGGGTCCGAAAATGTTGGGACCCAGGGTGGGTCCGAAAATTATACGCGGCTTTTGTATTGGAACAAAAGAAATAGGCGCAATCATTCAAGATCCTTTATAGGGCTTGGGCAGGTGAAGGAGATTTTTGGAAACATTTCCAATAAACTCAATGACTTGAGGGTGCAAGCAACCAAGGTGGAGAACATGTCTGTCCGCCTATACTAACACACGTCACTTAGATCCGCTGCTTACACCCCAGCTGCAGAGTATAGTATATAACAATCCAGTTGTATAGCAACCTGCAGGGAATTCTGTACCTCCTAATCTATATATATATATATATATATATATATATATGTAAATATATATATATATATATATATATATATATATATATATATATATATATATATTTATATGTATATATATATATATATATATATATATATATATAGTTTCTGCACGTATGACTTTAGATGTGTAGTGAGTGTGTGGGTGGCTTTTGTTTGGGTGTCACGATCATGCAGGCATTTGGCGTTGATATTCCTCCTGGGACTTCAGTGGATTGGTTCGACGACGAGATGCAGATGGTGCGACAAAGCTATATTGACGCAAAAACAGTCATGGCCGTGTCTAAGGTCTGGGCACCGACCAAAGTTAAAGCTGCAGTACTCTACATATTATGTACATATGTATAGTATATACGTGATTAAATGTATATATGTCTCTAGCTGTTGTACAGTTGCAGCTGCTACGTATATATATATATATATATATATATATATATATATATATATCGGTCGTAGCTGAAGCATCACCATCGATCCTTGAAAGGTGCAGCTCAGCCAGATTTCCAAGCCAAAGAAGGGGCAAGGGGATGCAGAGGATGCTAAGGATGATGGTGGCTGTGGCTTCTAGATTAGAGTCGAGGTGGCTGAGCCTACACATGACTGCACGCCAGTCATGGTTTTTGTGACGTGGCAACCTGCCTGTATGCGGTATTTATCTAGAATACAACAAGCACACACGAATAAAAGTATCAGATGCCTGTTTGTGTGGCGATGTAGTTGCCTGTCGGCCTGCCTGAGAGTGAGTGTGCAAGGGCTTTTGGAGTCCCTGCATGTAGGCTCACCACATGATTAAATCTGTGTGATCTATGTATACAGTGTGATGGAAAATCTGCACCACTAGTAGCAATGTCTGCATGTTCTTCCTGGAGTGCACGTCTGGAGTGCCCGGCAGCATGTCCTTCCTGTAGTGCACGTCTGGAGTGCCCGGCAGCATATCCTTCCTGTAGTG
>CAZBDA010000294.1:0-2425 GCA_964490445.1 uncultured Rickettsiales bacterium | reverse complement strand
AATTTCCAGGCCAATCAGACAAAAACAAAAATAGGTGAAGAATAGGGTTAACACATAAGACAAACAGAATCGAACTCAAAGGACAACCTGTCCTAACGCCTCCTAAAACATGGAACAGGAAAGAATCATCATCTGCCCCAGAGGAGTACGCTGTGATATGAGTGTACAGGGCAACTATTAACTGCCTAATGGGCCAAGGGACTCCTAACACTCTCAGCACAAGAAATATCCATTCGTGCGAAAGCGTAGGAAAAGCATTGCAGTAATCATAAAGAGCAACAACAGGGATATCTGAAATCTGCTCATTGAAGTCAATGCCCTTAGCCAAATCATTATAAAGTCTCATATAGCAATCAAGGTCGACAATATTCAGACCAATTTGTCTACCTTGACAGAAGCCCCTCTGCTCAAATGGAGTGACTTTCAGCATCGCAGGAGTCAATACATCTCCAATCGCCCCCGCCACCAATTTAGCATCCGTATTCGATCCAAAAATAGTTCGAAGATTGCCAGGGTGTCGAATAACCTTGGTGGCATCCTCAGCAAAATGTCCTTTGGGGGCGAACCAAACCAGTTGTTCATTAAAATCCAAGGTATTTGTAACAGGGTTTTCAGTAGACAAATCAACCAGCGTGTTACAGAGAATTTCAGCAGAAACATCTGGAAGGGCTTTGTAGGCCGAGTACGGAATGCCATCTCTCCCAACTGCAGAATCCTTGGAGAATCGTATTCTATTATAAATATCATCAGAATCAGGAAGTGCCAGGTTGGAAAAATCAAAGAAGTGGCCCTGTCTCTTTTTGTAGATCTCCAATATGTCCAATGCCTTGCCAAGATCAATAACTCGAAAATCGTATACCTCCTTCCAATGGTCAGCAAGGGCTTGCTGAACTGCGGCTTGAGTGGTAACAACACTCTCCACGTTATCATCACCAGAAATACGTACTCCCGTAAGCAGCAGACGCTTGCGGTGTGGCCAGAAAAGAGCCTCCATGCGTCTGGCAGCTTTGATTTGCGATTTGATGCGTTTACGTAAGTTGGTCGATGTGGTCTTCTTGGCAATACCATTCAATTTGTTAATACGCTTCTCGTGCGTAGCTTTGTGAGCGTAATTAAATAACTCATCAACTTTTTCAGGAGTTAAGCAGTGGACTCGAGACCCCTCAACAGAAATCAAAGTGCGGGCTAATTCAGAAGAGCTGCACAACCTGCGAGCCAAGTGGACATTATTAGCCCATATAGCACGACTGCAGGAGGATAAGGTGAGACGCATTGCAGACAATGACTCTTGGTCATCATCAATTAACTCATTACGAACTCTCTTAGAGGCTTCTTTGAGACAAGTTTTAAAACACTTTAATTGGGAAGTCAGAGGGAGGTTTAACACACCAACATCCTCAACAAGGGACTCCAAATGCATTTTGAAACGAGGTTTTCTACAAATATGAACAGGGATAGTCTGGTGAGAGCTATCCTTTTTGGGCAAATTGGCAAGAGACACCACAATAGGTGCATGGTCACTGAGACCATCCCCATAGAACTCCTCAGGAGAAGAGATCACAAAAGAAGAACACTTGTTTTGGACCACAAGACTGGGAAGGCAAGCAATCCAAACTCTATCAATACGAGAACACGTATTGTTCTTAGGACAAAAATGGGTGGGAAAGGGTTGCACCACCTCAATCCATTCACTAAGAATGGACCCCCAACGAGTTTTGTGTTCACCAGAATAAAGAGGATTTCCAAAACTTCTGGTTCTCACACTGTCAAAACTTCGTCCAGGACGAAACACCCTTTCTTCTTCAGATTTAATATTAAGATCTCCAAGGAGGATTCCAAATCTGCTACAAGGAGAGATCTAATATTATTTCTGAGGGAAGCCAAGTATTCACCAATGGACTGGATATCTTGGGAATTAATGCCATAGTTGTGAAGATTAATTACTGCCAAAACCTTGTCACCCAGCAAAACGGAGGTACATAGGCACCTCCCTGGGACAAGCTCAGCATCCTCAAAATTGGCCATCCCCTTAATGAGTGGAGACACAGCAGTAACCAGACCCCCAGAGGCAGGATTAACAGACCCATCAGGCAAGACAGAAGCTGAAGTGGAAATATGCCATCCAGGGAGCCAACGCCTGAATGACAGCAAAATTTCAGCCTCCACCTCATGGACCTCTTGTAAACAAATAACTTGTTTGCCCCTGGGCAGTTTCTGGATCATAGAACCCACCCTACTCCTTTCAACTGAATCATGTAGGCAAATGCCCCTCCCATTCCACAACAAAAACTGGAGTTCACCTCCAGCAAAACTGGGGAAAGAGAAAGGGGGAGAAGAACCTACAACAAGTGATTCACCCAAAGCAAAACTGAGAGGGGGGTTATTAACATTAGGAACGCTTCAACTTGCAATGTTTTGAACTGCT
>CAZBDA010000293.1:0-2448 GCA_964490445.1 uncultured Rickettsiales bacterium | reverse complement strand
AATGCAAAGCTCCTTTTTGCGTCCGAGACGAGACATTATGTCAAGTAGAGGGGGGACTGGGGGGGATTGGGGCCCCTAAGCGATGAATTCAAGCGGGGTACGCGGTGGATCGTCAGCGGGCCGAGAGGGGCGCCTGGGGGATGTTGGTCGGGCCCTGAGGGGGAGTGCGACCCGCTAGGCACCGGTGTCGAAGCGGTCTTCCCAGCCAGGCATCCTTTCTCGGTCATCGGAAATCGGTACTTGCCATGGATCTTCAATCCCCAGCTGTCGCGCGTAGAGAGTTCAATCTTGCATCCCGACACTGTACCGATGACAGAGCCCCCTCGATCCAAGCCCCAACCCCCTCCGGTTCCCGCGCTCAGGGGTCCCCACAGCGGGAACGGGCACTCATCGGGCCCACACAGAATCCGGAAGGGCCGAATTTCATATCCGCTCGAAGGATCGAAATGCTTAGAGGTGTTCGATCGCGATCAATGTCGCGCCTGTGCCGAGTACAATCTCGAGACTTTGGCGCAGATTATCGGGGTCCAATGCAGCGAAGCTCTCGTCAAGAATCATCATATCAGAGCCTTGCAGCAGGGCGCGCGCCAGAAACAGCCGACTGCGTTCGCCGTGGCTAAGCTGCCAGCCGGTTTCGCCCACCTGCTGCTGCAGCCCAGCAGGTGTTTCCCGTCAGCAGAAGTCGGACATTTGGGTGACCTAGTCTAAGAGACACTTTGCGGGGTCCTCGGACCCTGAGGAGAGTCTCAATATGACGAGAACGAAGAAGCAATCGACGGAAGCTGCAGTTCGCGAGATCCGCCGTCGGACCCGTAGGAAGTTCGCTCCGGAGGAGAAGATCCGGATCGTGCTGGAGGGATTGCGCGGGGAGCAAAGCATCTCGGAGCTGTGCCGCCGAGAGGGCATCGCGGCCAACCTGTACTACCGCTGGAGCAAGGATTTCCTCGAGGCCGGCAAGAAACAGCTGTCCGGAGACACCGTTCGAGAAGCCACGAGCGACGAAGTCAAGGAACTCCGCGCGGAGAACAGCGAGCTGAAGGAGGTCGTGGCGGAGATCACGCTCAAGAACCGGGTGCTCAAAAAAAGTCTGACGGGTCTTGGCGAGGAGGACGACACGTGAGACGGCCGGCATCGGAGAAGATGGAGATCCTCCGCCTGGTCGAGCAGAGCGATCTTCCGGTCCGGGCCACTTTGCGGCAGCTGGGTGTGCCTCGAAGCACGTTCTACGGCTGGGTGCAGCGATATCAGGCGGAGGGCTTCGATGGGTTGAACGATCAGAAGCCAGTTCCTGGGTCTCGCTGGAACGCGATTCCCGAGACGATCCAGGGCGAAGTGCTCGACCTGGCGCTTGAACGCACGGATCTGTCGCCGCGAGAGCTGGCCTGTCGTTACACGGACGAGAAGCGCTATTTCGTATCCGAATCGAGCGTTTACCGCATCTTGAAGCAGGCGGACCTCATCACGAGTCCGGCTTACGTTTTGATGTCGGCTGCGAACACATTCAAGCATCCGACGACCCGGGTCCACGAGATGTGGCAGACCGACTTCACGTACTTCCGAATCATCAACTGGGGGGGGTACTACCTATCGACCGTGCTGGACGACTTCTCGCGCACCATCATCGCGTGGAAGCTCAGCTCGACAATGGAGGCCACCGACGTCACGCAGACGCTCGACGAGGCGATCGCGCTCACAGGCGTCGATCAGGTGCCCGTCAAACATCGGCCTCGGCTCTTGAGCGACAACGGCTCCGCGTACTTGTCTAGGGAACTCCAGGACTACCTGGAAATGCGCCGCATGACTCACACTCGTGGGGCTCCATACCACCCGCAGACCCAGGGCAAGATCGAGCGCTACCACCGAACGATGAAGAACGTGGTCAAGCTGCAGCACTACTACTTCCCGTGGGAGCTGGAGGCTTCGCTGCGAGACTTCGTCGCCTACTACAACAACGAGCGCTATCACGAGGCGCTCGACAACGTGACGCCCGCAGATACTTACTTCGGTCGGAAATTCGCGGTGGTGTCGGAGCGAGAGAGGATCAAGAAACGTACAATGCGAAAGAGGAAGAAAGAGTACCTGGCAGCCAGGGCTGCCTAGGATGAAGCCAACAACTGTCTCTTAGCCAAAGTTGTCCTGAGCCCGAATCCTTCTGACGACGTACACACCAGCCACCAGAGCCCACTTCCCAGTTGGCCCACATACTCCCCTTGAACTTTCCTTAGCGATCGCGACCCGTTCCGGCGATGGACTCCAGTGGCAGGAAGTAGATGCTGTCCTTCTCCTGGCGTGCCACCCACTCGAGCATGAGCTTCACCCCGGCTGGCTCGTTCAGGTTGCCGTGGATCAGGATGGCGCTGCCAAGCCTGGGCTGCTGTCCCTTGGCCAGCCAGGCATCGCTGCCGACGGCCACCAGATGCAGACCTTCGACGATCTCGATCAGCTCTG
>CAZBDA010000292.1:0-2490 GCA_964490445.1 uncultured Rickettsiales bacterium | reverse complement strand
AATGCCTGCCTGCAGACCGGAGTAGATGCCCCGACCCTGGGCGAACTCTTTCTTGGCATGCCCATAAACTGGCTCCATCTCGGCGTCGGAGACGGGGCGGCGAAACAGTTCCCGTGCAAGCCTCTCAAGAATGGGCTGGCATGTTTCATAGCCGGCAGATGCATCGATATCTCTGCAGTAAGTTCTATAGAAGTCCGTCTTCGGTGGCCATGACTCGTACACTGGTCCCGTGATGGTCGCCTTCTCAACACAGAACATCCGCTGAGGTCCGCCCCCTTTGACCGAATTGCATCTGAGAACGATCGTGTCGTCGGACGACAGTCGCGCTGTGAATCCATTGCTCGGATCGAAGTCTTGCCAGGCAGCATTTCTTGGAATCACAGTAACAATGCTCTGTCCTACTCCAGCGCTCTTCCGAAGGAAGTAACTCATCGAGTGGCCGCCGGATGACGAATCGTCGATATCACTTTCTGATACGTCCGTAACGGCAGGCAATCTTTCTTCAGCGCGGCTGCCAGGAACGAACTTGGCCTTGATATAGAATCCCTGTGGAACAATCCGATAGACACCACTCGTTCTGACCGACGGATTGACTTTTATCTGGGTAGCGGGAGATGCGAAAACCAGCGGACGCGAATCCCGTTCAAGCGACGGGGCGAATCCTTTTGTGTCATCCTTGTGGCTGTGTGTGTCGATGTCTGTGTTTTTCGTTGAGTAGACAACGACGCGTGGAGCAGGTTTATCGCTGACGACACTTTCAGCAATCCGGTTTGCGACGTTGAAGTACGTCTCCATATCGACTGCCGACATATGCAAGTTGTCGGCGTTGTTGTCAAAGCCAGCGTTGATGTTGTCGAGTGGCAGTCGATCAGTCAGAGTGAAATCAGTGCCAAACACATCGTTTACTGTGTTTTGATATTCGACTCGACTCAATCGTTTCAGCATTCCCGGTTTCTGCTTCATTGCGAGCGCACGAAGCTGAATGCCTACTAACTTTTGTAGTGCTTTGGACTGGCCGGGTTCTGGATGTCTCGGAGCATCTTCCGGTGGCATCTCGCCACTTTCGATCGCCATCTCGATTTCATGAAGCAGACCCGGGTCATTCCATTGCTGCACGTCAATCTGGTCGAGACGGAGACGGGCTTTCGGCTTTTTCGGTCCGTGGCAAGAAACGCAATACATGTTGAAGAATTGTTGTGACTGCTCACGATCATTCGCCACGCAGGTCGAAGCGTGGGGTCCGGTGAGCAGCAACAGCAAGCCGGCGAACGTTGATATTCTGGAATTAAACATGATTCACAGGTCGATAGTCTTCCGGCTATTGCCGAACCTGTCCCGTTTGATGCCGAATTTCTGAAGTATTGATAGGTAGATATCACAGGTGGTCTGGTCTTTGCGAATGACATGGCCACCGTGATTTGTGAATTGTCCGCCCGCAACGAACACAGGGATTTCGCTTCCGTTATGCGGGCCCCTTTTCTGACTCACACTGTTGTTCCCTGTGGCGACGGTGACCGTCTCATCCATTAGCGTCCCACCAGACTCGACTTTTGTGCCGGCGAGTTTTTCGTAGAAGTTCGCCAGCAGCGAAAAGAACGAGGAGTCATACTTCGTCAGACTTTTGCGTGCGTCCTCGGACTTTGGCACATTGTGCGTCGTAATGTGATGATCATTGTCGAGTCCGGTCATATAGAAATTGACCACGCGCGTGACATCGTACTTGAAGGCCTTGTAGATCATGTCGAATGCGATGCCGCGTTGAATCTGACGCGGGTTTTCCAAGAATCGTTTTTTATCAACATCGGTAGCAAGGAAACCATTTTCGAATGAAGGCGCGACTGGGAATTCGACATCCTGGCGAGGCTTGCTGAGCCACTCGAGCGATTTGTTGAGTTCCTTCTCCGATTCGCGAAGCGCAGCGAAGTACTCCTCTAGTCTCTTCCGGTCTCGGCCCGAAACACGCGCCATCAGGGATTTCGCTTCTTCGAGGGAACTGTCAAGGACGCTCTTCTTATGAGCCAGCAGTCGCTTCTGTGTCTTCTTGTCCGTCCTGGCAAAGAGAGTTTCGAACAGTACCCTCGTCGATTGAATCGGCATGACGGGTAACCTGTCTCGCCATGATGCAACGATGTGGTGATGGGCGTGGCTGATGAAAGTGACCACATTTCTCACGCGAGTTAAATGCCCAATGTGACCCGCTACGACTTGATCCAGTGAGTGCGTGTTTGTTGTGGTGTTTCCGACAAAGCACTTGTGGTCGTGGGCATGGTTTCCGCCGAACATCATTTTCGAGTAGAGGGTGAAATGGTCTCTGTGCTTCTTCAGAGGCTCCATATGGTCACTGAACGTGTAGTCCGCACCGTCAGTTTGCGGAAGGACGTCCGTGAAAAAACCGTAGCCCATGCTGACACAGAAAAGCCGTTTGACTTCAGCTTCGGCCGGAGCGGCCTGTTCTTGTCCGAAGCTCTCGAGTGCCGGTAGAAAAAGCAC
>CAZBDA010000291.1:0-2509 GCA_964490445.1 uncultured Rickettsiales bacterium | reverse complement strand
CACAGCGTTCACTTCCTAACGCACCAAACTTTCGCCAAGGGGTTGCCGTGAATGGGACGCGTCATTATGACTTTCCGATATTTTGCGGGGGCATGGGTGCCCCAACATATGGCTGCAACAGTGGGCTGCCCTGCGGCTTCAAGCGAGATGCGGACGTCGCCGCGCGCGCCCAAACAACCGGTGCCAAGTCCAGGGGGCCTCAGAAGCTTAAACTTACCTGGCGAGTGCTGGGCGAAGGTCCCGCAGCTCGCTCTCACAGGGTCGAGGATCGGTAATTCGAGAAACTGATGTCACGCGAAACCCTAAACCCAGAAGGCTGGTGAGCATTAATCATCATCCATCACCATATCTCATGAGCCTGCGAGGTAAGTGTCCGACCCATGGATGGTTGAATTGTTAAAAGTTAAAAAAGGGGATGGGTGGGTCGATAGTGACATGGATGGATGAATGTGTGGATAGACGAATGAGTCCATGGATAGATAGATGGACAGATGGATGGCTAGATTGACGGATAAATGGTTGGATGGCTGGACGAAGGGATTGATGGCGGTAGGTGGGTTGGTAGGTGCATGGATACAACACGCACACACCACTACCACCCCACGCAACACACGGCGCACTCCTGGTTTCCGGTTGTCGGCAACATAATTGAGGACGACATACAAAGCGCAATGCACAGCCGGGATGTGGATGTGTACGTGTGTGTGTGCGTGTTTGTGCGAAGATGTGCGGCTGGGCAAGAAATCCGCCACTGGGCGAGCCCGGGTCGCACGGATGAGGGCCGAGTATCCCAACCAGCCAGGCTATGGCGGTTCCGCGAACTTGGCGCACGCCGGCAAACTCAAAGGCCTGGCTCCAAGGCACACATCGAAGGGTGTGGCGGACACCAGGGAGGGCGGATTGGACCCGAGCAGAAGCTTTGCACAATACGATGCATCCCCCCAGATGCCAGATGTGTGTGTGTGTGTTTGTGTGTGGATGAGGGGGGCGGGGGGTGGGGCGACACCCACGGCATCGCTTCCACCACGTTGACGCAGTGCAACGGATGCACCCGGTGCTAATCACTTATTCCGCGTAGGAGCGCTCGGCCTAGGTCAAGCTGTGCCCATTAAATTGGCGTGTGGACGCTGCTGTTCTAACTGCATGCACGCCACGCACAAAAGTATCCTTCTTCTGCCGCATGCTAGCAGCGACACCTGTGGGATTCGAACCCACGCGGGGAGACCCCATCGGCTTAGCAGGCCGACGCCTTAACCGCTCGGCCAAAGTGTCCTTGGCACTGCTTTGTGACAAAACGGCACACGGACGGCTCACAACACCACTGCGAGGCGTAATCCCGGGCGCACGCACAAAAACAACCACACATACGCGGCCGTGCATCCTCGCGCGCAAACTGTCGTTGGGTCGTTGCGGGGTGCCTGCAAAATTTTGCTTCTGCAGCGAGATATGCGAGCATATGGTGCTCGTTGTGCGTTTGCCGCATCTGTTTTTCCCGCATGCTCAGAAAGTCAAGGGGGTTCGGGCACTTATCTTGCAGGCGCAGCGAGATACGTGATGGATGGTGCCTCATGCGCACCGGCGTTCCCGGTGTCGGGCGTTGGGTCACATCGAGGCAAGCCTCCTCCTCCTACTCCTTCTTCTCCTCCTTCGCCGTCGTGGTATTTTTGGAGGGTTTTTATATTTCTGTGTTTTCGGTCGCACCTTCTGTGTATTCAATCGCCCCCCTCCTTCAACAATTTGTGTGTGAGAAGGGGTCCTGGCGTTTCTGCGACTTCGCGAGAGTCTTCTGTGTATTGCGTCCCCCGCGCCCCCCCGAATTTTTGTGGCACGCAGGCGGTGGCTCCGCGCGTTTCTGCGTTTCCGCGAACACGTGGGTAATTTCTGCGTTTTGGGGACACCCGCGTCCCCCGCGTCCCTAGTTTCGGGGAGGGACGCGCGTCCCCAGCGTTCCGCGGAAACGCGAAGGACGGGCGTCCCAAGCGTTTCGCGAAAGAGGCGCGTCCCCAGCGTCATTTGGGAGGCGCGTCCCAGCGTTTCGCGAAAGAGGCGCGTCCCCAGCGTCATTTGGGGGAGGCGCGTCCCCAGCGTTCCGCGAAGGACGCGCGTCCCCAGCGTTTTATGCAAAAACGCGTCCCCAGCGTCCCCAGCGTTCCGCGAAAGAGGCGCGTCCCCAGCGTTCCGCGAAAGAGGCGCGTCCCCAGCGTTCCGCGAAGGACGCGCGTCCCCCCAGCGTCCACAGCGTTCCGCGGAAGCGCGCGTCCCCAGCGTCCCCAGCGTTCCGCGAAGGACGCGCGTCCCCAGCGTCCCCAGCGGTCCACTAAATTGGGGTCATTATGCTAGAAGCCTCATGCACATTGCAAATTGTGACCTATTTTAGTGGACCGCCGCCGCCTGGCCAGCAGGCCAGCCAGTCAGCTGGCAGCCCGGCAGCGGTCCACTAAATTGGGGTCATTTTGCTAGAAGCCTCATGCACATTGCAAATTGTGACCTATTTTAGTGGACCGCCGCC
>CAZBDA010000290.1:0-2517 GCA_964490445.1 uncultured Rickettsiales bacterium | reverse complement strand
ATTCCGCAGGGGACGACGATTCCGCAGGGGACGACGATTCCGCAGGGGACGACGACGACAGTGCGGCGGTGTGCCTGGGGGCGAATGCGAGCATCTCCAGCCAGGCCGATGTCGCCGACTACGCAGGTTGCGTGAGTCTGTCCACCGTGTACCTGCACATCACAACTGGAGTGGTCGACGTAACCCTTCCGAGTCTCGAAAACGTAAGTGATTACGTGTACTTCCACATCAATGCAGACGTTTCGAGCGTCTCGATGCCAGCCCTGCAAGACGTCGGTGGCTACCTGTACCTGCACGAGAACTCACAGTTGACTTCGGCAGCCTTCCCCAGCCTCGAGAGCGTCGGCGAATACCTGTACGTGTACAACAACTGGTCTCTCGTAACCTTGGAACTGGGATCCCTCGTCACGGTGTCTCAAGACACCAGCATCGTGGGGAACACCTCCTTGTGCGTGCCTGGCCTGGACTGGTCGACCATCACCACGGGCAGCGTGGGCATCTCCGGCAATGGCACATGCCCACCGTGACCCGGCCCCAGTCCTACTCCGGCTTGTTCCTGCTGCTGTGCTTTGTGCTGACGCCCGCCTGCGAGACTGAGCAGCGCAACCGTGGCGACGACGACGACTCGGCCGTTGCAGGCGACGACGACTCGGCCGAAGCACCTCCCAGCCCGCAGACGATCGAACTTGTCGCAGCAGAAGATGCCGTCATTCGCAGCGTGGGACAGGTTGGCGACGGGACCAACTACGGCCAGGAGCAGTACAACAATGCTCAGGCCTGGACCAACACCAACGATGCCGTAATTCAACAGTCCCTGATGGCCTTCGACCTCTCCGAGCTCCCCCTCGGCGCGGACGTCTCGGCGGCAACACTGATGCTCTATTCCGACCCAGGATCAAGCCAGTACCCCGATGGGCACGACAGGGCCAGCGGATCGAACGAGTCCACCGTCGCTCGCATCACGAGCGACTGGAGCGCTTCAGCTGTCACATGGAACAGCAAGCCCAGCACGGACTCGAACCACCAGGCCACCATCGCCGAGAGCAGCTTTGCTTTCGAAGACAAGGCCATCGACGTCAAGGCCATGGTCCAGGACATGGTGAACGAGCCCCAGTCGAGCTTCGGCTTTCACTTCCATCTCAATGTCGAGATCCCCTACCGCCGGATGGTGTTCGCATCCATAGACCATCCTTCTGCTGAGTTGCATCCCCGGCTTTCCATCACCTACATCGACTGAGGTGCCGCGGCAGCGGAACCCGGGCCGAACGGCTGTGCCCTTGGGCCCCAGATATCGCTGCGCTACGCTTCTGACCTGGAGGTCCCCTTGAGGTCCGAGAAGCTTTGCTTGCTGTTGCTGGCCTGTCTGCTGCCGGCGCTACTCCCAGCTTGTGATGGAAACGTCGACGGCGACGCGAGCGTCGAGGGCGACGAAGCCGGCGAGTGCGATGACGGCCTCGACAACGACCACGACGGCGACGCGGACTGCGCCGACTCCGGCTGCACCGGCGCACCGGACTGTGCGGGTGACGATGACGACAGCAGCCCAGGCACAGATGCTGACGGCGACGGTGTGACCGTCGAGGACGGCGACTGTGACGACGAGGATCCGGCAATCACCACGCCCTATCCGGGCGACTACACGGCGAGCTCATCCCTGCAGCTGGACACCATCGCGACCTGTGCCAGCATCGACGGGGACCTGACCATCACCGATTCTCCCCTTGCCGACCTGGACGCACTGTCGAACCTCCACTCGGTGGCCGGGGACCTGTACATCTGGAACAACCCCTCTCTGGCCCACATCGACGGACTCTCGAACCTCAGTTCGGTCGGGGGCAGCGTGTTCATCCAGGGCAATGCCGCGCTGAGCCAGCTGGACGGACTGGTGAGCCTGGTCTCTGTCCCCAGCGGGGACCTGCAAGTGGAAGACAACGAGTCCCTGGCCAACATCGACGGACTGGCGAACCTCCACTCGGTGAGTGGAGCGCTGAATATCGGAGTCAACAATACGCTGAGTAGTCTGCACGGCCTTTCGAGCCTCACTTCGGTAGGTGGTGCTCTGTCTGTTGTCTACAACGCCGTGACCGACCTGGCCGGCCTGGACAACCTCGCGACCGTGGGAGGCGACCTCTCCATCTGCTTCAACGACCCCCTCGTCAGCCTGCACGGCCTCGAACAGCTCACCTCGGTCGCTGGGACGCTGTACCTCACCAGCAACCCCGCCCTGGTCAACATCGACGGACTGTCGAACCTGAGTTCGATGGCGGGAGGCCTGTCCATCCGGGACAACGATGCCTTGACCGACCTGGGGGGACTGTCGGGCCTGACCTCGTTGCCGGGCGGGGACCTCGAACTGGACGACAACGATGCCCTGGCCCACGTCCAAGGGCTCTCGAACCTCACTTCGGTGGGAAATCTGCTGAACATCTTCTCCAACGACTCCCTGGCCAACATTGACGGACTGGCCAACATCACCACCGTGGGCGGCGCCCTGTTGATCCGCGGCAACGATGCCCG
>CAZBDA010000289.1:0-2526 GCA_964490445.1 uncultured Rickettsiales bacterium | reverse complement strand
TCCTTCGATGGCAAGGTCATTCGCAAGCCCGGCAAGGTGGGCCTTCGAACCCAGGAAGGAAAGTCTGCGGTGGTCGAGGCGATCTCCTTTCTGAAGCGTACTGCGCCGGTCCCGCCACTGAAGAGGTCCGCCGCCCTTGCAGCAGCAGCTCGTGATCATGTTCGCGACCAAGGGATCACAGGCGAGATCGGGCACACCGGAACCGATGGCAGCACCATGACGAGCCGCATCGAGCGGCACGGAACGTGGATGGGCGGTATTAGCGAGAACATCGACTATGGAGCGGATACCGCTCGTGACGTCGTGATCAGCCTGATCGTCGACGACGGGGTGCCGAGTCGCGGTCATCGAAAAAATATCTTCAGGCAAGAGACTCGCTTTGCCGGTGTCGCCTGTGGGGCTCACCAACGATACCGCTCGATGTGCGTGATCGACTATGCCGTCGGGATGAAGGGCTTGCGCAAAAGGTGAGGTGAAGCTGGCAGGCGAACCTGCCTGTGCGCGCGAAGGCGCGGTCTCTCCTGAGCTTGGTTGCAAAACGCCATCCTCACCCGCAGACTTGCTGCGGCGATGCAGACCTTCCTCAAAGAGTGCCGGTGGGGCACCTTTCTGCTCCTACGCGGCGACATGATCAGCCAGTACGTCGACCTGTACGGGGAGTGGTGTGAGCGCGAGGTAGACCTGTTCTCGCGGCTCCTGGGCGACGGCGACAATGTCATCGAAGTCGGCGCCAATATCGGTCTGCACGCGGTGCCGTTGGCGAAGCTTGTGGGCACCGGGCGGGTCCTGTGTTTCGAGCCGCAGAGGCTGATTCAGCAGGTACTCGCGGCCAACTGCGCGCTCAACAAGCTGACCAACGTCCACACCATCCACTCGGCAGTGGGGGACCGCTGCGAAGAGATCGAGATCGCGGCGGGAGATCTCGACCAGCCATGGAACTACGGGGCCTTCTCCATCGAGGGCGGCTACGGCAACCACGGTCAGTACCAGGGCCGGCAGTGGAGCGAGCGGGTCGCGCTGACGACGCTTGATGCTCACCCAGACGTCGCTGCTCTGAAGTCGTTGCGCCTGCTGAAGATCGACGTGGAAGGACTGGAGCTGGCAGTGCTGCGCGGCGCGGCCGAGACCATCGCCCAGCACCGCCCGGTTCTGTTCGTGGAGAACAACGACGAGGCCACCGGCGACGATCTCATCGCTGCTGTCAGGGAACTTGGTTACCAGCCTCACTGGTATTGCGTAGAGCGTTTCAGCGGCGACAATTTCAACCAGGTCTCGTGGCAGGTTCCCGGTGGTGACTTCAACATGGTCTGCTTTCCCAGCGAGGGAGACGATGATCCGGGAGACCTGCCTCCTGCCCAGGCCTTTGCCGATCTCAAGGATGGCAAGGTCGGCTGGGTAGCGGCTGGCAGCTGAGCCCTATCGACATTCGGCTAGCCCGCTCTTGCTCGGACTGAGCGCAGCGCAAGAGTCGCCGGGACAGTGATGCCGCCGCGCCCCCCGCTCGCACAGGTCCTAGGGCCACTGGTACACAGCATTGATGCTTTCAGCGACCCATTGCATGGCCTCTGAGCCAGGCAAGGTGATGTCGCGGTGGCTCTCGTCGAAGTAATTCGCCCAGAGGCCTGTCAGAGAGCCATCTCGTCGATAGTTGTATTGATTGTCATAGGCCAGCAGCGTGCTGCCATGGACTTCAAGATTGAGGAGTACGGAGTCAGGGACCACGTCTTCGATGTCCTGGAGGGCGTCCAGCCCGGGAACAAGCCAGGAGTCACCGGCGTCTCCTACATCGAACCACCAGTCGGGAGCGTAATAGTCCACATAGTCGTTGATTACCGACTGCCAGTTGTCGCCGTTGAGGGCGCAGGCGAAGTCATCTTCCCAGCACAGCGCATTGCTATCCAGGTCAATCAAGACATCTACCGGCAGCGAGGGTCGGAGCATCAGTGCCGAGTGCGCCCAGACTCCACCGTGGGAGTGAGCCACGACAATGACACGGGTGGGGTTGTCGAAATCGGCGATCCAGTTCTCCATCACCCAGTCGATTTCGTCCAGCAGCGCTAAGAAACCAAAGTCCACGATCTCTTCCTGGCCGTCGCCATCGATGTCGTCGTACTGGTCATACAGCTCATCGACATGGGTCCACCCCTCGACTCCGTAGCCGCGGTTGAAGAACACCTGGGCGATGGCATCGAGCGTCCCGCGCTGTAGCAGGTATTCGCAGTTGTACCCTGTGCCCGTGCACTCGGGGCTCAGGCCGAACCAGAGGTTGTGACCCGAGACACTCAGGATGAGGACGTCTGGAGCATCGTCGGGCCGGAGGTTCAGGTCCTCGTTGTTGTCGTCGATGTCGATGTCGTCGTCGTCGTCTGAAAAGAGACCTTCAGGACAACCAGCACAGAGAGCAAGCGCCGCGACCAGCCAGATCCACCTCATACCAACCTCGCCCCTCGCTTCCTCGTAGTGAGCCTAGCGCAAGCGCCGTCGCGACACTGAGGTTGCCGCGCCTAAGCCCCTAGCCAGTAGCTC
>CAZBDA010000288.1:0-2537 GCA_964490445.1 uncultured Rickettsiales bacterium | reverse complement strand
CCATGTCACACGGCTACGGGATCGCAGCGGCTGGGTATCAGACGGTGCTTACATCGCGTTCGACTCGACGACCCCCCACGACGTACCTGCCGACATCGCCGCGGCATTCTGCGTGCGCTCGCTGCTGGTCATCACAATCCGGCCCCACAACGACAAGCCGTGGATGCTGGGGCTGCACCATTGCTCCCGAGACCACATCTACACCGCGGAGGAGCTGCGCATCTTCGCTGGGGTCGGCCAGCGCATCGGTGAGGCCCTCGATGCCATGATCCTCCTGCGCGATCTGCGTCGAGCCGAGGCGCAGGTGGCCGAGCTGCAGCGCCTGCGGGCCATCGACAGCATGGCCGGGGGCATCGCCCACGACTTCAACAACCAGCTGCTCATCATCATCGGCTACGCCGATCTGCTGCGTCTGCGGCTCGGTGACGACCTCTACCTGAACCGCGTGCTGGAGGCCGGGCAGCGGGCGGCGAAGCTCACGGGGCAGCTCCTCGCTGTCAGCAGGCGCGCGGTCCTGGAGCCCCGGGCCATCGACCTGGCGGGGGTGGTGGCTGGCAGCCTCGAATTGCTCGGGCGCGCGGTCGGCAGCGGAGTCGAGCTGGTACAGGAGGGCGAGCCGCGTGGCGTCGTCGCGCACGTCGACGAACACCAGCTCGAGCAGGTGCTGGTGAACCTGGTGAACAACGCCCGCGACGCCATGCCGCGCGGCGGCCGAATCCGCATCCGCGCCTCTCGCGCGCAGGTCGAGCGCGGTGACGCGGACCGCCCGGCCGGTCTCGCTCCCGGCCCCTACGCGGTCCTGGAGGTCGCCGATGACGGCGTCGGCATGGACGAGGCCACGCTGGGGAGGATCTTCGAGCCGTTCTTTACGACCAAGGCCCGCGGTCAAGGAACCGGCCTCGGGCTGTCCACGGCCTTCGGGGTCGCGCGTCAGTCGGGCGGCGCCCTCCGGGCTACCTCCTCACCGGGAGTCGGGAGCAGCTTTCAGCTCTGGCTGCCCGCGAGCGAAGAAGCGCCCGTCGCGGCCGCCGAGGCCCGCGGATTCCAGCCGGACACGGGCGGCACCGAGCGCATCCTCTTCGTGGATGACCTGGCCGAGGCCTCCGACATCGCCACGCGCGTGCTGGGCGGCGCGGGCTACCGCGTGACGGCGGCGGGCTCGGCCAGCGAGGCCCTGGCCGCGATCCGCTCCGCGACAGAGCCCTTCGACCTGCTGCTCACCGACGTCGAGATGGCCGGAATGGATGGCGTCGATCTCGCCGAGCGGGCATGGCAGTCGCAGCCGTCGCTCCGGGTGTCCTTTGTCACGGGCTACTCGCTCCACGCGGTCGAGCGCCTGCGCGACGCCGGGGCCACGCGGCGGGTGCTGCAGAAGCCCTACCTGCCCGGCAAGCTCCTCTCGCATGTGCGGGCGGTCCTCGACTCGTAGGCTCCTGCTCCGGGGCAGCCCGAGGCCGAACCAAACGAGAGCGCGCGCCCGAGTCTCCTCAGGCGCGCTTCAGTTCTCGCGGGGGGCAGCGTCCAGGGCCGTGGTTCAGAGCGTGCCGTCGGCCAGACTCATGCTCTCTGCAGCTTCTCCGGTGCCGCAGGTGCTGGAGGTGAGTCCGACCTCGGTGGCGCCGGAGCCGGCGAGCTGGGTGGCGGGCTCGTAGCCTTCGTCGGTGTAGGCGTTGATGCCCTCGAGCACGTCGCCGAAGGACATGCCCTGGAAGCCATGGCCGAACTGGTTGCCGTTGCTCAGGTTCATCGGGTTGCCGGTGAGGCCGAGCGGGCTCGAAGACAGGCCCGTGCCGGTGGTGCGGACGTGCATGTGCCGGGGATGGAAGCCCAGCGGGCTCGACGAGAGGCCCGTGCCGTCGATGGCGGCCAGCCGCATGTTGGTGAACCCGAGCGGGCTCGAAGACAGACCCGTGCCGTCGACGTGCATCAACCGCACCCTGGTCAGACCCAGCGGGCTGGAGGAGAGCCCCGTGCCGTCCAGGTCCACGTCCACCTCGCTCACAGAGGACGACGCCACCAGCGCTGCGGGACGGAACACGATGCCAAGCGGGCTCGAAGACAGGCCCGTGCCGTTGTTGACCACCGAGTAGCTCTCGGCCACGTGACCGCCAAGTTCACTGTCCTCGCTGCCATCGAAGTAGTACGCCAGGAACGAGCCATCGAGCTGCGCCTCGTCCTCGATGGCAGACAGCAGGATCTCCCCGCCGTCGGTGGCGAAGATGGCCTTGCCGGGGCGGACGATGACGCTGCCGTCGTGCCAGCCGTCCACCGTGATGACGAACGCCTCCGGCGCGTCCGGATCGGTCTCGTCGATCCAGTCACCTGTGATGGTGCAGGAGCCGGTGCCCAGGTCGCAGGTGGTGGTCTCGGAGCCCGTGTCGGTCCAGATGGTGGCGTAGACCGTTCCGTAGGTCAGCTCGTCGCCGTCCTCATCGATGATGGAGATGTCTGCCTGGGCGCGCACCTCGGTCTTGATGTTCTTCACCCGATGTGCGCCTTTTCGAGGCTGATGCTGTCCCGCCTGAACCTATGCCACA
>CAZBDA010000287.1:0-2594 GCA_964490445.1 uncultured Rickettsiales bacterium | reverse complement strand
CGCCTCCGCGAAGCCCTTGCGCGCCAGGCGCAGACCCACCTCCTTCTTGGGCACGACGCCCGCAAACTGGAAGAAGGCTTCGCGAACCTCCGCGGAGCTGCTGGCGTCCTGTGCGCAAGTCGCGGGGCGCAGGCGCTCGCGGACGAAGGCGGCGAGGAGGTGCATCCACTCCTCCTGCAGCTCCTCTTCCACCGCCTCGGTGACCTCCTGCGGCACGGGGGTGATGTTAGACTGCGGCCGCTCCCGGAGGAAGCGCAGGTAGATGAGGCGCAGCAGGAGGAAGAGGGAGGGGCGCCAGGCCTCGAAGCGATCCTCGATGGTGGCGTCACGCTGGCGCTCGTTGGCGGCCAGGGGCGCCTCCACGTAGTTGTTTGGAAGGTCAAGGATCCTCGTGCGGCGCGCGCTCCCCCCGCTGCTGTCGTCGATGTCCACCGGGACGTTCGAGGCCAGGTAGAGCAAGAAGTGCGGCGGGAACTCCTCGTCCCTTCCGTACAGCCCCCGCGCCTTGAGCGCGCCCTTGGGGTCCGCGATCGTCTTGTAGATATGGCTCCGGATCTTCGCGTTCCGGGCGATCTCGCGGACCGCGACGAAGCGCTTGCCCTTGAGGTTGAGCAGGGTCTGGCTGGGCGCGTCCATCTCCCTCCCCCCCGTGAGGGCCTCGCACGGCAGGTTGGCGAAGTATCCGCCAAGCAGGCTCGCCATGAGGTTCGCCAGGGTGTCTTTGCCGTTCGAGCCGGGCCCCCGCGTCCAGAGGACCTCCTGATAGGGGAGCGCAAAGACCGCGCGGGAGAGGTGCTTGCACAGGTAGAGCGTCCGCTCCCATGACTCGCCGCAGATGCCGAAGAGGAAGCCCAGCGCGGGCACCTCGAGCCGGACCGTCTCCAGGGCGGCGCAGGCCTCCTCGCTCACCGCGGCGTCCTCGAGGCCGACGCTCTCCAGGGCGTTGCGCGCCCGGGCCTCCTGCTCATCGTCGAGCCCGGGGAACCAGGCCCAGCCAGTCGAGCGGGAGGCACGGATGGCCGGCGACAGCGCCACCCAGGCGTCCTGGACGGTGTCGTAGGCCTTGTTCTCGAAGACGAGGTAGCGCCTGTCGTGGTCCAATCGGAAGTCCCTGTCGCGCAGGAGCGGGCGCAGAAGCCTCTCCACCTTCTCCACGAGGCCGACCTCCGCCAGTTGCCATGGCGCCTCGCCGTGGCTGGCTTCCATGCGCCCGCCATTCACGGACGGGGTCCACTCCATGGACCTGAGCCGCCGTTGCAGGACCTCGCATATGACGTGAAGCAGGCGATCCCGGCCGTCATCCATGAACCACTTGGCCGCCCCGGGCTCCCAATGAAGGTACTCGCCCTTGGACAGGTGTTTGAAGACATCCCGCACGGCGTGGGGCGACCCAGGCCACGCCTGGGCCTCGAGGGCCACGATCTGGGCGAAGAGCTGGTGCACGGGCCTGAAGCCCTCCGCCATGGCCTCGCCGACGAGGCGGACCTGATCCAACGGGAGAGCCTCCTCGCTCTCCCAGTCCTCGTCGGGCCAGCGCGCCCTCAGATCTCGCAGGGAATCCTCGAAAGAGCCAGGCTCCTTGATCGCCACGGGCTCCGACACCGCGGCGCGAATCGCCGCAAGGACCTCCTGGCGCCATTTCCTCCCCGCCTCCTCGTCGTCGGCTCGGAAGCGCGTCGTGTAGAGGAAGAGCCCGTCGTGCTCGTAGGCGCCCACCACCGCCAACCCGCCCACGGCGCGCTCCATGGCGTCCAGGATCTCCCTCTCCCGCCGCTCGTTGAGCCTGCTCTGGAGGGTCACCTCGGGGCGTTCCGCGTCCTTGACCCCGGGAGCCCGCATGAGTTCCGGGTGCTTCTCGGCGTCCTCGCCGCGGATCGCGGCCTGCTCGCTGGCGAACGCGTCCACGAAGGCAGGGAGCACCCGGGACTCTTGCACGCCCTCGGCCTTGCGCCAAGCGTCCACGCTACCTCCGTAGGCTAGCCTGAGGAACAGCGCCTTAGCGGCGTCCCTGCCCACGCCCGCCGCCTCCTGCACCTCCCCCAGCACCTCGGCGCGCTCGCTCACATACTTGGCCAAAGCGGGTCGTGCGGGGTGCCTCGCCAGCTGAGCGCGGAAGTGGCAGTTCTCCTGATCCACGTCCACCGTGTTCCACAGCCCGCAGCGCCCAGCGGACCGCAGCGCGCGCGGCAGGACGAAGAGGCTCTGCACCGAGAACCTCCGTGTCTTGAAGCCACACTCCTCCGCAGAGGCGCCCTCCTTCCACTCGACGGGCAGGAGACCGTCCACGACCCGAGCGAGGAAGGACAGCAGCACGGCGCGCACGCTCTCCCTGGAGCCGGGCCAGCACACCCTGTCGGCGGCCTTACGCGACGCAAGGTCGCGTAGGCGGGCAACGTTGACGGGCTCCTCCGTCTTGCTTGGGCTCTCCGCGCGCCTGGCCCGCTTCGTCGCAACGCCAGTCATTGCCACGGCGCAGCCGTCGGTGACCGAAATCGGTCGCTTGAGTTATACCATCAGTTGTAAGATAGCTTTTCTATGACCAGGGACCCAGGGGCCATGGCAATGAACGCGCGGCGTGGCGCGGCAACGCGCCT
>CAZBDA010000286.1:0-2602 GCA_964490445.1 uncultured Rickettsiales bacterium | reverse complement strand
TGCACGCTGTTGGCGAGAAGCCCGCGAACGCCTGGGGCCTGCACGATGTGCACGGAAACGCCTCGGAGTGGACAGCAGACTGGTACGGGGACTACCCAGACTCTTCCGTGACCGATCCCGCGCCTGAAAGTGGCTCCCGCCGGGTTTTCCGTGGCGGCGGCTGGTACGACGACGCCAGCAACTCGCGGGTCGCCGATCGCCACGACTTCGACCCCGACATCCGCAATGACATCCTCGGCTTTCGTCTCTCGAGGACGATCCCTTGACTCTTGATCCCTTGGTCCCTTGATGCGCCGCTCGCAGTGGCCTGCCCGGGAGCCCTTGAACCTAGCGAGCAGCAGGGCAGGCAGCGAGCGCAGCCGCGCCGCCCGCAGCCGCGTGGGGCAGCGTCACTTTTCTTCCCCTGGCCAGCATTGCGCTAGAGTTGCCGCCTGGAGGTGGTCATGAAGTCTGTGAAGTTGTGGATGCTGTTGTTGCTCCTTGCGAGCGTTCTCCTTGTCCCTGGCTCCGTTGTTGGGCATGACCCCGGAGAGGACCGGGCGAAGTGCAAGGCCATCACGGACGCCGCACAGCGGCTTGAGTGCTACGACCAGCTTGCTGGCGGCTCCGCTGCCCCAGCTTCCGAGGCCCCCGCTCCCGCCCCCGGCACGACGATGGTGGACCCCAAGACCGGCATCACGCTGGCGTACATCCCTGCAGGCACCTTCCTGATGGGCTCGCCAGCCAGCGAGGAGGGACATCGCTCCAACGAAACCCAGCACCAGGTGACCCTGGGCCAGCCCCTCTGGATGGGAACGACCGAAGTGACCAACGCCCAGTACCGTCGCTTCGTCGAGGCTACGGGCCACCGGGAGCCGTCCGAGTACTGGGACGACTCGGAGTACTCTCGCCCCCTGCCGGTGACAATGGTGTCCTGGGACGACGCGGTGGCCTATGCCTCGTGGGCTGGGATGTCGCTTCCGACAGAGGCGCAGTGGGAGTACGCGGCTCGGGCGGGGACGACGAGTTCCTATTGGTCCGGAAACGACTACCAGGCACTCGCCCGAGTGGGCTGGTACGCCGACAACTCAGAGATGCAAGAGCACCCTGTTGGCAAGAAGCCCGCGAACGCCTGGGGCCTGCACGATGTGCACGGCAATGTCAGCGAGTGGACAGCAGACTGGTACGGGGACTACCCCAGCTCTTCCCAGACCGACCCCGCGGGTCCTGACAGTGGCTCCAAGAAGGTCGTCCGTGGTGGCAGCTGGGACGACCGCGAGTTGGGGCAGCGGGCCGCCTATCGCAACAACCTCGCCCCCGACAGCCGCAGCGATACCCTCGGTTTTCGTATCGTCAGGACGGTCGCCAGCGAAAGCACCGCCCACTATCAACGAGAAGCCGAGCAGGACGCCGCCACGGAACTGGTAATGGAATGCGAGGGTATGTACGGCAAGGACGGCGCAACCATCACCATCGTCGGCGAGACCCTGACCTACGCCTGGGAAGGGAACACCGAGACGATGCGCATCACCGACGTCAAGAAGGTCGGTGACAGGTACCGGGTAAAGACCTCGAAGTGCGATGGCGCGATCCAGAAGACGGACACCGGCTTGAAGAGCCTGATGTCAGGAACTTATGACTACTGCGCCAGCATGAGTGGTGACTGGGCAGCCAAATGATGTCGTGATGGCGCTCGAGGCCAACTGCAAGGGGGAGTCCCCTGCGGGAGAGTGTGACGGCATCTGCCGCCTTACGGCCTGTGCCTCTCTTTGCGAGGAGCAGAGCATCAACTGGGCCTGTGATGCTCGCGACCTGCTGAAGATGAAGCGAAAGAAGCAGAAGGCCGCGAAGCAGATCAAGTAGAGCCTCCCCCCGCCCGCGCTGCGCTAGGCTTGCCACCTGGAGGTGGTCATGAAGTCTGTGAAGTTGTGGGTGCTGTTGTTGCTCCTTGCGAGTGCTCTCCTTGTCCCTGGCCCCGCCCTTGGGCAAGCCACCGCGGAAGCCCTGGCGAAGTGCAAAGCCATCACGGACGCCATGCAGCGGGTCCAATGCTACGACCAGCTTGCTGGCGGCTCCGCTGCCCCGGCTTCCGAGGCCCTCACCCCCGGCACGACGATGGTGGACCCCAAGACCGGCATCACGCTGGCGTACATCCCTGCAGGCACCTTCCTGATGGGCTCGCCGGACAGCGAGAAGGACCGAAGCCGCGACGAAACCCAGCACCAGGTGACCCTGAGCCAGCCCTTCTGGATGGGCACCACCGAGGTGACGAACGCCCAGTACCGCCGCTTCGTCGAGGCCACGGGGCACCGGAAGCCGGAGTACTGGGACAACTCGAAGTACAACGCCCCGAACCAGCCCGTGGTGGGAGTGTCCTGGAACGACGCAGTGGCCTATGCGAGCTGGGCTGGGATGTCTCTGCCGACGGAGGCGCAGTGGGAGTACGCAGCGCGGGCTGGAACCACGACTCGTTTCTGGTCGGGCGACTCCGAGTCTGACCTCGCCCGGGTCGGCTGGTACGACGGCAACAGTAACGCCGCCGCCCATCCGGTAGCCGCGAAGCCGCCCAACGCCTGGGGCCTGCACGATGTGCACGGCAACGTCTGGGAGTGGACAGCAGACT
>CAZBDA010000285.1:0-2626 GCA_964490445.1 uncultured Rickettsiales bacterium | reverse complement strand
AATCCCCTCGATCACGGCTTCCTTTCCAGCGAACAACTCGTCGGGACCACCTGCGTGGAGGTTGCTGAAGGGGGGCTCGTAGAGCGCCGAGGCGTCCATGACGCCGCGCGCGGTGAGCTGGTCGATGACCATCTCGATGAACCGGATCTGCGGTGGCGTCAAAGTACGGTTGGAGAGGAGATCCGAGAACGCGTCCTGGGCGGCGGCACGGTCCGAACGAAATGGGCCAGCGAGGGGGCCTCGCTGCGTTCCAGAAGTCCCTCGAGAAGAACCTGGCCATCGTCTTCGCCGATCTCGGTCAGGGTCTGCTCGAGCCCTTGCAGGTCGGTATCCGTGAGTGGCTGATTGGATCGCAATCGGTGGATCACGATGTGGTTCAGGTGGTCTTTGAGGTAGCTCAGGACCTTCTTCTCGTACTCCACGCCGGTCATCTTCGGCATGTAGATGGGCGCATCCTTGTGAATGGCGAGAATCGCGTCCTCAAAGTCCGTGTAGACGACAAACCGCTTCTTCCTGTCTAGGAATGGCATCAATCCGCGAATCCGCAGCCGCATGTCTTCGAGGATGTTGACCGTAATGCCCTCCCAGAAAGATCGCTCCTGAAGCGAGGCCAGGTACTCGAGCTCCGCCTGAATCTGTGGGATCGCGGTCTTCTCCTCCAACAACATGGCGATTTCTACGACCCGCTGGCGACGCTTCTCAAAGCCACCTTCGTCATGCATCGCCAGCGCCAACTGCATCTGCAAGACGATGAGGTCAAACTGACGGCATTCGATGTCGTCGTGCTCGATGTCGCTGGGCAGACCCGCCACGCGAGTCGATAGCGCTTCGTAATCCGATTCCCCCAACGTGCTCCACGCCTCCGGGTCCTGGAAGCGCTGGACCGTCTCCAGGTGTTCCCGAACAAGGAAGTTCTCCGGGTTCATCCCGGCCACCTCCCCATGCAGGACGCCCGTAAGGCTGTCGCGCAGGCCTTGCCCCGGGTCGAGTTCCGGGGTTCCGCGCAACGTTCCCAGCAGCTCCATGCGTGACCGGAACAGTCGGACGCCCAGCGGGACGGTGCCGCCCCGATCGATCCCATCGGGATTCTGGCCGAAGTACTCGAAGTTGAAGCAGAAGTCGAAGACCAGGAAATCCCGCTTGTCGTCGTCCGGCGCAAACAGATCCGGACACAGCCGGGTGCCGCGTCCGATCATCTGCCAGAACTTGACCTTGGAGTAGACGGGCTTGAAGAACACGAGGTTCACCACCTCCGGCACATCGATGCCGGTGTCCATCATGTCGACCGAGATCGCGATGTGGGGTGCCTTGTCCTTCTGGGAAAAGTCGTCGATCAGACTCTGGGGGTACTTCGCGTAGTTGTCGATCACACGGGCGAAATGCCCGGCATGGTGCGGGTAGTGGTGATTGAACCGCTCTTCGATGAACTTGGCGTGGTCGTGGTTGCGAGCGAAGACGATGGTCTTGCCAAGCCGGTCGCCGCCTTCCACCTTGTGCCCGTTCTGCATCAAGTAACGGAGCACCTCGTCCACGGTGTTCTTGTTGAACAGCCAGCTGTTGATGGCGGTGGCGTTGACGCGATCGGGAAACAAACCCGGCTCCACGTCGTCGCCCCAGTCAAGGCTCTCCCACTGCTCCTTTTCGGCCTCGCTGAGCATGTTGTAGTCGATGCCCTCGCGGGGAAACTTCAGGTCTACCTGCTGGACGCGGGGCGGCACCAGGAACCCATCGGCCACGGCGGTCTCCAACTCGTAGGCGTCCGTCGGAACCCCCGGCTGAAGATCAAAGAGCTCGTAGGTGTTGCGATCCACCTGATCCCGGGGCGTCGCCGTGAGGCCGACCAGAAGAGAATCGAAGTAGCGGAAGATGGCTCCGTACTTCTGGTAAACGGACCGATGGGCCTCGTCGATGATCACCAGATCGAAGTGCCCGATGCCGAACCGCGCCTCCGTCCCCTTGGTGTCATCGATCATGCCCATCATGGTGGGGTAGGTGCAGACGCAAACCCGGCCCTCCGTGTCCTTCTCTGTCACCAGGTTGACCGGACTGGCTTCCGGCAAATGCGCCTTGAAGGCACCCACCGCCTGGTTCACCAGTGACACGCGATCGGCGAGGAACAGTGCCCGCTTCACCCAGCCAGCCCGCTGCAACAGGTCAACCAGGGCGATCGAGGTTCGGGTCTTTCCGGTACCAGTGGCCATCGCCAGGAGCGCCTTGCGGCGGGACTGGGAGAACTGCTCCCCGATGCTGCCGATGGCGCGCTTCTGGTAGTAGCGCCCGGCAATAGCGTCCTTGACCTGCGACACGTCGATCGGCTTCTTCGCGGTCCGTCGCCAAATCAGCCGTGCCAGCTCATCCTTCTTGTGGAACCCGGAAACTCTGCGCGGCGGATAGGCCACATCGTCCCAGAGCCAGGTCGTGTAGCCGTTGGTGTAGTAGATCAACGGCCGTTGACCGTGCATCTGCTCCAGGCAATCGGCGTAGAGCTTCGCCTGCTGCTGGCCGACAGCGGGGTCGACCGTGGTCTTCTTCGCCTCCACCACCGCGAGCGGCTTGTCGTCATCGCCCCACAAAACGTAGTCGGCGTAGCCCACCCCTCGCGTGTTGGGCATGCCGGTGACTTCGT
>CAZBDA010000284.1:0-2628 GCA_964490445.1 uncultured Rickettsiales bacterium | reverse complement strand
CCTATGTCACACGACACAAACCCCTGGTGGTTGTGGGCGGTCCTCCATGCTCTGCATTCGCATCATGGAGCCGCTATAACAGAATCCACAACCCCGTTGGATACGCCAAAACTCGACAGACCGGGCTGAAGCTGGCGCGCGTGTTCGCGCGTGTCGCCAGTATACAGCTTGAGACTGGCAGGTTTTTCCTTTGTGAAAATCCAGCTGGCTCTGAGCTGTTTCAGCTTCCGGAATTCCAGACACTCTGGAAGACCGGCAAAGTTGGAGCCATAACATTTCCTCAGTGTGCCGTTGGGCTAAAATCTCCAGAGGGTATACCGCTTTTAAAGCGGACAACCCTCTGGGGCAACGCTGAGGAACTCCTCATGCCATTTGAGGGGCTCCAATGTTCTTGCCTGAAACATGGTGAGGATGCCGGTTCCTACAAAGGAGTCTTGCGCTCCATGTTGGCCCAAACGTGGCCACTTGAGATGTGCAAGATGATTGTGGAGGGTGTCTGTGCCGTCGTCCGAAAGGTTCGACAGCGCAGACACGCGTTTCCGGTGGCAGATGGGCAACCTTGTAAAATATGCAAGAATTGCCAGGCCAAAATAGCCTTGGCGTGCAAATCATGCACGGAGTGTGGGGAGAAATGTGCCCCACCTCCACCAAAAACCCCGAAAGGGGATAAAAATCGAATTTACCCAAAAGAGGTAGTATTTGATTGCCCAGCCTGCAAACGCAGGTTCCCTGCCACAGACCGGAAACACACCCGCAATCAGGAACCGCCTGAAATATGTCGGTTCCCCTTTGTTGTGCCCGATGAGGAAATCACCTGTGAGGGATGCATTGCCAATAGAGCATTTGATCACAGCTCCCACACAGGTGACCATCGGTGCCGGGTACCAGACGCCGGGACTCATGGGACGCGGCGTACTGCAGGGCCACATCGTGACCCAGCAGTGCCTGCCACAGGCACCGCGGACCAGAGAAATCCCTTGGGTCTGGACCTGGAATTTGACAGAGACCCAGTCGTTGCTCCGGTGAGGCCCTCCTCAATACCGGGACAGCGACCGGGCTCCTCCACTGATCCTGTTCCGTCTGGTGCCCCGGAGTCCTTTACTCCAGGGGCATCAGATTCGGTCCCCTCTCGGGAGGAGGATGAGGGCGCTGATGAGTCGGCACCCGCCTCAGCTCGAGAGGACCGTATCCGAAAGGAAGAACGGGATCGAGCAGCCAAGATGGTTGACTCGAACAACCAGTCGGACGACCAGGCCAAGGGTGATTGGAGGGCATTTGATGTCTCCAAGGCCCTGGCCGCTTTACGGTCGGACGACGCAGGGACGCGGCGCAAGTCCATCCAGCGTCTACACATACGCTGGTGGCATGCACCGACGACCCAAATGGAACGGACATTAAGTGCAGCGGGCGCCCCCGCCCGGGCCTTGTCCGATATCCCAGCCGTTGTGCAGGGATGCATTGTCTGCAGGGATTGGCGAAAGCCAGGCCCGCGGAACGTTGCCACGTATCGCCTGGTGATGGAGTTTAATGAGGAGCTTCAATTCGATTTGCTCTTCTATAACTCCAGAATTGAACCAGGTGAGCAGAAATGCATTGCCCACCTTGTCGATAGTTGCATACGGTTCAGTCAATGTGCCGTCACAACTAAAGACGAGGTGGCGCTGGCGACGTGCATCTCCCGCACGTGGGTGTCCATATTCGGGCCGCCTACTACCCTTGTTCTGGACGAAGAGACCGGGATGAGGGGGCAGGCGGTCATGGATTGGGCAGCCACAAACGGCATTAACCTTAAGTTTAAAGCCCCACGACAGAAGGCCTGGATCGTGGAGCGTCACAATGAAATCATTCGTTGTGGCCTCCACGGTACAGAAGACCAACTTATATCGGAAGATATCTGGATCCCTTTTGACCAGATTCTTGCGGTAGTTGTCTTTATGCATAATAGCCTGACTGTCATTAACGGGGCCACACCATACCAAGGTCTCCTTGGTCGACAACCCCCGATCCTCCCACCCCTTGAGGGAGGACACCTTGCAGAGGTGAATAGCCCTGCAAGGCCCGAAATGAACTGTCGGCACCAGGCGCGGGTGAGGGAGGTTGCAGCCACAAAAATTGTGGAGGCAACCGCCCAACAAACCGTGTCCCGGGCTGACAGGTCAAACACTCGGGGTTGCATTGAGATTCAGGGCTACACACCGGGTGACCTTGTGGATATTTGGTTTCAACCAAAGAACAAGGATCAACCTGGATGGCGTGGCCCTGCAACCATTGCAACCATTAACGCCGAGGAGGGCAATATCTCTGCGCGGTACCAAGGGAGAACCTTGGACCGCCGCAATCAAGAGGTACGCCCTCATATATCATACCTTGTGTTCGCATCGCTCATCATGCCCGAGATCTATGGGAACTGGCTTACCCTGAAAAGGGAGTGCCAGAACCTAGGTCGAGGGTCGATGCGGGCACTTGGGATGGTCTGGCGTGAGCAGGCCCCAGCCGGATGGCATCTCTCGAGGAACTCGGAGAGCGGTCACGGCCGGGATCTGCTTCAGTCGGGTCTGACTGTCGCGAACTCTTTGCTCAGCCTCAACTGTTGTAGTACGATCCGTATGTGGAGGGGATTGCATTCCA
>CAZBDA010000283.1:0-2655 GCA_964490445.1 uncultured Rickettsiales bacterium | reverse complement strand
GGAGACGCCGTCAAAAGTCACATGCTGTTGGATCGGTTAGCAAATGCGGATGTGGGAAAGTAAATGTGGAGAATAAACCCCCGAACTTTCAGACGCGCCACACGATATCAATTCCAAGTTCACACGTTCTGGAACACATTTTGGTTCTGAGTAGGCGAATGTAGGCAACCATGAAATAGCAAAAAAAGGGGATCGACCAAGAGCCAGTAAGAATCTTTTATTTTTTTCTTTTTCTAAAATGAAATAAAAGTATCCGGAGTAGTTGTTTGAGTCCAACCAGGCATTAGCGTGCAAAAATACCCCCAAAAGTGCACCAGAGCACATTCAGATGACCATCGGTGTGTACGTTTTGTGAGCGCAGCAGTAGAACTGCAGACATCTGCCTACAACTCCTCGTCAATCTCCTTCCGAGCTGTTTTCAGCCACTCTTCTTGGTCCCAGATGTACTGCTGCAGCTCGTCCTCCGGTGACGTCTTACCAGTGAATTTGACGAATTCATAATCGAAACTCCATGCCAACTCACCACTCTCGTGCCAAACTATTGGACAAGTGCGGTACACCCCGATCACCGTCGCTGGGTCCTTCAAACGTGGCTTCGGCTCTGTGATGTACCACAAAATAATCTGCTTACCTAAAAAGCTGCTCTTAGTGATGGCAAGGCTCTTGGGTCTACTTGGTTCTGCATTCATGACCTTTGCAAGGTGTTTCTCTTCAGGCGTCACGGGAACAGGAACAACAACCTGCCTTGCGGGTTTTATTTGTTTCTGTGTTTTGCGCCTGGGATCCTTCTTGGTCACTTCGCGAACCTTCTGCAGCTCCGAACGGACAAACACTCCCTTCCTGTCCTCAAGCTTGAAAAGCGTTCTTTTCTCACCATCGATGATTTTGGTCACTTTGTACACCTTCAGCGACCAATGGGGTGCAATCCCTCTGTGGAAGCTCGTGTATTGCTTCACGTAATCGCTAGCGTTGAGCTTGATTTTGCCTTTGAGTTTTGCTTTCTGCTTCGCCTTGACTTCTCGGCGCCGGGGGTCATACACGCGCACAGTGTCTCCAACGGCGAGCTTTGCCATTTTGAACCCGGGACCATCTTTGATACGCATTCTACCCGCCACCTTGTTGAGGATGTTCTGGATAGCAGTTTTCTTGATCGACACGAGCTCGTTGGGGGTCTTGTTGGTTGCACTATGTTTCGTATCGTTGTAGTCTGTGACGAACCCCTCGATGATCTCATCCAGGTCGTACGTGTCATCCCAGCCAATCCGTTCAACGTAAAACCGCAACCCTCTGTTGAGCGCCTCGATCAGCTTTCGCGATTTCACTTGCCGATCATTTGTTATTTTCTCTCTCTTCAAGTATGCTGCAAAGACTTGCCGAAACTCAACACCCGAGTCTGTTGAGATTTTTTTCAATTTGTGATTCGAGACCTTCTCGAACTCCCGGCGACAGTCTTTCAGAATCTCCACCACGCTTGCGGCTTTCTTGTCCGGGACTCTCTTGTAGTAGCACCACCGTGAAAAAACATCAATTGCACCAAAAACTGGGTATCGTTGGTTTTTGTAGAAGGTCAGATCGCACTGCAGAGTCCCGGGGGTTCTCGCGTGGATGTACGTTTCCAATTCCTTTGTTTTCTGATAGCGCGCCTTCAACTGCCTCCGCTCACTACCACCGAAGAACTCCGAGAGCTCCTTGCGGCTGATATTGACAAACTTCGCCTGGATGCGACTCATCGCCTTCATCACGCCGCCATACCGGCCCTCCTCCTTGTTGAGAATTTCCCGTTTCCTCTTCTCTGAGACCACGACCTCGCGTCCGAAAAGGTAAAGACGGTTGTTTCGTTCCTCGAAGTTTTCTTTCCCAAACCGTTGCACAGCTCTTGGTACGTACTTGTCCTGTTCGCCGCGTAGGTAACGCAACACGATTGGGGTGTGGTACGCCCAGCGAGTATTTGCCATCGACTTCAATTGTGCGATGGTCACCCTGCTCGCTGTGCTCGCTGTGCTCGCTGCTGTTTTCGGTTTTTTCGCTTTTGTCTTTGGTGGTTCTGACAGTTTCTCATCCAAATCCTGTTCGGTCATTGTTTTCCATAATTAAACAAAGATGTCCTTGTCACCGTCGATGAAAGAAGATCTCGTTGCCAACGCAATTCTGGGCGCAGGCATGGTGTTGTTCTTCTGTTGCAGGGACTTGTGCAAACGTGTGGCGCACAGTGAATGCGCATACGATACGGAACACGGTGGGTTGAAAATCCGGTTGCCCACGTGGAGAGCAGAAGAGCCAGCGGAAGTTTGAGTTCAGATCTGCTTGCGTTACTTAAACGTTGCTGAGAGTAAGAAGAGAAATGGTCAAGAACAAAAGGTATTCCTGCAAATTCGCCTCATTTGGGTGTGGTGGGTCGGTCTTCGGGAAGGGCCGTATCGAGAAACACGAGGCTTCGTGTCGGTTCGCACCAGCTGACGGGGGCCTGGGCAATGTAATTGCAGCCGAGATGGAGCGGTTGAGCCTCGCGATCGAGGAGCTGACGAGGCAAAACCGAAACACGGTGAATAGGAACCGGCGGTTGACAACACGAGTTCACACTCTTGAGCAAACCGTCAAACAACTCGAGAATGCTGTGAAGACACTCGTACCGAGCTACGACAACATCAAGCTGAG
>CAZBDA010000282.1:0-2659 GCA_964490445.1 uncultured Rickettsiales bacterium | reverse complement strand
CCCATTTTAGATTATGCGTCATTTGTGCGCAAAATCACGAATATACGAAACATCCCGAATCTTTGAGTTCCGCCACGCAATCATAAAGACAATTTATGTATGCACGGGAAGGTGACGCAGCTGCCGATCCGACTTTCAGAAGATTTACGGAAAGAATTCCCCCGGTTGCCAATGACTCTCCTGAGCTAGTAGCTCCATGGTGTGCTGCCTTTTCAAGATCAAAAGCAGCTACCCAGCTCTTTGCTGCAGTGCCTTTCACGCATCCATATGCCACGTCGTTGATGTTGCTACCATGAGCGACTGAACTGTATGTTCCCATGGCAGACAACAACCTCTTCATATGCATTTGGCAGCCTATAGTGTTAAAATCTGGCATTCGCTTGTTGTTAATTGTGATGTAGGACTCCACGTCGCCATTAGCTGCTGTCTGGTCACAGAGATAGAACTGATTCTGCAACTTTCCTTGAACGCCTGCCAAATCTGCCGTGACTGTTGGTTCCTCTTGAGCAAGGCTCGCAAAGACAGAGGCCAGCCGAGTGAAGTTCTTGGCTACATTACATGTTTGGGATCCAGTCTGCACCGTCAAATGCTGTAGAGTATTATCCCAAGTCTGATATGGGATCATGATTGAACGGCCTGAAAGCAACATATTTGCATACTGGCTGGAAATACTTTCCTCGAGCTGCAAACTGTCAACGTGACAAACCAAATCCTTATACGAAAACGTTTGCGAATCGTTCGCATGATTTCGTGCGATTTCGGAAGCTACAGGGACCTCGAGCGTGATTTTTAGGCCCGACGCGCCCAAAAGCATACCAGGGAAAAGCTTGCCACAATTCAGGATTCCTGAGCTCAAAGGTCTCCACACCACCCTCTGCTCTCCGCCATTCGCTGCCACCGTTCGTGCCAAATGATCAGCGCCATTCTCCGATGAACTAGCCAGCCCAAATCCCATAGCCGCTGCAGCCCTACGCTTCTCGTATGGCAAAAACCTATTCAGCATCTCTTCTGTTCGGGGGAGGTATTGGATATCCTCCGCAATTGCACTCGAGATGGAAATAATCATCCTAGACCAACAACAATGAGGCACAGCACTGAGTGGCTGCATCGCTGCTGTAGCGTGAGAGTTGACGCATGTCCATTGAAAGCACAATGACGAAAGATCCAAAAATCCTGATGGGTCGGCGATATTAAAAGTGACCTGTCTCACATCGTTTGGGCCAGCTGTCGGAACATTTGAGTTGATCTGGGATTGTCGTCTAGAGACCACATAACTGGCCTGATCTCCGGACAGGTCGTAGCTCAATCCGGGCAGCAAGAAATCCTGGCCTCCACTAAGGATACTTTCCATGCTTTTACTCTAGTTTAGAAAAAGTTTCACACCCTGATGGGCATGCCCTGGTAGCGCAGACTCTTCCGGCCCTCCGAGTCCAACCGCTCTCTCTTCAGGAAGGCTCCAGCAGGGAATTGCGGCTTCTTGCGCAATCGGGTGTCTATGGGGTCGGGAACTACTTCCTCTATCTCCTTCTCAATATCGTCATATGTCTTGTGCTTGGGTGGCGGGACACTGGCAGCCTTCTCCGCATTTCTGGCCTTCTGCTGCACTTGAGCAAAGTTCTTTGCAAACCTCCCAAGGTGAATCCTCGATTCGCCCATGTTGATACCTTGCTCCTGCTTTTTCAATAGCGCCTTTGCTTTATCTGCCATTGGACCCTCGGGTTTCCTTGTCATTGTCCTGCCTCGTGGTCCTTCGTCCTCTTCTGCAATAGGTAGAATTGGTTCAGGCCCACCCCGACTCCTGGATCTGTGGAGTTCTTCTCTGGCAATGGTCCTTGCAATTTGTGCTCGAGGTGGTTCCGGTTCTGGACCCATGGAGGGATATCGAATTGTACTAGCTACGCTTGGGCTTCGTGCTGGTATGGGATCGGGCACGCCGCTTCTAGACCTAGATCTTGGAACTCTCGGGGTAGCGATCGAATACTCAACTGCGGCTCCTGAAGGAGGCGGCGGTGGTGGGGGTGGGGGTTTAGAATTCACAACAGCTTCCTCCACAGGCTTCTTATCCTTCTCTTTCATATGCTCCACAAACTCTGCCATGCTCATGCCCATGCGCTCCAATGTCTTGCCTAACTGATGGTTCTGATTCGCCATAGCTTGCTGAAAAGCTGTCATCAAATCGTTATGCTGAGGTGGGGCCTGGGGTGTCAGAATGGTTGGTTGGATTACTGTTTGCAGTTCCCTGATTATCTCAGTCCTAGGATTCGTATTGGCTGCAATCAATCTATTTTGAACCTCTTGGGCAATCTGTGCCTGTTTAGCTTGCTTTTGCATTTCCTCCCTGATCCCTTGGATTTCTGCCTGCAAGGCAATATTTTGTGCATACGCCTGTGCTTGGGGGTTGACCATTGCTCGCATTTTGGGTGGTGGCGGCGGTGGGTCATCAGGTGGTGGGCCACGAGGTTCGTCGGCGTCCATAGCTACTGGGCCTCCACTGCGACCAGGCCTTGGTGGCCGGTCAGATCCTGATCCGCCTGATGGGCCGGAGGATGGACCCGGAGCACTTGGAGGACCTTGATCACCTTTATCTCCAGGTGGTCCCTGGAGCCCACCAGATTGCAAAACAGCAATGAGGTCCTGCTTATTAATGTTGTTCTCCGAC
>CAZBDA010000281.1:0-2662 GCA_964490445.1 uncultured Rickettsiales bacterium | reverse complement strand
GGACTTGCAGGGCCACCAGGGGTTCCACTTGGATATGTTGCCTCAAGGCGCCTTCGGCTTCCTCCGCAAGGACACAACCCGCGGTTGCCACCAATACGTATGCCATGAAGACTGCATCATCATCAAGGAGATCCGCATCAAGCTCGAGCTGCTACGCAAATTTCTGGCAGAAGCATTGGACGCAGCGGGCTACACGGAGATGTACCACGAAGCGTTGAAAGACCTCAAGCGGAAGTACCAGGGACGCCCCTTGGACGTTGACAGGGCAAAGCGCGGTTGCATGAAGCACAACCTCCGTAAGGCCTGACCTTCGGAAGGACTCTTCCAACCGCCGTTGCGGCTCTCTGCTGGAATGGCTTGCATCTTTTTGACTTGCCTCATCCTTGAAAAAGCAAAGCAAACACATGCAACACACAATGCATATACACGTTGCTTGCATCCCTGGTAAGGGTTTTCCTCCCAGCGGCCTGCATCCCTGGTAAGGGTTTTCCTCCCAGCGGTCCATGCAGCCAGCTTGGATATGTTGTCCATACCTCCGCTACCATGCAACAATTTTTTGAGGGAGCATGGGCCCATGGGCCCATTGCAAACGCAAGAACGCAACACGGCAACAACACAGACAACAAAAACAAAAACCTTGGCCAGGCTTGCCTTCCAGAGGTTCATGGGGAAATTGGTAAGGGCGTCCTCCCAATACAGATTCACATCCGTAGCCGTTTTGGCTCAAGCACGCCGCCCTCACGCGCACCGCCCCCAAGAGATCCAATGTCATCGGACGAGTCCGAGATTCCAGGTCGCGCGGTGGATCAGCCAGACTCGATTGCTGAAGGCACGTCGCTCAGCTCCCAGGGCAACATTCAGATCGACAAGGATATACCACCAGGGCAGCCAGCTCCAGCCACCCCAGCCAGCGAAGCCGATGCGCACTTGCATCGAGTAATGGATGAAGCAGAAGACTTGCAGAAGGAAGGCCAACAGGACATCGAGGGGATGTCCAAATTTGAGAAAGAACTCGAGCAGCTTTTCGACGACCTCAAGAGTACATCAACTGGTCCCAGATCGGTGGCCAGCACGCAGAGCGATGAGGATGATACGAAGGACGAGGAACTCGAGCGCGCCCATGCAGCTGGACGCGTCAAGTCCAACGACGTCATGGGGTTCCGATTCACTCGTGCAAAAAAAGCAAGTCTTGCAATGACCTTGGAGTATGAACAGTGCACGACTGCAAGCCAAAAGGCAAACATGCGCGTCAAATGGATGGAAGGAAAGTACCAGAAGTACAGCCAGGAGCGAGAGAAGAAAACGACGAGCTCGACCGCTGATCTCGAGTGGGGCACGTATGAGCCCTTCGAGGTCATGTGCGGCAACGAGTCGGCAACAGGCGTGACGGCCACTGGGGTCCGAGCGGGTTTCAACATCGCAAAGACGTGCCTTGAAATAGGCGGTAAGTGGGTGAGGAGGAACAACTTCTCAAAGCGGATCGAGTTCTTGCGGCCCAAGGCGGGATACAAGGACAAGTTCGAGAAGGCCTGGACTGTCACTGTCAAGGAAAAAAAAATCGAAGCAAACCCTGGTGAGGATAACCTTCCAGAGGGCCCGAAAGACACAGCGAAGGTGAAAAAGAAGGCCAAGAAGACCGATGTGAAGAAGACGGATGGCGAGCCTCCAGCAAAGAAGACCGTTGTGACGGCCATCACACCAAAGAAAGCACTGCTCGCTGCCCAAAAAAGTGCGGGGGCGTATTGCTCGGCCGTCGCCATGGGAGACGCATTGCTCAAAATGGTCGACTCGCAATCGTCCTGGCAATGGGCGCGGTCGCCCGAGAACAGTGGACCCCTCAAAGAGGCGCTCAAGGCGTTGAAGGGTGGGGTGGAGAGTGGCAGTTTCGTGGAGGACCTCATCACGAGCAGCGACGTGAAATCCTTGAAGGGCAAGTTCTCGAAGAGCGACTTCGATCACGAAGTTCAAAAGGTCGCAGGGATCTTGGACCCACTCGTGGCAGAGGCAACCCGCCAAGTCAACATCCTCAAGACCACGCAGGATGTGCGCAACAAGATGTGAGAACCTCCATGTGCGCGCCAAGAAGTGAGGCTTCCATGGGTATTTCAGGCAGAGTTGTCGAATGATGGGTCATTCTGTTGCTCCGCTACCAAAAAAACACAACGCAACATCACATTTCAGTAAAACTACCTCCGCGAGGCCGCTTAAATTGCGCTTAAATTTGGCCGCTTAAAAAAACGCTTAAGTACCGCTTAATTTTTTTTGGACAATGCTATAAAAACCAATGAAATCAAAGACTTTGACCGCTTAAGTGCCGCTTAAATTTCGCTTAAGTGGCCGCTCAAAGACCGCTTAAATTTCGCTTAAATTTTTTTAGTGCAATTTGCTAATTACATTTTGATACATTTCATGAAAATGTATGTCATTTTGCAACATTTCATATCATTCTGCAACATTTCATGTCATTTTGATACATTTCATGTCATTTTGCAACATTTCATCAAAATGTATGTAAATTTTCAGAAAAATGCTAAAAACGTCGGGGGAATGCGGTGACATGCTCAAATTTCTGTAATTTGAGCATGCATCTCACCGATTTTTACATGTTCGCATGAACTTTGGATGAACGGCTGGCTGGCCGGCTGGCTGGCTGGCTGGCTGG
>CAZBDA010000280.1:0-2663 GCA_964490445.1 uncultured Rickettsiales bacterium | reverse complement strand
AGCTTGCTCCGCTACTGCCGGTCGCGTGGAAGCCCAACAGAAGGGGAACGACCTCATCCGAGGCTCTGGCCGGAATGTAGTAACTCCCCGACCGCCCCGCGGCGTTCTGTGTCACCAGAGTTCCGCTCTGTGATTCGTACTGTTGGGGCTTCGTCGTTGAGGTCGAGTCATCATCGTCGGCGTCGGTTGCAACGCAGCCGGGGAGGGCGCAGAGCAGCAGGAAAGAGGTCAGGGCGTGAGCGAGGGAAGAGCGCGTCATCATGGGGCGAGCATAGCCGGTTGGGGATGTCGACTTCACGAGACCCTCGCCGGTGGCCTGTTAATCTGGCAAAGTGCGCCGCATGAACCGATTTGACCGCCCGACAATTCTCTTTTTGCTCCTCCTCCTGCTCCTGTCCGGCTGCCCGGATCGCACTCGACCAGGCGATGATGATGACACGTCGGACGATGACGACTCAGCCGGCGACGATGACGACTCAGCCGGCGACGATGACACCGGCGACGATGACACCGGCGACGATGACACCGGTGATGATGACGTCGGCGACGATGACACAGCGAGCTCTTGTCAGGGCGCTCTGGGTGGACGCATGAGCAATATCGGCTGTGAGTTCTGGGCAGTGGATCTGGACAACGCTGAGAATTCCCTCCAGGGCAGCGTGGTGGATAACGCTGCCGGTGCTCAGTTCGCTGTCGCTGTGGCCAATGTCAGCGAGGACGAGGTGGCCCATGTCGAGGTCGAAATCAATACGGCCGAGCAGGGGCTTTCGGTGGTGCCGCAGCTGGTGGAGGCTGCCGATATCGCTCCGGGCGACCTGTATGTGTTTCGGCTTCCCCGCCGCGACGTCGATGGCGACAACATCACGGTTGGCGTCGACGATGGTCCGCAGACCTGGCTCTCTTCACGGGCGTTCCGGGTGAGCTCGGACGTGCCTGTGGTTGCCTATCAGTTCAACACTCTGGATCAGCAGTTCTCCAATGATGCCTCGATGCTGTTGCCGACGAATGGTTTGGGCGTTGGGCACCTTGTGGTCAGCTACTCGCCATCCAGTCCGATGGCGGAGTTCATGGGTATACCCCTACCTGCGAACCGCGGCTATGTGACGATTGTGGGCACCGAAGAGACTACAACCGTCGATGTCACTCCCAGCTATGACATCGCCTCCGGCACCGGGGTGAGTGACCAGGGTGGTGGGGTTGGGATTGCTGCCGGCGCAACACGAAGCTTTGTGCTGGGTGCCTACGATGTCTTGAATCTAGAGACCACGCTACTCACCGGATTTGGTGGCTCAGTGCCCGATCTCAGCGGCACGGTGGTTACCTCGAGCAGGAGAGTAGCTGTCTTTACTGGCGTCGACCTAGCCATGGTCACTGGTGGCTGTTCTGATGGATACGACAACGACGGTGATGGATACGTCGATGGCGACGACCCTGGCTGCGCGGATGACAGCGACGAGTTCGATGACCCGAACTCAGATCCCTGCTGTGCTGAGCACATCGAGCAGCAGGTGTTGCCCAACCAGGCGATGCGTCGAGACTATGTCGTAAGTCACTCAGCGCAGCGCAGTTCGGGTGAGACAGAGCCTGATCTGGTGCGCATCATGGCGCTCAACGACGGCACCTCAGTGACTACAAGTCTCTCGGGCGCAGACAGCTCGTTCTCACTCGATGCAGGAGAGTTTCGCGAGATCTGGGCGCGCTCGGGATTCATCGTTGAGGCCAGCGATCGAGTGCATGTTGCCCAGTTCCTGGTGGTAGGACTGGATGTGCACTCCCCGATTGCCGGCCGCGGAGATTCGTCCCTGCTGTACATCCCGCCGCTCAACCAGCGCAGGGAGGACTACATCTTCACCACCGGTGAGGGGTTTCAGTCGAACTGGGTGGTGGTGTCGGTTCCGCAGGGAGTCTCTGCGAGCCTTGACGGCAGCGAACTCAGCACGCTCTCTGGCTGCAGCGGACCGGTCTCCGAGGGAACTCTGGGGACCACGTCCTACGAAGCGTGGACCTGTTCGATCAGCGACGGCGTGCACAGGGTGTGGTCGGGTGCGGGTACTGCGCCTGGCTCTGAGAACATTGGCGTGCTCGTCTACGGGTATTACGCAGCCGGTTCGTACTCCTATCCGGCGGGTGCTGGTCTCGAGTAGGTCCGGCCTCGCGGCTGTTATTCGGGCGGGCTGGCTCCTCGCTGAGTTCAAGGCCAATTGTAAAGTTCTGGCAAAAAACGCCCTTGAAGCGCCACGCGGATGGGGTAAAAGGCTTGCGCTCGCTTCTCTCAGTTCAGTTCTTCAGGGGCTCTCTATGCGCACTGCAATTCAGATCTTCTCCCTCTTCCTGGTTCTTGCTCTCGCAGGCTGTGCTCAGCGTGCCCCGGTGGGTGACGACGACGACACCGGCAGCGCGGATGATGATGACAGCACCGCGGCAGATGACGACGACACCACCAGTGATGATGACGACACGGTCGTGGATGATGACGACACGGTCGTCGACGATGACGACACGGTTGTGGATGACGACGACACCACTCCCGCGCCCGAGTTCACCATGCACTGCATGCCCGAGGCCCAGCAGGTGGCGATCACCTGGGGGACCTCCACTACCGTCCAGCTTAGCGCCGAGGTGATCTGGCCCGATGGCACAGTAGAAGCACCGACGAGCGCCAC
>CAZBDA010000279.1:0-2674 GCA_964490445.1 uncultured Rickettsiales bacterium | reverse complement strand
TTCGGTTGTATTATAGCCACCATGACATTGCAGTTTGCTAAGTAGTGGTTCACGGCTCGCTGAGTGGTTGGGTCTCCCAAATCACATCCAGTGACTAGATCCAAGTTTCCACCCGATATCAAGCCTCGTTTGAAAGCAACTTGTGAGATTCTTGCTTCTCCACCGCAAAGTTCAATAAGGTCCACATGTCCTTTGCGTCCATAGCATAGCGTCGCCACAGCACTGAAGACGTTGGTGGTGCCATCGTGCATCTCCTTAACGATCTTGAATGGAATTTCATGATGGAGATCTTCATCTGTGTCTGAGTCAGATTGAAACTGATCATAGCTGTAATACGCCAAATCTTTACCAAGACTTGTGATGTCTTCTCCGCAATCATCATTGCCAGGCTCGGTGTATATCTTTCTCTTCTTCACCTTTTCGCCTTTCTCTTTCATCTCCGCAAGTCTTTTCTTTTGCTTCACTCGTCCTTCAGTCGGAAAAATTTTCTGCGGTGTCGGCGCACTTGGCGCACTAGGCGAAGAGGGAGGAGCCACAGTATCTAGGATACGTGTTGTGGTCTCGTTTCCAAGAGCCAAGGCAGCGTAGACAGTCTCCGCTAAAGTGAAATGGACTTGTTTCTTCCACTTTGCCTTGTCTTCTCCATGATGCTTGGTCCAATCCAAGACGTGTTTGTCGATAGGGACTGTACAGCTACAGCCCCACCTTCTGGTGTTGAGTTGGAGTTTATCGCTATTTGAAGCAATAAACATATAGCTTCCACTCGGCTTCGTATCTTTCTTGTCGTACTTGAAGTTCATGGCACAGAAGCGTAATCGTGTGTGTTGTATATTGCTCTCCTTGATGGTTTCCAAAAGCGTTGGGTCTTTCCATAGGAAGCAAGGTGGTCCATACAATATGAACAATACGTTAAGGTCAGCCGCCTTACGTATGAATCCTGAAAGCTTTTGGCCATGGGGCACTGCCTTCTTGGTCTGGATATTGAAATCTCGTGGTGTCGTTACCCAAACCATGTCATACTTTCTAGACAGGAGTTGTTCGAACTCTCGTTGTCCGGCGGTGCCTTGAAATTCCGAATGAGTGATCCTCGTGCAATCAACACCATATTTGGGTAAGAAATCATCTGCCACTCTTGCGTCTTCGATCACTAGAGCTTTGTAATTGTTTCCCCCATTTTGCCGTTTGATGATAGCGGGGGGGTCTATCACCAGCATTTCCTATGGCTGCGATGGGGTTGCCTCAGAAGAGGTCACGTCGCCATGAGCCATACTTCCATTGTGTTCGAGACCAGGTGGTGGAGAGACTTCTGGTTCGTCCACAATTTCCCATTGCTCTGTAGAGTGGTCGATGAGGAAAGTCCTTTCATAGCTTTGATCTGAGGGCAGGTCCTTAAAGTCATCGATCTTCACAACTAGATGCTTCGTTTGAGACTTCATTATTGGGAGCTTCTTGCTTCCTGCGCTGCATTCTAGTTTGTAGCCCCCCGGCCCGGGGAAAATCATCGTCTGCTTCCCCTTTCCAAGGAGAAGTATTACATTCTTTTCTTCCATACTCGCATTCCCCATAATCGCCGGGAGGTTTTCTCCTGCTCCTTCTGCAATGTTCGCTTGAAAATTGCATTTACTTGCCTTTTCTTCATTCAGCCATCGGACTGCCATCGGCATCTTCACTGTGCGGGTGCACGATACTGTGCCCTGGCCCACTCCCGAGAGTCTCAGCTCGGATGCTCTGTCTCGTTCTACAACTTCGAATTTTTCTGGGATTCTGGTCTTCATCTTCTCCAGTGTCTTTCTGCCAACCGCATTAACATTCGCACCAATGTCCAGTAGGATTGTGCTCATGTCGTCGCGCATAGTGTTGACAAGATGTTCTCGAGTTTGTAGAATGTGGGCATGGTTTTCGGCCACAGTGTCCGTGTCGGTGATGTATGTCTCCTGGTATTCTCGTCCTTGGGCGATAGCAACCGTGGAGTTCGCTGCTTGGGCGGCTCCAGCTGCTAACGCCCTTCCACGGGGTCCGGTTCCACGTCGTTGCTCTTCCCAAAAATCGGTGAGTGTCAAAGGTGACCAGCTGTCTTCCCAAATTCGTATTTGCTCTCGAGTAAAACGTGGAGGCTCTTCCACGCCATTGATCATGTAAATTTGATGAGGGAACCAGGCTGGTCGCTCAACCTGTCCGCTGTGAGAAAAGGCTGAGCTCATTGAGTTGACACTGTTAGACCTCTGCGGTGATCTAGGAGCTTGTTGTTCTCCCATTGTGGGCTGCTCCTGTGGATCGCGGGGCCTACCGATATTTTCGAGATTCCTGAGTTCTCGATAGACACTCAGAACTTCACCAGGTCCACGGCAATTTGGACATTTCATCTCTAGGCGGTTGTTGGTGGTTATATGATGTTGCATGTGTTGGTTCCAACAGTCTTCATGGAAGAGATGTTGGCAAGCCACTCTTGTAACCATTTCTCCTTGCTTGAACTGGCTGGCACATATCGAACACGTAGTGTCGGTGCCAGTGTAGCGTAAAGGAGCTTGTCGAGGTTGGTCAGCTTGTGATCCTGAGCCTTCACTGCTTGCAACAAAATAGTACTCTTCACCGTTGATGTAGCTTTTGCCTTTGCCTTGTGACTTTCCTTTTCCTTTCCAATCATGTCGTCTCTTCAATTCTTTGTCTCGGGTCT
>CAZBDA010000278.1:0-2687 GCA_964490445.1 uncultured Rickettsiales bacterium | reverse complement strand
GTCAATTACGTCAGCACGCTCGATAGCCATGATTAAGATCCTTTCGGTCAGCTATTGTCTTTGCGCTTCCGGCCGCACTCACCTTGAGCCCGGCCGAGCTTCCAATACGGAGGGGCCATCCCGGGACCATCCCGGGGAGACCATCCGCGCAGAAAAATTCTAAGAGCCTTCGCCCTCCAACTTGTCGCGGTAGGCCGTCAGCACGTTGACCAACTGCCGGTTGCAGTTGGCAAGCAGGCTGACCAGGTTGCGGGACGGTCCCTGGAGCACACCCAGAAGCATCCCCTGGAGCACTTCCTTGGAGGGGAGATCGGCGAGGGACTTGAGCTGGTCCGCCGACAATTCCTTGCCGTCGAGGATGCCCAGCTTGAGCTCCATCGCCTCGTTTTCCTTGGCAAACTCCGTCGTCAACTTCGCCGTTGTCACGACATCGCCGTAGCCCAGGATCACCGCGTTGGGCCCGACGAGGTGGTCCCGCACCATCTCGAAGGAGGTGCCCTCGACTGCCCGGCTCACCAGCGAGTTCTTGACGATCTGAAACTCGACGTCCTCTTCACTCGCCGCGAGATCCTTGCGGAACTGGACGGTAGTGTTGGCGTCGAGACCGCGGTAGTCGGCGAAGATCGCGAGACGCGTACGCGATAGCCGGTCAGCGAAGTCCGAGACAAATGCTTCTTTTGCAGCACGATCCATGATTTGTCCTCCGGGCTAGCTCAGCGTGCGTAGCAGGCTGTTGGGATCAAGACGAATGCCCGGCGTCATCGTGCCGGACAGGGTCACACTGCGTAGGTAGGTGCCCTTGGCGGAAGCGGGCTTGAGCCGAATTACCTGCTCCATCAGTGTCGTGAAGTTGTCAGCGAGTTGCTGGGCTTCGAAAGAAATACGACCGATCGGGGCGTGCAGGATCCCGGCCTTCTCGACACGGAAGTCGATCTTGCCGCCTTTCAGGGCCTCGACTGCCTTGCCGACGTCGAAGGTGACCGTGCCGGTCTTGGGGTTGGGCATCATGCCGCGCGGACCGAGGATTCGACCGATCTTGCCGACCGAGCCCATCATGTCGGGAGTCGCGCAGACCTTGTCGAAGTCCAACCAACCACCCTTGATCTTGTCGACCAGGTCATCACCACCGACGTGGTCGGCTCCGGCATCACGAGCCTCGGCGACCTTGTCACCCTTGGCAAAGACCAGCACCCGCAGGGTCTTACCGGTTCCGTGGGGCAGGACCACTGCACCTCGAACCATCTGATCAGCATGCCGCGGGTCGACGCCGAGGCGCACGGCCACGTCCACAGACTGGTCGAATTTGAAGATGTGGCACTGCTTGAGGATGTCGAGAGCTTCGGCCAACTCGTAGCGCTTCTTGGAGTCTACGAGAGAGCGAAGATCCCGCCGTCTCAATTTGCCTTGTTCGTCACTCATTTCAAGATCTCCCGCGGTTCCAACGAACGCGCACTGGCGTCCTCCCGCTTCGGAGTCCATTGCAAGCCGACGGCACCATGCCGACGACCTCCTCCCGAGCTAGCCGGGGACAACAACCACTCCCATGGAGCGGGCGGTGCCACTGATAATCTTCATCGCCGCATCGACATCGGCGGTGTTGAGGTCCGGCATCTTGATCTCGGCGATCTTTCGGATCTGAGACTCTCGAATGCGGCCTACCTTCTCCTTGTTCGGCTCACCAGAACCCTTGGGCAGACGAGCCTCCTTGAGGATCAGAACCGCAGCCGGTGGCGTCTTGGTGATGAACGAAAAGGACCGGTCTGCGTACACCGTGATCACCACGGGGGTGATCAGACCGTTCTCGATGTTGGCAGTCGCTGCGTTGAAGGCCTTGCAGAACTGCGGAATGTTGACGCCCTGTTGGCCCAAAGCAGGACCCACCGGCGGAGCCGGATTGGCCCGACCCGCGGGGATCTGCAACTTGATGTAGCCACTGATTTTCTTTGCCATGACTGATTCTCCAGCGCCTCTCGGCTGCTAGTCCTTCTGCACCTGGATGTAATCGAGTTCGACGGGAGTGGAGCGACCGAAGATGCTGACCAGCACCCGAAGCTTGCCCTTGTCCGGTCGCACTTCGTCGACGACACCATTGAAATTTGCGAACGGCCCATCAACGACCCGAATATTCTCTCCCTTGATGAACTCGATCTTCGGCTTGGTCTCGATGGATTCGGTAGAGAGTTGGCCAATAATTCGTGCAACCTCGTGGGGAGGAACCTGTGACGGCTTGCGGGTGTTGCCGCCAACAAAGCCAGTCACCTTGGGTGTGTCCTTGACCACGTGCCAGGTTTCGTTGTTCAGGTCCATCTGCACGAGCATGTAGCCCGGGAAGAAGCGACGACTGACATTGCGCGTCTTGCCCGTCTTGGTGCGCTCAACGACCTGCTCCTCGGGCACCAGGATGTCTCCGAAGTATTCCTCGTAGTCGAGGGTCTTGAGCCGCTCCATCAACGCCAACTTGGCCTTGTTCTCGTAGCCCGAGTAGGTGTGGACCACGTACCAACTCATGCCGTCGCGCTCCAACTCGATCTCCGGTTCAGCTGCCTCCTCGGCATCGGCTGCCTCCTCGGCATCGGCTGCTACCTCGGCATCGGCTGCCACCTCGGCATCGGCTGCCACCTCGGCATCGGCTGACACCTCGGCATCGGCTGCCACCTCGGCATCGGCTGCCACCTCGGCATCGGCTG
>CAZBDA010000277.1:0-2726 GCA_964490445.1 uncultured Rickettsiales bacterium | reverse complement strand
TCTTTCTAACAGATACTTTAGACTGTGTATCTGGGTTAAATGAAACAGCATCTGACCAAGAGACAGCCTCTTCTGTAGAGTTCTGAGTTCCAACATATACATTAACTGTATTTCCAGAGCCTGTTACTTCCATCTTAGGCCAGACTGCCTTAATTCGTTTTACTATAGACTGATCATTCTGTTGTTGCGCTGTAAACGACATACCAGTCCTCTCTATAAAAGAGGTCATATCAGTATCATCCTCTCTATTACCGGAGGCATTCCTATACAATTTTGTATCTGTCGGAGAAGCCATAACCAGAACATTTTCAGACTGTGACCATGTTGCCGTCCAAGTACCCAAGGCACTAGACCATGTTGGTATTGCAGCCGACCATGTTGTAAATGAGTTTGGATCAGCAACAGTACCATATCCAGCATGAGCTAGATTTGGTATATCACGGATAGTAAAAGCATTATTAGTCCAGTTCCAAACAACTGCTTTATTGCATTGGTTTGATGTACTGGTTGGTGTGGGGAAACAGGCCCACATCTCAGTATTTCCGTAATCAGCAACTACGAAAGATCGTTCAAAATTAGCCCCATCTATCTCCCCAAATATATAATCCCTTATCTTATGCGGCAGGATAGACTTTACTCTCTGCCCATCATTTATATAGACATCCCCATTCCCAAGGAAGAAATGACCCCCATCAAACTCAGCTACACAGTTCTTAGCAAGAGCGCCGACTGAGGGAGATAACTGCCTAAAAGCGAATATAAATGGAGTTCCAACGTAACTCATGCTATAAATGGAATCTTCCTTATAGATCATAAAGGTGTCGCCAAGAGGGAGGCCATCTAGTATAGCGCCCTTTGTATCAGCTAACTCATACTCACCAGCATCTACTGTGGCGCTTGTTTCATCCCATGAAGCTGGAACAGCCTGAATACCAGCCTCTGTAGACCATTTAACCTTTTGCGGTATAGGTACACCAGCCTCTGTTAGGTTAAGCGCAATTAAGAAAGACCTAAACGCCCTAACAGATACGGGGTAATGAGTTGCACCAGCACCAGACGACCAGTTGGTTAGATCAGCCATAGTGGTAGATGTAGATGGGACACCAGAAGATAGCGCCCAAAACTGAGGCTGATCAAATCCATTAGCCATTACAAGAACACCACCCAAAACGGTAGATGTCCAACCCTCGTCAGCAGTAGCATTATAAGCCCCTGATCCTCTGGTTATATCATACCAAGTCTCATTACTGGTCTTATATACCCTTATAGATGTAAGGCTTGCTATTACCCAATATGCCTCAGTACCATATTTAAGTTGAACAATATGATACGGTGTAACAGGACAGGTTGCCATAACCTCGGCATACCCCGGAGACTTTACTATAGCCCCATGTTCTACCCTTACATTATTCCCATCTGACCAGACATTAGGTGGTAGCTGCCAAGGATTTATATCCTTGACTATCCCTACTTCACCTACATTCTCTACGGGAATTACAGCCATTATTCATATCTGACATGGTATGGATCGACCTCTGCATCTGGTGCAACAGGCCAATCCCAGTATGTTTTGTCTACTGTACGATTATGATTCTCTGTTTCTGGGCCGATTGTTTCATTTCCCTCTGCATCATAAGTAGACTTGTATCTTACCTCTACAACCTCATGATTCTGGAAGTTCTTAACGGCTTGTAAGCTGGCAAAGGATTCAACCCCAGACTCAAGGCTATTGCCATGCGCTCTTACCTCATTCCTGTAGGTCTTCCATGCGTCTGTCATTGCAGTTCCGCCATCAGCCTCTCGTATAACCCTCCAATCGCTAGAGGAAAGCAATGAACCAACATTAGCTTTTATCTTTTGTGCTATATCCTTCTTTAAGCCTTCCACATCTTTCTCTGTAGTGGCGTAGCTTATTACTGTCTCACCATCTACCAGAGTAAGTGTTTCCGCACCAGTATTATGGTAGCGTTGGTCAGGTGTCTCTACTCGCGCAGGGGTAATCCCTAACTCAGCCAGTTGCGCCTTACTCCATTTGCGGAATATCTGGCGAGGATGAGTCACACCATTTATCGTTATTTCTTTTGGTGTCCTTATGACACCTAATGTATCACTGTGCCACATAATTTACCTCGCGTTAGATGTTTTGAATGGTGATTCTGCGAATGCTAAATAAACATATTCATATGTACTATTGTTTCCATTATCGTTCACCCGAAACTTAACCCCATTAGAAACAAAATCACAGTCTCCTGCTGATGAAGTTGCTCCTGCTACATCACTGTTAGCTTTCAAATGATCGTTTACTAAGTTATAGGTATTTCTCTTGTTATCCATTATAAACCAATCATCAGTTGTATTAAATGCCTTAAACATAAGAAATGCTGGTCTGAATCCTGTGTAGATAAAAGTTCCATCTGCATTCCCATTCCCAGTGTAGCTACCTACCTTTGAGTAGCCCTCGATGCTTGCGAAACAGTATGCAACATAAGTTTGAGTTGATGCGTTTATGTTATCAGCAGTGCCGATTGAAAAAACTGAAGCAGTAGGCGCAGTATTATTCCATGACTGAGTGGGTGATGAAGTAGCTGCGTCACTTTTATTTAAGTTCATCCAATATGTCCACCCTACCGGGGTTGCACCCACGGGCCATGAAGCAGCACCATATGTATTTTTAGCTAATTTTGGGATACAAATTGACAGATTCGCGGACCCATGGGGTGAAGGCC
>CAZBDA010000276.1:0-2733 GCA_964490445.1 uncultured Rickettsiales bacterium | reverse complement strand
GCGTTATGTGCCTGCCACCAGCATTGGCCGCTCAACCTCGGCGCCACCGTCGACACGCAGCAACGCACTCACAGAGGACGGTAACTGTGCCGTGACGCCTCCTCGCCACGGGCAGAGGCACCACACAGTGTAGAGGCAGGCCGCCGCGGCTGCGGCATGTATAAGGCGCTGAATGAAGGCGCCTGTGATGCAGCACTACTCACGGTGAGCCCCGCCTCTCAGCGCAGCCGGCGAAACGCGCAGCGTTTGCTGGCTTCGCGGTGCACGCAGAGACCTCGGCAGGGTGGGTATCACCAAGCAATCGGCCATAGCATCCTCTGATGGGATGGCAGCGGCTGAGGCGTCCCATTGGCTCCATCCTCTCTACCCGGCTCGACTCTGGAGAGGGGTGACAGCCCTGAGCTATCCCCTCGTTTTCTGATTCCCGAGAACCACGATGTGGAAGTCGTTTTCGGGAAGCTGTCCGCATGAGTGGTCGCGAAGCGGATGGGGCGGACTCATGCTTCGAGGTCTCTCGGCACTCGCCACGGCCTGGGAGAGAGGACCGTCCCTCGGGGATAATAGCGCTATACACGGCCTTCTCGCCGGATCAGAAATGAGGGGATGGCTCAGGTGACAGCCCGCACTTGTAGCGGCGAGCTATAAGTGCAATTCAAGGGCCCTTCCCAAGTGTAGCACGACCCGGCGTCGGGGCCAGCTCTCAGCGCAGCCGGCAAGACGCGCAGCGTCTGCTGGCTTCGCGATGCCGGCGGTGAGCACGGCGAGAGCATCTGCTCATCCAGCTACGAACAGCGTTCAGGGTTGCTCGACAGCAGCAGGCAGAAGGCCGGCTCTCCAGCCCTCCCCGCCGCCTCTACCCCTTCCAGTAGCAGACCTCCCCAGCTCGCGGTGTCTCCCCGGATAGACTGGACTGATGAGTCCGATTCCCCTGCCCACCGCTGAGTCCCTCACCGTCGAGTTCAAGTCCGACCGGCGCTGCCTGTCAGATCGGGAGCTACTCGAAGTCGTGGTCTGTTTCGCGAACACGGAGGGCGGCACGCTCTACCTCGGTGTCGAGGACGACGGAACCCCCACCGGTCTCCATCGGCGCCACCTCAAGGTCGATGGTGTCGCCGCCATGATCGCCAACCGAACTGTGCCGCCGGTCGCTGTGCAGGCCAGTCGGATCGATGTTGAGGGAGTCGCTGTCGCCCGGATCGATGTCCCAAAGATGCACCAGCTCACGGCGACGAGTGACGGCGTGCTCCGGCGTCGCCGGCTCCAGGCCGATGGCAGTCCGGAGTGTGTCCCGTTCCTGCCCCATGAGTTTCACCAGCGCCTGTCGCAGCTCGGCCTCACCGACCCATCCAGCAAGCCGGTCATCGGGGCCACCCTCGATGACCTCGATCCGGTGGAGCGAGCGCGCCTGCGTCAGTTCGTCGAGCGCTTCCACGGTGATCGTGCTCTGCTCGACCTGACGGACGACGAGCTGGACGGCGCCCTGGGGCTGACGACCCACACCGCTGATGGACGTGTCCCCACGTTGGCTGGGCTCCTTCTCGTCGGCAAGGACCGGTCCCTGCGTCGGTTGGTGCCGACCCATGAGGTCGCCTTCCAGGTGCTCGACGGCGAGGACGTGCGCTTCAACGAGTTCATCCACGCGCCATTGTTGCGCGCCTTCGAGTGGCTGGAGACCTCGTTCGGCCCCATCAACGCCGAGCAGGAGATTCTGGTGAGTTTCGCCCGCGTTCCGATTCCACTGGTGGAGCGGCGCACCTACCGGGAGGCGATCGCCAACGCGCTGACCCACCGCGACTACACGCGCCTGGGAGCGATCCATGTCCGTCTGGAGCGGGATGCCCTGGTCGTGAGCAACCCTGGCGGCTTCATCGACGGAGTGTCCAAGGCCAACCTGTTGACCTGTGAACCCCGGCCACGAAACCCCAAACTGGCCGATGCCTTCAAACGCATCGGACTCGTCGAACGCACAGGCCGCGGTGTGGACATCATCTACCGCGGGATGCTGCGAATGGGCCGTCCTGCGCCCGACTACTCCCGCAGCAACGCCTACAACGTGGTGTTGCGGCTGCCGACGCTGCAGGCCGACACAGACTTCCTGCGGTTGGTGATCGACGCAGAGGGGCGCCTAGGCGCTGCTCTCAACACATGGAGTCTGCGTGTTCTGGGTGCGATGTGGAGAGCTGATCGCAGCTCGCTGCGAGACCTGATGGCGAGCACCCAGAGCACCGAGGACAAGCTGCGGGACATCCTCGATGAGTTTCTCCGAATCGGCCTGATCGAAGCGCATACTGCAGAGGCCGGAACCAGCTATTCGCTGACCACCGGCTCCCCAACGGCCTCCACAGTCGGCGAGCTACCGACAAGGCAGATCTTGGACTATCTCAGGGAGAACACCGAGATTCGTCGCCGAGAGGTCGTCGCACTAAGCGGGCTGAGTTCAGATCAGGCCAAGCGGTTGTTGGGGAGACTGACAGCGCAGGGAGTTCTTGTTCGAGTCGGGACAGGTCGCGCGACCCGCTACCGTCTCCCAGCGTCGTCTTGATGCCGCCCACAGTTTACGGGCGCGCCCAGAAATACGGGCGCCCGAAACCGCCCGAGCCCCCGCGGCTCGGTGTAGTCGTCAGCCCCATCGGTCCAGCCTGCGGAGGCCCTGGGTCACCGCCGCTTGAGACACCCCCTGAGGTCTATCAGACACTTTGAGGGGCCCACGTAGCCGCTGTTCTCGCCGAGTGA
>CAZBDA010000275.1:0-2770 GCA_964490445.1 uncultured Rickettsiales bacterium | reverse complement strand
GCCTCCCCGCGCGCGTGCCCCCCGCCCCCGCTCTCCCCCCCCCCCGGCCCCCCGCGGTGGGCCCCACCCCGAGAGACAGGGCAGGCAATGACTGCGTCGACTCCACTGGAACTCGACGGACGGTCACTCAGCCTTGAGAGTCTCGAGCAGGTCGCCTGCGACCGCCGGCCTGTTCAGATCAGCGCCGAAGCACTGACAGCTATCGACCTCGCCCGTGAGACCGTCGATCAGATCCTCGCCCGTGGTGAGACGGTGTACGGCGTCAACACCGGCTTCGGACACCTGGCGAAGGTCTCCATCGACGCCGAGAATCTCAGTCAACTTCAGCGCAACCTCGTGCGCAGCCATGCAGCGGGCCTGGGCGCGCCCTTCGACATCCCGACCACTCGTGCCATCACCCTGCTGCGGACCAACGTGCTGGCCGCCGGCCACTCGGGCGTTCACCGGCGGGTCGTTCAGCAGCTCGTCGACTTTCTCAACCTCGGGATCCATCCCTGGATCCCCAGCCAGGGCAGCGTTGGAGCCTCGGGCGACCTGGCGCCACTCGCACACCTTGCCCTGCCGCTGTTCGGCGAGGGCTGGGTTCATGGCCCGGACGGGCAGCGCCTCGACACCAACGTAGAGTTCGAGCGGCACAGCATCAAGCCCATTGAACTGGAAGCCAAAGAGGGCCTCGCCCTGATCAACGGCACGCAGGCGATGACCGGGCTCGGAGCATTGGCAACGATGCGAGTTCGTCGGCTCTGCACCCTGGCCGACCTGGTCGGCGCAATGACCGTGGAGGCCAAGCTGGGCTCCCACAGACCCTTCGAGGAACGCCTGCACAGCCTACGCCCCCACCCAGGACAAGCCGCATCAGCGGCGAACATGCGCCGGCTCCTGGCCGGCGGCACAATCAACGAGAGCCACCACGACTGCGACAAGGTCCAGGACTCCTACTCGCTGCGCTGTATTCCCCAGGTACATGGCGCGGTACGCGATGTGGTCTCGCACACAGCGCAGGTTCTGGGCCGGGAACTCAACTCCGTCACAGACAATCCGACCATCTTTCCGGCTACTGGAGAAGTCATCTCCGGCGGCAATTTCCACGGCCAGCCGGTCGCTCTCGCCCTCGACTTCCTCGCCATGGGCGCCTCCGAGCTCGGTGCGATCTCCGAGCGGCGCATCGAGCAACTGGTGAACCCGCGCCTGAGCGGCCTACCAGCCTTCCTTGTCGAGGCTGCGGGGCTCAACAGCGGCTTCATGATCTCGCAGGTCACTGCAGCGGCGCTCGCGTCGGAGAACAAGGGTCTCTGTCACCCCAGCTCTGTCGACTCTATTCCGACCAGCGCCAACCAGGAAGACCACGTCTCCATGGGGCCTATCTCCGCGCGCCAGGCGATGGCCGTAGTCGAGAACAGCGAGAGGATTCTGGGGATCGAGCTGCTCGCCGCCTGCCAGGCGCTTGATTTCCGCAAGCCGCTGGTTCCGGCCACGGCGCCGCGACTGGCACTGGAGTTCGTGCGCGAGCGCATCTCGCACCTCGAGCACGACCGGATCCTCTGCGACGACCAGGAGCAGGCCGCTGCATTGATACGAGATGGTTCCCTGCTGGCGACGATCGAAGCTTCGCTGGGAGCCCTCGACTAGAGCGCGCCGGGGCCAGGCGGTAGGACCCCAACGGCCACCGGATAGCCTGGACAGGGCGCAACGACCACCTCAGGAGAGACCCAATGACGACGCCACCCACTGTTCGTGCCCCCCGCGGAACCACACTCAGTTGCAAAGGCTGGGTACAAGAAGCCGCAATGCGGATGCTCATGAATAACCTCGACCCCGAGGTGGCAGAACGTCCCGAAGACCTCGTCGTGTACGGCGGAACCGGCAAAGCCGCGCGCGACTGGGATGCCTATCACAACATCGTCGCCAGCCTCCAGGATCTCACAGAGACCCAGACCCTGCTCGTCCAATCGGGCAAGCCGGTCGCTGTCTTCGAGAGCCATGTCAATGCTCCGCGCGTTCTGATCGCCAACAGCAACCTGGTCGGCAACTGGGCCAACTGGGACCACTTCCGAGAGCTGGAGGCCAAGGGCTTGATCATGTTCGGCCAGATGACAGCCGGTTCGTGGATCTACATCGGCACGCAGGGGATTCTCCAGGGCACCTACGAGACCTTCGTCGCTGCGGGGAAGACCCACTTCAATTCCGATCTCAGCGGCAGGATGGTGCTAACTGCCGGTCTCGGCGGCATGGGCGGCGCCCAGCCGCTGGCTGCAACTATGGCGGGCGCTGCCTTCCTGGGCATCGAAGTCGACCCCACCCGAATCCAACGGCGCATCGACAGCCGGTACCTGGATCGCGCAACCGAATCACTAGACGAAGCGCTGGAGTTGGTCCTGGCGGCGCGTGCCGAGGGCCGTGCCCTGTCCGTGGGCCTGCTGGGCAACGCGGCGGAGGTGTTGCCGCAGATCCTCGCCAGGGACATCAAGCCGGACCTTGTCACCGACCAGACCTCCGCCCACGATCCGCTCCACGGCTACATCCCGGAGGGGCTGAGTCTCGAAGCGGCTGGGGAACTACGCGACGCCGATCCCGAGGAGTACACTCGTCGCTCCATCGCATCGATGGCGAAGCACGTCCGCACCATGTTGGACTTTCAAGCCGCTGGCTCTCACGTCTTCGACTACGGCAACAACATTCGCGCGATGGCACAACAAGGTGGAGTGGACAACGCCTTTGACTTCCCGGGCTTCGTGCCTGCCTACATCCGGCCCCTGTTCTGCGAGGGCAA
>CAZBDA010000274.1:0-2772 GCA_964490445.1 uncultured Rickettsiales bacterium | reverse complement strand
ATCCACGATTATGATCCGATCACACCCCACAAAGACATTATTTGCATCAAACAGTCTTTTGACCGCATACCAGCCAAACACATGATTTGCGGCACCCCGGTTTTGGACCACCTAACCGCCAAACACAAGATTTGCATCACCCCGGCTTTAGACCTCATACCCAGAAATATCCGCGCGGGGACATCCCCATCACTCTGACATTAAGCGATGCCTGACTGGCAATCAGGCGCGCCTGCATCTCCTGGAAAGCTTTATAATACCTGTTGTGGTCCATGAGAAAACGAAATGCAGCCTGAGCTTTGGGAGTGGGCATACCAGCCTCCTGCACGCGATCTGTTTTAAAATACGCGCGGGACAGGCCCACCTTCTTCCAGTTCTTGTGATGCGCAGGCCCATACTCTGAGAACTTCTCCTCCTGCACAGACGTACGCAATACCACGATCTGCAACGCCCTCGCTTCAGCAGTGGATAGATCCAGCATACTCTCGCCCTCGGTGTTCTGCAATGAGTACATCCCATAGCGATATCGCGGCCACGTGATACACTCTCGAGACCAAGGTCTAAAAGTGCTGCCAATAAACCTAATTCGAGGTATCCGATACAACTGTGAGGTTCGCTGAACAGGAGCCGCAACATCGCGACGGCGATCGCGCAATGCAGATGCGAACCGAGCACCAGACGACATACCAGGAATTGGTCTGGTGCATCGCTCGCAATACGTCACAGGCTTATACATACCTGGCAAATACCACCATCGAGACGAGATACCCAACTTCCCATATTCGTGCTCCATCGGATCAGATGGGATCAACCGTCGATACGCAGCACACAGATCAGGCGTGTCAGCTGTGGCCTGATCCTGATATACTCTTTCCCTGAAGTATTGATCGTTGAACCAATATGAACCGCAATCGTCACAAAAAGACCAACTGCCATACATCACCCAGAAGAAAAAATCCACGCACGGGTGCTTCAATGCCACATCACGCTGTACCAGGGTCAGAGCAGAACCATACCACGTCAACTGCTGGTATATCTCTACGCATTTGGACATAGCATACGCCGCCAACAGACACGCCTCCGCAGACGCTTTCGGAAATACTATCAAGTCACTGTCGCCGGCCACCTTCAAGATACGATTGCGCGACTCAATGCCGCCACGTCTGAGCACACCAAAGCCACACGCGGGCAATACCTGTCCCCTGAAGGTCTCTCGAAAGGCATTCACCACACCGACGGGTACGGCATCCTTGTAAACCCTCGCCTCCGGATACAGACCGACCAATCTGGCATGACTCTGGTGCCGAGAGAAAAATACACCAAGATTCTGAACAGGTAATACCTCCTCCGCACGACCCAGGTGTTCAGCCAGCACCACTCGCGCTTCCACAACATTATTGTATACCATGCCCACTGTCCTCTGATCAGACATCCTAGCCAGGTTCTTCTGCAGCGATACAAGCCCATATAAAAACTCCCAGTGGTCTCGTTCTAATCTATCCGCTGTCCAATACCCGCCCTTCTGCTCTCGATAATACCTGTAAGCGTTGACACGCTGTACCGTGGTATCCACAAGATACCGCTCTCGCAGCATCTGCACCACGTCCGCCGCCGCTACGCCCTCCTGCAACTGCTCCAGCACATACTCGCCTGCCGCATGGGCGTGCACGTCCTCATTGTTCTCGAAGCAATCCAGTGCTTGTGCCGGAGCCTCGATCCAACGTGTCAGAGTTTTACGGCAGGCGTGAATACCGCAAATCGTCCGATATTTGAGCTGTAACGCACTATCTCGAAGACCATCAATATAATACCATCGTCGCAGATCTTGACGCGAGAGCTCAAATACACCGTGACTGCCGTCCTTAACCCCGTGACCTAACCGATACTTCGCGAGCCACAGACGACATACCGCCACGGATACATCGAAGCCCCACGCCATCAAACGCCGTCTCATGTCGTAATACGCCAGACCCAAACCGAGGTCAGATACTTCCAAACGATATCGTTGTCCGCACGCCGCTTCCAACGCCTCGCAGGTCGATACCTCTACCGGAACCGGCTCCACCTCAGCTACGACCGAGGCCGCCGCGGGTCTTTTCGCGACCGACAGCCTCAGACCCGCAGCGGCAGCCGGTCGCTTCAAGCATCTCCCGCTCGCAGAAGCCGAACTACCGCTGGAAGGCGCACCATACTGCGCAAGCCAAGTTTTCGCCGTCTGCTCAGATACATCCACCACCTTACGGCGATTCCCTAATGCCGCTCGCAACTGCTTGTAGCCCCCTCGTGGTATCTCACTATACGCGGACCGCAGCTCATCGCCCATGGCATCCTCTAGCTCCTTGGCGCTGCCATACCGAAGAGGCCCACCGTCATCATGATATCGTACATACCATTGTCTCAGAAGTAAAGCCGATACCGTGAATGGCGGAGAACTCTCCTTCAAGATTTCTGCCATAGTCTGAGCAGACTCATCGGATAAGAAACAAAGTCGATACTGATCTAACCGGAGCCGCTCTCCGCAGTGCTCATCCACAGCTTCTATACTGAGCAGCTTCCCGGAAGAGCTCCAATCTTTGTTAAGCCAATGCTGGCAGACCCGCGCGGGCACCGATACTTTGACGTCACTCAGTAACCAAGAGGCCAATGCGTCCGGAGAATTGAACGGCATATTAGTACGAATACGATCTCCATACCGCATCTCCAAATGACCAGCGCTGTTCACGTTTGCGATAACCGCCTGTCCACCATACGATCGAAGCCACTGTTTCGCAC
>CAZBDA010000273.1:0-2776 GCA_964490445.1 uncultured Rickettsiales bacterium | reverse complement strand
GCCCCTCGCGAGCGCGAGGCCAGGCAGCGAGCGCAGCCGCGCCGGCCCGCAGCCGCGTGGGGCCGGGGCGGTCGGCTGGGGCTGACTGCGGTGGTCAGCTTGCCTCGAGCCTTGGGGGTTTGGGGGCAGCGCCCCCAAGGGCAGTGACGGAAATCTTGAGCGACCACGGACCGTGCTGGACGTGGTCCAGCAGCCTGCCTGCTGAGCGCCGGTCGACTTGAAGCTCCGGGTCTTCACGCTGCGGCTGGACGCAGAGTCCGGATCCTTTGATGACACTGAAGTCGTCGCTTTCCTGGCCGAGACCGAGGCCCTGGCTGTAAGCGAACACTTCTTTGTCTTTGATGGCCTTCCCAGTCTGGCGCTGGTCGTGCAGTACCGCGTGCTCTCAACTCAGAACCGGTCCGGGGGAGGGCGCAGCGGCGTTCGTCGGGGCCCGCCGATCGAGGTGCTGCCCGAGTCACGAGAGCTGTTCGAGATTCTGCGAAGGTGGCGCAACGATCGCGCCCGCCGGGACGGTCGGCCAGCCTACGTGTTGTTCACCAACGCCCAGCTCGCAGCCATTGCCAACACGCGCCCTTCCTCTCGACAGGCCTTGCAGGCCATCGAGGGGATTGGCGATGCGCGAGTTCGGGACTTTGCCGACGAGGTCCTGGATCTCGTGCGGACGGCCCAGGCGGTCGAGGAAGGGGACGGTGATGACGCCAGTCCCTGACGAGGCCCCGGTGTTGCTGGTGCACTGGGAGCGGACCCTGGGTGATCTCCTCGACCGCAGCGCTGGGTTTCCAAGGGCTGCCCGGTTCACCTTCGCCAGTCGTGTGGACGGCCTGGCCCTCGACATCCTGGAGGGCCTCGTACGGGCCCGCTGGGCAGAGCGGGCAGAGAAGGTCAGCTTGCTGGCAAAGGTGGATGCGGATCTGGCCGTCTTGCGGACCCTGGTCCGCCTGTGCTTCGAGCGTCGCTTGCTCGCGCGGGCGGGGCTGGAACAGGTGATGCGCAACCTGGACGAGGCCGGCCGGATGCTCGGCGGCTGGCGCAGGCTGGTGGACGGCAGCTAGTGGGCCGGTGGTTCGATGAGGCGACGGAATTCTGGGCACTCCGGACCGCGGCACGGCGCGCCGCTCGGGGCGGACGCTCCTCGGCCGGGACCGCGAGCTTCCTCTGTGAACTGGAGACCGAAGTACTGACCTTGCAACGGGAGCTGCGCTCGGGCAGCTACCAGCCGGGCGCCTTCCATGTCTTTCCCATCCGTGAGCCGAAGCCTCGCTTGATCTCAGCGGCCCCCTTCCGCGACCGGGTCGTACACCACGCCTTGTGTGCTGCTCTGGAGCCGACTCTCGAGGCCGAGGCCGACCCTGACAGCTATGCCTGTCGCCGGGGTAAGGGCACTCTCGCAGCGCTGCGCCGGATCCAGGCACACACCCGGTCCTGGCCGTGGTTTGGCAAGTAGTCTCAGCAGGTCCAATGTGCGAGAGTGACTCAAGGCTACCGGAGGAGGCTCCAACCGGGTCAACCGTGGCGGCAGCTGGAACAACAACGCCAGCAACACGCGGGTCGCCAATCGCAACAACAACGACCCCGACAACCGCAACAACAACCTCGGCTTTCGTCTCTCGAGCACACGCCTGGCGCTGGGGATCCAGCACCATCGACCTGAAGGGTGGCCGTCACGGCGGCTGCTCCCGTGTCAAGGACCTGTCCATCTCCGGGTGCCAGCGTGCCCACCTGCCGGCTTTCTCGGCAGTCGCACCGAAGACCCCACATGCCCCCGTCGGGCGCCGAGAGGCTCATCCTGGCGGGGGCCGGGGCCTTGCGGGCGGGGCAGTGGCTGCACCACTGCCCGGCTGCCCATGACCTAGCGTCCCCACTTCACCCCCACCGGCCCCAGCTTGACGCCGAGCGCTGCGGGGGCCCCCAGGGGACTGCTCCCAAGCAGCCGCATGTACTCCTCGTACCAGGCCAGCTCGAACCGATCCGGGTCGAGCCCCGCCGCTTCGGCGGTAGCAAGCTCGTCCCGAGGTGGGGTGATGGGCACCAGGTCCCTCGGAGCCTCGGGGCTGGGCTGCAGACCAGCGGCCAGCTCTGCTCCCTCCGTGCCTCCCCACAGGGCAACCCCGGCGACCGCCAGGCGCCGCAGGCCCTTTGTAGCCTCCGACGCATCTTTGGACTGCAAGTGATCGGCCAGGGTGCTCGCCGCCCAGGCGCTGCCGAGCCCTGCGGCCAGCCGCAGCCAGGGCCGGGGTGGCCGGGTCCGACGCCTCTGGTCGATCTCGGCGACCGCCTGGGCGTGGCAGGCCCGGAAGCGCTGCCGTCCCGCGGCCTCTGAGCGCATCGCCCGGAGCCGGTCCTGTTCGCTCAGCTCGAAGCGGGACAGCGGGGCTTGCTGCAGATCCCAGGAAGCCGGCATGTGTGCCTGCGGCAGGGTGGGGTGGGCGCTCGCATCGCCCGGCTCTTTGCTCGGCCCCAGCTCCCGCTCCTGCAGCGCCAGGCCGTGCTCGTTCAGCTTCGCTCTCAACGTGTCGGTCATGACTGCTCCTTCGTCTGGCTTGTGGCGAGCCCAGCGCCGCCGGCGAGGGAGGCGGGCTGCTGGTTGGAAGAGGGGGAGGACAGGCCCGCAGGATCCGACGCGGCCTGGTTGGCCTGGAGCCAGGCCTGCACCGCCCGCTCGCCCCGCTCGCGGATGTCGTCCTGGAGCGAGGGGATCTCGTCGATCACCGCGCCCAGGCCGAGCACCCCGGCCAGGGCCTTGCGGCTGCGCAGGAAGGCCCGCGTGAGGCAG
>CAZBDA010000272.1:0-2783 GCA_964490445.1 uncultured Rickettsiales bacterium | reverse complement strand
CTTGTGTATTCCTTGTGTATTCCTTGTCCTTGTGTATTCCTTGTGTATTCCTTGTCCTTGTGTATTCCTTGTCCTTGTGTATTCCTTGTGGATTGACATTCTGTACCCTGTTGCGGGGCCACGCCTAATCACGCCTAATCACGCCTAATCACGCCTAATACACACCTAATCACGCCTAATCACGCCTCCCCCCCGAAAGATGGTCGCTCTGAGGCTGTAGGGTCTCAGGGGCCGAAGGCAAGCTTGATTGGGCCTTTGCCTTTGCCTTTGCCTTTGGTATCGCGCTTGGGCCAAAATCTCTTCCATGAGTATCCGTCGTACTGGCAGATTTTCTCTACTGTAATATTAAACATGCCACGCTTTGTTTGCATAGATTTTGAAACAAACGGATTTCCCAGTAAAAAAGCCTTTCGCAAAGACTGGCCTTTGCCATTCTCCAGCTATCCCATCCAAGTGTCGGTCGACATCACAGAGGACGGTACAACATGGCACGAGTATGACTCGCTTATCCGAGGCGCTACCCAATTTGTCCCATGGGTGCGGGAGCACGTGCCTGTCCAATTGTCAGGCATTTGGATCGAAGGCAAGGAGCTCTGTGATGTCATTGCCGACTTGGCAAATTTACTGCAAGAAGGAGACACCATTGTCGCTCACAATGCATCCTTTGATTTGGATACGGTGCTTGGGAGAACTACGCAACGGCTTGGCATCGACACTCCTGAGCTACGCCGCATCCTAACTGCTCCACGCTTCTGCACGATGAGGTGTGCCTATTCCAAGGTGGCTTTCAATCGACAACCTAAATTGAAAGACTTGTGCGAACATTTTGAAGTGGTGCTGGAGCGCGCGCACGATGCTACTGGCGACAGCGCGGCTCTTGCTGCATGTGTCGCCGAGGCCTTGCGCCGAGGCGTGATGATCTAATGCACTATGATGCTGTTTGCGCCCCTCGCCCGTGACAAGGCAACGAACAGCTGCTTAGCGCGGAAGTGGTGATGCGATGTGTCGTGGAGGGCGCAAAGCCCTTCTATCGTCAATCCCTGGATCGATGCATATGTGACTGCATGTGTAAGGCGAACAGAGCGAAAGAACATGAGTCGAGGGAGTTCGATCGTAGGTACAAATTCTGACGAAAGGTCGCTAGACGACTCGGTCTCTGCACTGTCGAATGCATGTCCCACCTCTGGCAAGTCAGGCCGTTTCAGTATAACGGTTTCGCCCAGGCTTTCAATTTCGTAGACCAAGCCGTTACGTAGCCGTCGCCCGGAGCAGCATGCAATGACACGCTGGCCAGGCCAAAAGAAGGCATCTTGTGGATTACTCTGATGGGGGTCCAGGTCGGAGAGGCCGAACTCTTCCAATGTGAAACGGATGGCATCGGAGCGCCCTTGCGCTTCCGCTTTGTTGCACTGCGCATTGATGCGCTCACGCAGACGATGGGAGAGGACAAAATTGACCGGTGCAAGCTGAGTGCCAGGAATGAATCCAATGGCCTGGTCTGCTTTAAATGTCGCCCTCGCCTCATTCACGTTGTCCTCCAATGGCCTTTCATGCCTGGAGCCCCCCCTTGCCAAGCTTGCATACCATTCGAACAGGACCTGGTCAGAGCGCCTACACTCTGTCATGGTTAGCTTGTTGCCATCGGCCAGTGCGTGTAGCAGCTCGCATTCCTCGAAAATCTTTTCCACTGCTTCGCCTCTGAAGGTGTTGAAAAATGGTTCATATTGATTGAAGTCACCGCTGAGTATCCACTGAATTGGGGGCTCACGGAAACTAGCATGGTTAAGATCACAGAGGAGCTTCACATCAAGCATGGATACCTCATCGACCCAGATTACATCAGCACCCGTCCCTCCCTCCCGGATGTGGCGCCACGCGAAATGATCGCAGGTGTCCCCGCCTGCGACTGCAGCTGCATTATGTGTTTTTGCAATCACCACAACCTTCTTTCCCTGAGCCTCTAGAGCGGGGATGAGCTCCTCCCGTATTAGATGACTTTTTCCTGTTCCAGCTAGTCCTTCAATGAATATTGAGCTTCCATCCTTTACCATGCGGCGTGCATCATCGATCGAGACATTGTTCCAACTGTACGTCGGTGACTCGATCTGCACATCGCGGGTGACGTTGTTTATGTCGTAGGTGCCTCGCCGGAATTGGTTCTCCCTGGGGACCTGGACCGTGAAGACTGTTGCATCCGCCTCGTGCACGGACAAGGGATAGAGACTTGATGTCTGGAGCCGTTGTTGTCTTGGCTCAGGTTGGTGCAGGGTTTCCCTTATGTGGTCCTCTAGTTTGGGTAGGTGTTTGAATTTGATTGATGTCAGCAGCTCTTCCACCTTGTTTGCCGTTGTGGCCTTCCGGGGCCTTGTCCATATGATGCCGTCGCCTATCAGATTGAGAATGGTCGGCGGGTAGCGGGGCTCAAAGCAGGACAAAATAGCTTGATGAGCTTGCGCCAGACGAACATGCTCGGTGCACAGGCAAAGGTCGTAAAGAGGACGGTAGGAGCCCGAGTCCAGGACACGAGTGATGCGATTGAAGAGGAACAGGCCAGGCACTTCAAAGGCATCGTGAGTGGTCCAGACCTCGGCACCAGTTGGTCGCGCAAAGTAGTCAAATGAAAGCACGGACTTGATCCGCACACCGGGGCACCTAATACCAAAAGTGCCCACCATCTCATTCACAGCCCTCTTCCACGGCTTGGTTCCTTCTTGTATGTCGACGCCTTCCCAGGAATCCTCCATGACGTCAAGGGCAGCTCGCACAGCGTCCCCAGGGTAACG
>CAZBDA010000271.1:0-2792 GCA_964490445.1 uncultured Rickettsiales bacterium | reverse complement strand
ACTCCCACAATGGGCAGCCAGATGAAAGCCTTGCCTTCGGGTGAGGCTTTTCTTTTAACAGGGCTAAGTGGCGGCAGGGTTCTCTGGCGAATCAGTGGCTTATCGGTCGCTTTCTGCCCTCCCCCGCCGAGCAAGAGAACCCGTCCTCGCGGCCTGTTTGATGCTTCTCGGCTCTCCAAGTGCTCTCCACGCGGTCCGATGGGGCGAGAGCGCGGCCGGCGTTTAACAGCTTTGGGTCTCTTGTTTCGGCGCGTTTAACAAGTCGTGCATCGAGCTCGACCCGGCGCTCTCGGTGGTGTTCTCTTGAGAGCACACCGGACATGCGAATATGCCCGATTTCAGAATGGGAGCCCCATTCCAAAGCACCCAGCGGAGGCGACCTGAAAAGCCGAGTACATACCTGCGCTTAGACCCAGAGATCACGGTTGCACCCAAGAATGTTCTCTGGATTTTGGGTTGGTGTACGCCCGTGAACGGGGAGCCAATCCAAGCGCTGGGCTAACCGCTCCACACCAGAGGCGGTTGGCCCTTCGCCGTTCTGGGGTGCTGGTTGTACAGAAGTGTCTGTACTCGTCGTGCCCGCAGTACAGCCCCTTACATAGGCGAGGCGGCCTGAGCCCCTACCAAAAGCCTGCAGCAACGCAGGCGCGGGCACCCACTGCCCTGGTTTGTTTCTTGCGACCCGGTCGGGGCCATGTCCTGCCGCGCGCGTCGTCTCCCAGCACCGGAACCGCCGGGCTATTGCCGGCGCCGCCCGGAAGAGACGGTTCTGTACGAGGCGCTACGAGCCCACCTGACGACCTTCCTGCAGCGCTGCGATGAGTCTGGTCCCGAGGCGACCTTGCCGGCGCACGTGCGGGGCGAGTTCGAGCGTTTCCTGACCTGCGGGATCCTGGCGCACGGCTTCGTGCGCGTACGCTGCCCGACCTGCCGGGACGACCTGCTGGTGGCCTTCTCCTGCCGCGGCCGGGGTTTTTGTCCCTCTTGCGGGGGTCGCCGCATGGCGGACACGGCGGCGCGCTGGGGCGACCGGGTCCTGCCGAAGGTCCCCTGGCGCCAGTGGGTGCTCTCCCTGCCCTTCCCGCTGCGCTTCCGTTTGGCCTGGGACCGCGAGCTACTGAGCGAGGTCCTCACGGTGTTCCAGTCAGCCATCGCGATGCGGCTGCGGGCGAAGGCCAGGCGGCGGGGACTGCGGGGCGCCCGCCATGCCTCGGTGACGGTAATCCAGCGCTTTGGCGGCGCCCTCAACCTGAACGTGCACTTCCACAGCCTGGTGGCCGATGGGGTCTGGGTAATGGGAGCTTCAGGACCCCGGTTCGAGCCCTTACGAGTCGACGAGGAGGATGTGCGCTGGGTGGTGGGCCGTGTGTGGCGTCGGTCGCTGCGGCTGCTGCGCGAGCGCGGCGTACTGCGAGACGAGGAGGAGGAGGATCACCAGGACGAGCTTCTCCCGGAGTCGCGTCAGCTGGAGTTGCGGCTCATGGACTGCTCAGTACAGGGGCGCATCGCGATGGGAGTCAACGCAGGACAGCGGGTGCGTGCCCAGGGTCGACGCCTGAGACGGAGAGCCGACATGCCGCGCTCGAGGCGCCGAATGCAGTCGTTCCTGGACGGCTTCGACTTGCAGGCGGCGGTGCGGGTGCCGGCCTCGGACCGCGACCGGCTCGAGCACATCTCGCGCTACCTGCTGCGGCCGGCGATCGCGACCGAGCGACTGGAGTTGCTGGACGACGGGAACTACCGCTACGAGCTGAAGCGTCCCTGGTCGGACGGCACGCAGGCCTTCCTCTTCGAGCCGCTGGAGCTTATGGAGAAGCTGGCGGCCCTCGTCCCGATCCCCCGGGCCAACCAGGTCCGCTACCACGGAGTCCTGGCACCGGCCTCGACATGGCGCGCGGCGGTGGTCCCCTCCCCTGACGAAGAGCCCTCTCCAGCCCACTGCGGCTCCCCTCGGCCATTAGTCCCTGTGGACCGGGTGCCCTGGGCCTGGCTGTTGCGCCGGGTCTTCCTGGTCGAGGTCCTACGCTGTGCCCGCTGCGGAGGCCGGCGTCAGATCATCGGGCCGGTCACGGAGCCCGCCGCCATTCCCCGGATCTTGCGGCACCTGGGGATTCCCGCCGCCGCACCGAGGCTCGATCCGGCCCGCGCCCCTCCCGAACTCGACTCCTGGGCCTCCTGAGAGGCACAGCGCACCGCGCCCCGGCGTCGGAGGGCACAGCTGCGTTCAAGTCCGAAAAATCGCCCCAATCACGCCCGCTCAGCGGCCCTTTACCGGCCCCAATCACGCGGTGCCCGCCCTGACTTCCCACTCAATCACGCATCGCTACCTCAGCAGAGTGAACATAACGCTTGTTATCGGACCTATACGCTAGCCACAGCTGAGCTGACTCATCTTCGTCTCCAAGCTCGAGGAAGAAGCGAAGCCTCTTTCCTGCGGGGGTCACGCTGCTTGCTGAGGGCGGCCGTCTCCGACGCACACTGGGCTTTGTTAGTTCTCGACGTGCTCTTCGCAGGTCCTTACGAGCAAACTGGTTCTGCTCAATGTCTCGTGCGACACGTCGGAGGAAGTCCTGTGTGAGTACTTGCTGCTCTTCCCCTGTTTTCAAGAGTGACCGCACTACCGGCGCGGCAATCTCAGGCCTTGCAAGGAATGCTTGGAGCTTCAAGGAGCCTCTGCGATCAGCCCAGTGCTGCAGAGGTGCTATCGCCTCGCTGTCTGCTAGACCCTCGTCGAGGCCAGGCGGTGCACTGAGTACCGCTGTCAGGAGGGGTTGATGCAGTTCTGCAGGGGC
>CAZBDA010000270.1:1303-2819 GCA_964490445.1 uncultured Rickettsiales bacterium | reverse complement strand
CCATAGTTGTCGGTGCATCGGTCCGTGACCCAAGCATCATGCCCTTTCTCTGAGAGACCATGGACAATCTTGTCCGTGATGAATATGACCGCGTTGGTCATCAATCCTCGTCTGGGTGGAAGCTGCTGGAGAGCGTCAGGTAATGGCGCTGCGGCGCCAACGGCTGTACCATCCTCCTGGGGAGGGCGTAACTCGTCTCGCTGGACGGCCTCTTCGTTGGCTTCCTGCATCTGCTCTGACGCTTCACTCTGGATGCACTTCGTGCATCTCCCGAACAGAAATGTTCGACGGCCGCATCCACACGTGCCGTTATGCTCCCACATGAAAGTGCTCTCTGCTTGCGCTAACATGCCTAAGGGCACGTCTTTGAGCGAGGCTACTGTTTCCAGTTTCATCTCCTCGACAAGAGCCTTTTCTTCGTTGTAATGCGGGCTTCTCGGTTCCTTGACGACGAAAGTCCGTCGCGACGGTATAGGGAAGTCGTTCTTGAACAATTCCGGCACCGCTAGCTTGAGTTTCTCCGTCTGTATCCCTTTCTTGGACATCCTTGGCGCATGTATGAACACGCCGCTCACGTTTCCCCAAGCCTGTGCAATCAAATGTGACTCCTTTTCCTGCACGTTCCTGGTGGCGAGTGCTTGTTCCAAGAGCAAGGGCCTCGCGAATCCTGCCGCAATGAGAGCTCCTTGTCCTTCGCCTACTATGAACTTAGGCTTGTGCATCGAAGCATGGCGTCCAAGCTTGACTATAGACGCGTGGAAATCAACTTTCGTCGCTGCCACCTGTTTCGAGACATTCGGGTGTTTAAGAGCCACGGCGTCAAAATGCGCTCCGACTCCATCATTGTCCTCGAACGGGCCTTCGGCGAACGCCAACTTGACCTCCCAGTCGGGCATGAACCCCGATAAGTCTCGATATAGCTTCGATGTCACTTGCACTCGCATGATCGATGGAACGTAATCTGGCACATATAACACTTGCAGTCTCGGCGCTACTCCTGCGCTAGCCATCAAGTGAGGAAGGTCAAGTCCGGCGCTGACTTCTGAGTCGCGTCGGGGTCCGGGCTCGAAGCAAGCCCCGGACGCCGCAACTGCGGGCTCCTTAGGCTTTGCCGGCTCCGGCATGCATGACTCTCCCAATGCCCACGGGATAGCTGATCCCGAATCTTCCCAATCGCTCAGGAACTCGTCCAAGTCGAAACCTCGCACTTGTCCAATCAGACCTTTCAGGTCCTTTCCTCTCTGGGCTATCAGCTCATCTCGGTCTTTCGGGTTCCTGGATGTCCCGTCTCCTAACCTGGCCGAACGCCCTGCTAAGGATCGTATCTCCGACCCATCGGCGACAATCTCACTTGTCCACCTCAGCATTTTCACATCGATGTCCGCAGGATCGATGGACTGCTGTTTCGTGAAGTTCGCATGGTCTGTCCAGTTCAGTGTCCTCATCGGACCTAAGACTCGCCGCTGTGCGCGCTTCCCTGCGAGCTGTGCAAAGCCCTCCAGGACTAATGGCGGCC
>CAZBDA010000270.1:0-1293 GCA_964490445.1 uncultured Rickettsiales bacterium | reverse complement strand
GCTTGCTGTGCCGGCGTGAATCCTTTGCCTGTCATCAACAGCACCTTGAACCTCGAAAGGTCCTCAGTCATCTGGACGTTCGTACTTCCCCAAGCGTAACCACACGCGTCAGCGATCTGTTCTAACGGTCTACTGCCGTCGATCGCTCCTGCCTCGTCCATTACGGACGTCTCTATGGAGTGCTTGCACATGAGCTTGATCGCTCGCACTGCCTTACATCCCCGTGTCTGGGCCGCTCCTAGCCCAGCCGGTGGAAACTCTGCTCCTGGCTTCATGTATTCACCTAGGATCTTTACGGCGGTCGCATAGACGGAGACCAGGTACCATCTCACCCAGTTCGTACTGCCGACGAACTGCCGAACCTGTGTCGCGTCCTTCAAAGGCGCAAAATCATTTATGGCCTGCGTCCTTTCGCCGTCCGCGTGAGCTCCTTGTCGGCTCACTATATGACCTAATAGGCCACCTTCGGTGACTACCATCTTCGCTTTCTCGCCCGCTCCAAAACTGAATCCTGCCAGGATGGACGTGTCGAGAAACGGTTCCAATGAACTGAGATGCTCTAGGACGTGGACGGACGCCTCCGGATGGCGCTCTTTCATGTCCCGTTCCAAGGCTTGGTAGTACTCCTCTGTCGGAACCTCGACATCTGTGAGGTTCTCGATCCCACCTGGTTCCTCCACAATATGGAACACTGGATGCCTGATCGTACGTTCTGCCGGGACCTGCGGACCTGACGACGACGTCATGGCTGGATCTGCGGTTGCTGTCACCGACGCTACCGTAGTCGCTAGGACGGCCAAGGCTGCTGCTGACTTCGCTAGCAATCCTCCGGCCGCTCCACCTTTACGAGTACTCTTGTACTTTGCTTCTGGTCTGCAGCTGAGGCATCCTGCGTAACTAAGTAGCCCACAAGAGGCCATGCCTGCTCCGCACTGCCTACAACTGCTGGGTCCTGCTGGCACTGGGCTCTTGCAGTCCCTACACTGCGGTGTGACGTGGTCTACGATCCATCCGTCAGTGTCTGTCGTTCCGCAGTCGTCACACACTCGAGTCTGGACCGCTGCTGGAAACACTTCAGCTACTATGGTTCCGGGGTCTAACGATCCTCCGAACTCATCTTGGACGCATACACACACCATGCCTTCCGTGCCTTCCCAGATGCCTGGTACTGCTTCTGGGCCATCGTCAACCGGTAAGGCGATCTGCGTCCCTGTGGCGTACTCCGACGACATCTCCTTGGCCATCCGAACTGGCACCCAGACTCCTTCGCCATGGTGCAACGCCACTGATTCC
>CAZBDA010000269.1:0-2910 GCA_964490445.1 uncultured Rickettsiales bacterium | reverse complement strand
ACGAGCTCCGGCGCCGACATATTCTGGGCAGCCACGTGTGTTTTGGCGAGGAGCACGCAGGGCTTACTCTTGCGCAACTCCTCCAGGCAGCCGCGTGCGAAAAACGATTTGCCTGAGCCGGCTGCACCTTCAAGCAGCAGACTGCCGCCGCCCATGACGTGTGCCCTTGCATCCTCCGGCGAGAGCTCGGTCCACTCGAGCACCGGTGCGGTCACGTCCCAGGGTTGCCGCGCGGGCAGCTCCGGGCGCGTTCGCATCTTGTCGCTCTCCTGCATGTCGTTGATCCTGTAGACGGGCTCGTCGGAGGCGATGGGCACGAGATGGACACCGTTATCGTCGAGTCGCCGCTGGCGCTTGGGCGCGGGCTCCAGGCGGTCCCGTAGGGAGTGGACGTCGCAGTAGCGCAGGTCGGCGATCTCCCGCCTGATGCGTTCACGTTGTCTTTTCTGAGGCAAGAAGGCGATGGAGTCAGTCTTAAATTCGCCCAGCGATCTCCGCGGCACTCCCAGCTTCTCCAAGATCCAGATCGCCTGTCCGACGCGGCAATGCTCTGCTGACATAACCATGAGCCAGAGAGGGTACTTTGTCGCCGGCCCCTCGACGGCGCGCTCTTGAACCCAATCGTAGATGACTTTGTCGTCCCCATAGAAAGTAGCGCGTTTGAGGGAGTCGCCCGGCGGCGCATCCAACTCGCAGTGCGAGCTCGTCACGCTGAAGCTGCGGCGCTTGCGGACCCAGAGCCCTATGAGCGAGTTAATGGCCAATTTGCGGTCGGCGGGGTCGTCCCAACACTGATCAATCGTCTCAAGAGGCTCTCGTAGGCAAGAGTGCGGCAGACGCGCCGTCGCGTTCAGGCGGTACCGCACGTGGCGCCACTGGATCGCGTTCACGTGGAGCAACCAACGCGCGAGGCACGCGTGAATCCACCCTGTGCCGGAGTAGCCGTATTGGCGGATGAACGTCGTGTAGGGCGCGTCCACGTACACGAAATGGCCTAATTGATGATCTGTCACCTCCTCCACAGCGTCGAGCGGACTGAAGACAGGGAGAGCGTCTGCGCAGTATTCCAGGCAGCGTTTTCGGCAGCGGCGCACGTCGAGCAACATCGCGCGTTGCGAGTCGTTGACCTCATCGGCGCAATAGTTTAAAGCCTGCAATTGAGGTGCGTCACAGAATACTCTCCAGGCCTCCGGCGAAAAGTGAGACGTGAGTGGATCATCGTCCAATTTTCGTTCTTCTTCGCTCGTCTTGCTCGCGTGGCAATGCTGATGGACGGCTCTCAGTACCTGCTCCCCGGGTCCGAGACATAATGGCACCATGTGGTCGAATTCTGTCCGCGTGGTGAGGGGCTCGCCGCATATGGCACATTTCCCGTCCTGCGAATTGACCAACTCTGCCTTTTCCTCGTCATCTAGGTACCGTCGTTGATTGCCGTGTTTCAGAAGCGCCGTGAGTGCGCGGTTGCTAGTCGCCGGGAGGCCTTCTCCCCTATACTCCAACTCGACGCCGTGAGCCTCGAGTTTCGCAATGAACTGCAGAATAGACGCTAAATTGTTTGGCACCCCATGGACCACCGTCTTGCCGACCGTCAGCTGGCGGACCTCGTGGCGGTCGCTTTGCGAAAGGCGCGGCGAGATGCCCTGCTCCAGTAGTTTACGCCGCGCTCCCTCGAGGTCTGATGTGTAGAAGTGGCCCGGTACGGCCTCTCCCGACCACGCGCGCCACGTGGCAAATGCGGGCGTCTTGCTCTCCGTCGTCGGGCGCTGGAGCAGTTTGCCCGTGGACTCGGCCGGCAGGCCGCGGCGCGCGACCTTTGCGGCGCCCCGGCCCTTCCAAAAATAGGCGTGTCCCTCCCACCATGCACCCACCAGAGGCCTCCCGTTCCCCGCCAAGACGTCGCAGGCCTTACTCCCGTGCATGATGGTGCATGGCACTCCACGCTTGCGGCACCACGCAAGCACCATGCGCGCTGTCACACCTGTCCCACGCCACGATTTCCTCTCAAAGGGCGAGGTCTTGGGGTCTGGGTAGACCTCCTTCTGCACGTCGTCCATGTTGTCCTGGATCTCGGCGAGCTCGTAGCCGTCCAGCGCCTCCACCATCTGACGGGGCACACACATCCCGTCGTCCGGCGCAAAGGCCTCCGTGCAGATGTGCTCGGGGTAGGGGAGCCACTCGAGGTGCATCGGGTGCGCCCCGGCCGGGCGATCGATGACCTGGCGGAGCGGCTGCTGGATGACAGCAGAAGTGATTGGTCCGCGCGGGCCCACATGCGTCTCCAGGGAGCTCGCGCGCCACGTCCCATCTTCGTTCACCGTCCAAACCTCGCCACTTGCCTCGTGAACGATGCCCTCGGCGTCGGCGGCGCGCGTCAAGACCATCTCCTTCACTTTGGCCGCGCGCGCGGTTGGCGAGAGAGACTCCTTCACCCACATCTTCTCCAAAGCCATGCTGCTCATCTCGTACGGGAGCCACCCCGTCCTCTCCCACTGGCGACCAGTGGAGGCGTTCGTGCCCCTAATGGTCACGGGAATCTCGACAACCACTTCAATTCGTCTGTTAGCGGCCCAGGTGACCCCCAGCTTCGTGAAACTGAACTTATTGGCTACAGGGTCCCATGTGCGAATTCGCTGCCGCTTGCCCTTCGCGACGATGTATTGGGACGCTCCTTCTGTAATCGGCCGCTGCTGGTAGTCTATGCCCTGCGGCAGGGCCTGCCCCGTTTTGGCAGACCACCAGTTGCCCTCCTCCGTAAACGTGCCGTCGCCCTTGACCAGGACGGCCCGTTTCCCGCCGGCCAGCTTCATGGAGTAGTTCTGGGAGCCTCGCGGGTACGCAGGGGCAGTCCCGGTGGCGATGGCCGCCTCTACGGCCGCGCGTCGCGCGTTCAATCGTTCCTCTTTCTTTGAT
>CAZBDA010000268.1:0-2911 GCA_964490445.1 uncultured Rickettsiales bacterium | reverse complement strand
CCCTTGGCGTCCACAAGCGTCTTGTAACGCGCAGCGGGGATGGACAGGATGAGCCCACGACCGCCGCTAGGGGCGCGGGGCTCGTTATGAGCGGCTATGGCCGCGTCGATTGCAGTTCGTTCAGCGGGTTTCATGGTAGTCTTTCCAGTAGCTTCTATTTCTCTCTCGACATTTAGGCTAAATGCCTATACTTGGGAGGAGTGGTAAAAAAAGCGCCTAAAGGCTGCTACGGTGTGTTAATTCAGGTTGTCGTACCAAGGAATGTCATCCTCCAATCCCCATCGTCTATCACACCAACTGTTATACAACATCTCCCATATAGGGTATTGGCTGGCAGCAACGCGTAGGCGCTCGACTTCCTCATCGTCCATCCCCGCTTCCCACCCATCGGCCATAATGTTGCCCAAGTATTGCAGGGCCAGCCACATTACATTCTGTCGGGGGGCGTGGTAAGTTTCAAAACGATATTTTCGGGTCATTGTCCTTATCAAGCAAGGCCTCCCAATGCCCGCCGTTCCGCTAGGTCGCCACCTGAATCTGCCAAAGCGGACTGCGCCTATGCGATGAGGACGGATTTTGAAGAATGGGGAATGATATGTGATACCTCCATGTATTGAGCTTTCATCATGTCTGACGATGTCTTTGAAGAGTTTGGCGGTTGGTGTGGGGAGTCGCATGGTGATCGATCGCATCTGCGAGATCTGGTGGACGATGTCAGCGGGCAGGTTATGGAAGTTATGGGAGGTGGCCACATGAGCCATGGCCGAGCTTTTTGATATGTCGAGAGATAAAAATACACAGCCCATAGGCGATTTGCATATAGGCGATTTGCCTATAGTTGGGTGGAGTGGGTAAAAAAAAAGACACCCGAGCGCCAGTGGGCGCTTCTAGGGTGTCATGGGAGCATCTAAGTTGTGGAGGCGTCCTCTAGGATCCTAGATAGACGATCTTGCTCTAGTTCGTTTTTCCACCAGGCTTTGGTGATGACCCCAAGACCTCGCCAATCTCTTATCACATCGCATTTGCGCCAATCGAAACGGAGACTGGATTCTAAACTCCACCGATGCAATGTGATTCCATCGTCCTTCCATTGGCTTCTTCTGGGCCAGTACTGCCGAAGGTCGGACCAATCTGGACCACAGTTGGAAGGATGTGTCACTACCAATGCGACCCATTCTGATAGGCCATCCTCGTAGGTCATCCGCAGGTTCGATATGATCCTGGCGGTTGGCGTGGGTTCCATTGCAGCCCAGGCGATTTTCTTGACGATCTCAACAGGCAGGCCATGGAAGTTATGGGAGGTGGCCACATGAGCCATGGCCGAGCTTTTTGATATGTCGAGAGATAAAAATACACAGCCCATAGGCGATTTGCATATAGGCGATTTGCCTATAGTTGGGTGGAGTGGGTAAAAAAAAAGACACCCGAGCGCCAGTGGGCGCTTCTAGGGTGTCATGGGAGCATCTAGGGCTTTAGTTGCCTCTTAGAAGAACCCAGGGTGGTCATTTGCCAGAGTCTGCATGTAGTCGAGAGCATCCTCGAAGGAATGGTTGCGACGTAGGCGAATCCACGTGTTGGTGCGCACCACACCCAGCGCTGGGTTCATTGGACTTGGGGTAATGTAGATTTCGATATAGTCTCTGTCCTCGCCCCACGCAGTAAAGTATGCAGGAGGTGTGGTGGCCACCTCTGCTACCATATATGGATGTCGGTCGATTGGTGTAGATAACACCAGGCCAGCCTCCTGGATGGCAAGGGCGGAGGGTGTGGGGGCGTGCTTGTCGGAGTTCATGGCTTTGATCATGGTCATGACCGCAGGCGGGAGCATCCGAAAGATGTTGTTGGTGGACGCCATGGGACGTCGAGCTGTTTTGTAATGACGAGAGATAATGTCTCTCGCCTATAGGCGATTTGCATAAGTCTAGAATGCGTCCTCAGGCCCTGTAGGGCCATTCTAGCACCTTTTGCCTATAGGCGATTTGCCTAAAGTTTAAAATGCCCTCTCAGGGCCTGTAGGGCCATTCTAGGAGGGGGGTCCCTAGATTTGCTCTACATGCCCTGAGGGGCAATCTGACTATTGGGGTCATACCAAGCCCAGAGCGTGGTTTCGCTCTGCTTGGGAGGAGGATCACAGTCCTGGACACGCTTCTGCTCTCTCAACTCCTTACGTCGTTCTTTGTACTCGGGGCGGTTTGTGAGCTCTCGCTTCTGCGCCCTATAGTATTCCATGTGGGCATTACGCCACTTAGCCTTGCTCGCCAGGATGTTCTTGCGGCGCTCTGGTGTGCTAAGACGAGGACGTCCTACCATTTCTCTCTACCCAATGTTTCCCATGAACTATAGGCGACTACGACGCCAGGACTGCCTGGAACGGACACGCGGGCGGGCATTGGCTATCGGTACACAGCACCTGTATGGAGCTTGCCTCGATGCTGAGTCCTGATTGCATCTTGGTGTGCCATACGCCCTTCACCAAAATCACAACGTTTACGGTGACTCCCCGCCACAACTCGGGCTGCGGGATGATCTCCTGACTAGCGTCGTAGACTGTAACCTTGTCCATTTGTATCTTACACTTCAGGTGGCTATCGTCCTTGATGCTGCTACATAGACGTCTAGGATCGATCTTGCTCTCGAGATCCCGGATGGCCTGAATTGCGCTCGGTGGTACTTCGAAGACTATGTTCTTCCTCAACTCAGTACCATCTCCCCCGAAGACCGACGGTTCATACACCACCGTTACACCGTTCATGATAAAGGTTGACACTGGATTCATAGCCTCGAACGTGACGGTGCGGGTGGACATTGTATTTACTCATTCGGAATATTCGGGTTTGTGGATGGGTGTATTGTTATTTATCTCCCGTTTTTTTGGCTCAAGGACCCCTCCCCCCAGGATCCCCGCGGCGGC
>CAZBDA010000267.1:0-2988 GCA_964490445.1 uncultured Rickettsiales bacterium | reverse complement strand
TCCTTCTGCTCATCCTTCCTCTGCCTTTCCTCCTTTCTTCTTTCCTCTTTTGTGCTCCTCTTCCTGCACTCTTTCCTCTCCTCCTCAAGCATCTCCTTTTGTTCTTGTCGTATTACTTCATCTTTCATGACTTCAATGGATATTGCAATGATCCTCTCCTGCACCAGCCATGCAATCCTATCCACTCCTTCTATCCTTGTCTCCACCTCCTTCTCATGCTGTGCCTCCTTTGCAGCCTCTCCTGCATAAGCATCTGCTAACAGGTTTCCTTTAAAGTCTGTGAGGCTGATTTTGTTGATATATATATATATATATCAATCAATCCAGCATGTGCTTTCACCTTCCTTACTTCTAACTTCCTGCCTCTGCTCCTCATCTCCTCCTTCATGTCCATGAAATCTTCCCATAGATCCCCATTCCTTACAAGCCCTTTGTCCCCCTTATTCTTCATGGCACCTTTGTAGACATACATGCAGTCTGTGACCAGTTCAATGTCCACATCTTTGCCACGGTGCTCCTTTAGCACCTCCACTGCTGCTGTCAGCTCGGCGCGTGGCACTGTCTGCTTCTTCCCCCCAAGGGGTGCTGACATTGCCTGGATTGACCTTGTGGTCTTGCCTGCCTCCTCATCCAACTTCACTGCAGCCCATGCACATCTCCTCATCCTCTTATCTCCTGTTTTCTTTCCTCCTGATCCATCCAAGTAAAATCTTCCTCCTCTCCACTCTTCCTCTCCATACCTTCTTGGCCTTATGTGCTCCATCTCCTCTGTTGCCGTCCAACCTTTGGGCACAAGCCCCCTTGTCCAAAAGCACTCCTCCTCTTCTTTGTTGCTTGCTTCTGCTGCTCCTTTCAGACTCTCACTCTGCTTCGCTGCCTTGCAATCCATCCTGTCATTTGCTTCACATCTCCACATTCTGTGCATCTCATCCTCATCCTCCTTCCCACATCTCAGGCATGTGGGGCTCTTTGCCAATCCTGCCTCAAATCTCCTTGCCCTTGTCCACATTGCCCCTGCTGCTGCCTTTCTTAACAGTGCCTCTTTTCCATCACATCCGCAATCAGCCAGCACTCTCAGATGCTTTTTGATTACAGTGCCATCCATGCCTCCCTGCAATCCTCCTCCTCCTCTGTGCCTTGAAGCTCTTTCCCATATCTTCTCCTTCATCGTCTCCTCAAGTTCTTCCTCTAAGGCCTCACTTATCCTGCTCAAGTCTCCTTCCCACTTGTCACCTTCAGGGCTGATCCACACATCTGGAGCTGGGACCTTCCATCCCATGTCCTTCAATGTTGTGATTACAGCCCCCATGGGACCTTTGACTTCTCTCCACCTGTATTTGCCATCTATCCTCATGGCCATTTTCCTCCAGGCTCTCCTTATCCTCCTTTTCTCCTCTTCTGAGCAACCTGCCCATATCTCAATCCAGTCCTTGACTACCTCCACCCTGATGCTAATCTCTGGGTCTGCCTTCTGCCCCATCCCCAGATCTATGGCAACTGTTGCACAGTGCCCCTGTGCCCCTAGGGCTGCCCCTGCACATGCTGTCCTCATCTTCTGGACTATGTTTGGGGCTGCCCCTACACAGGCTATGCCATATTTGGCCGCCGGCCAGACATTGCACTTATACAACTTTGTTGCCTTCCTACTCTTCTTTCGCATCCATTTCACCTTCTTTGCTCTCCTGACTGCCTTCTTTATCCTCTTCATCTGCGTCTTGGTGCTTCTCCTTCCTCCTCCTGTGGCATCCACTCCTAGGTCCTTCACCTGTCTTGCTACCTTAATCTTCATGCCTCCTGCAGCCAATCCTCTCCTCACATCCTCCTCCAGCTCCTTGCTGCTGCACACCAGTGTGGTCTTGTCTGAGACTGTCAGCCCTTCTTCCTCCATGACTTTCTTCAACTCCAGTGCTGCTTCCACCGTCTGGTTCTTCACCTCCTTGTACTTCTTGCCCCTTGCACTTTGTGCCAGATCATCCACATACTGCTTCACAGTCACTCTTTCTCCTATCCTGCTTGCAGCCTTCTCAATGAGCTGGTAGACCACTGTTCTTGCGAAGCCAATGCTGAACCTGCATCCTGCCACAATGCTGCAGTCCACCTCTATGGCACTGGAGCACACCCCTCTGGCTCTTAGCACCCTTGGTGCCAGGTGTGCCTGCATTGCCATGGCCATCATCCTGGGATGTAGTCTCCTCCGGCATTTCCTTGACAGCTTGATCAGCCTTCCAGGCCTTATGCTGTCAAAGAACTTTTCAAGGTCCCAGTAAACTGATGCAGTCCATCCTTCCAACTCCACTTCCACTTCATCAAGCATCCTCCTCCTTAGTGCTGCCTTCAAAGCACTGGACCCCTGTACAGCATCATCCCAATGTTTGAGCCTGGCCTCATCCCATTCCTTAAACTCCTCACTCCTGATTCTGGTCCATAACACATAGACCAAGCTCATCAGGGCCACAGGTCTGTCTCCACCCTGAGGCTTAGGGATTAAGGCTACTATGTTAAGCAAAGCTTGTGCTGGGATGGCAACCTCCTCCTCCATCATCATGATGATGTCTATGAGGGCCTCTATGGCCTCATCTGGGAGCTCCTGCCATTCCTTTGGGGCCCAGTTGTCCACCCCCAGAGCCCTATCATCATTGAGCTCCTTTAGCATCTGCCTCACTTCCTTAAGTTTTGGTCTCCTCATCCTTCCTGACTCCTTTGCCTCCTTCATCAATTTCCTCATTTCAATCCCTAGCTCCACTATCCTTCCCTCATCCTCCTCACACCACTTCCTTCTCCATCTTTTCCTTTTCACCTTCATCACATCCACCAGATCAACATCTTTTCCTCCTTCTTCCTTATCCTCATCCATATCCTCATGGAATGCCTCTTCTTTTTTGATGAATTCATGAGCTTTCTTCATATGTCCTTTACATATGTCTGCTACCCATGCTCCTACTTTTGCCTAAACCTGCCTCCTCCTCTTTCCCTGAGCTGTCCTCATCC
>CAZBDA010000266.1:0-3033 GCA_964490445.1 uncultured Rickettsiales bacterium | reverse complement strand
GAGGACGAGCGTGAGGGTGATAAGGGAGATTGGGACGACGAGGACGAGCGTGAGGGTGATAAGGGAGATAGGGACGACGAGGACGAGCGTGAGGGTGATGACGATCTTCGCGAAGACGCCGGCGACCGGGGCGAGCTGGGCGAGGTCCGAGACATTCGTGAGCGCACCAGGGGCGAGGTAGAGCGAATCGAGGACTCAGCGGAGAGGCGAGATAGGGTCCGAGAGGGCCTGGCTGAGGGCCGGCGCTGGGTTGATCGACTGCTGGGAGCCGTTCGTGGTGAGGATTCCCGGGACACCGAATCCATCCGGGGAGACGAAGAGCGCCCCCGCTAGCCGATCCGAGCCGGATTGACCCTCGCCGCTTGTTGGTGGGGGTGCACAGCTCACAGCAGGTTGCATCCGGGCTGGACCGGAGCCGCTGTGTAGGAGAGCACCATGCAGAGACTTGTTCTGTTCGCGTTGGGCTTGGGAATCGTCGTGGCGATCCATATCTGGGAGGGTGGCATCTTCGCGATGCTGGTCAACTGGGGCGCCGTCCTGCTCTGCATCCTCACCCCCTTACTGTTGGGTCTCGTCATCTACCGGGGTGACCTGGTTCGTGCGCTGTCGGCTGCTTGCGGTTTGTCTGAGCTCGATGGACCAAGCACTCCTCGCTTCATGGAGGTCGTTGCTGGACTGCGCATGTTGTGCCTCACGATGGGGGGGCTCGCCTATCTGGTGGGCCTTGTCGGAACGGTGGGAACTCTGGACGACCCCAGTGCATTGGGCGCTTGGATCGCCCTGGCTCTGCTCGCGGTGGTGTACACGGTGGTTCTAGCCGAGATCTGTCTTGTGCCTCTCATGGACCGCATGGCACGGCACAGTCTTCTCAGTAGCTCGGAGTTGCCAGGGGCTGCTGCAGGTGCGAGTAAGCGAGCATTCCTCACGGATCTGGCCGTGCTCGCAGTGACGACCTGCAGCGTGCTTGGCGTCGCGTCGCTCGTTAGTGATCAGGCAGGCAATTTCCTGCAGCCGGCAGCGCTGGGGATCATTCTGGCGTTCGGGCCCCTCAACGCGGCCTTTCACGGCGTAACAGGTCACCACCGCGCCTTCATGGCCGGGTACTCGCCGGTGGAGTGCACGGCTGGGGAGCGGGCGCAACACCAACTCGTACTGCATAGCGCCAGGGACATCATCTATGCGCTGGGAACCCTGGGCGTGATTATTGGCCTCATCCACGTGCTCAGCGCACTCGATGACCCGAACAAGATCGGACAGGGATTGGCGATCTGCCTGGTCGCACCCCTGTACGCGGTCGCGGTCGCCGAACTGTTTGTTGCCCCACGAATCCGCTGCCTTGCGGCAGCAGGCTCACCAGAGGAAGCCGAACTCGTAGCAGTCATGGAGGCCGCCGGCAGCAACCGCGCTCCTTTGCGTGGGTCGCTGGTGGCCATCGGGGGAGCGATGCTGTTGTTTGTCCTGTGCCTGCACGCCGTCCAGTAGCAGCTACCAGCCGCAGCCGACGGGCCAGATCGAGTCGCCGGCCTCGTCCAGTTCCTCTGACCAGGTCTCAAACCAGTTGTCGGCTCGGGTTACGAAATCAGCAATGTCAGGATCTGCGGCGGCAGCTTCGCCCATTGCCTCGCCGTGAAGGTCGAGCAGACCCTGCTCGTTCCCCAGGCCCGGAATGCGTGAAGACAGCCGAGTGACTCCTTCACCTTCCGCCCATAGGTCATCCTCTGCCATGGGCAACAGACCAGGCTGATCGGACCAGGCCTCGATAAAGGTGATCTCACCCGCATCGTTGAAGGTGAACTCTTCGTAGATGGGGCAACCCAGCCCGTCGTGGTCGTCGTAGTAGAAGGTGACCCGGCAGCGCGAAAAGGGCTGCACCGGGAAAGCCCGGCAGTCTCGTTCCGATACAATCGATGGATAAAGCCGCAGCAGGGTGTCGGCGGCCAGGATGTTGTCGTAGCCAAAGGCCGTGAGCTTGAGCCAGGGGGGCCACTCCCAGCGTGCGACCAGCGGCGAGTAGGGAGGCACCACATCGCGGTCCTCGTTGTAGTCCATGGTGTTGAAGTACAGGTGGCCCTGCTCGACGTAGTAGTCCTCGCTCATGGTCGGAGACAGGCAGGTAGAGAGGGCATCTTCTCCCTCGCAGTTCGGGCTCTCGTCTTGAACACAACTCAGGGCGCTGAGCGCCCAAAGGCTGAGAAGTAGTCCGAAGGAAGTTCGTCGAGTCATGGTCTTTGTTGCTCGTTACGGAGGCGTTCTCTGGCCGTCGTCATCCGAGCCCCAACAGTGCACTCGTCCCGTGTCATCTATGGCACAGGAATGGTATGCGCCGGCGTCCACGTGGACGAAACCAGTCGTTTCAGGCGGTGTGGCCTGGTCGAGGTGGTTGCGTCCCCAGCACTGGATCCGTCCGGCGGTCTCGATCGCGCAATTGTGACTGTCGCTGGCGCTCAGCGAGACAAAGGCGCCGCTGCCCGGTGCGTCTTCGACCTGGCCGTAGTTGTCCGAGTTTGAGCCGGTGATTCCCCAGCAGAGAATGGACTGGTCGCTACGGATTCCGCAGCTGTGCTTCCAGCCGGCGGCGATTGCAGTCATCGAGTGGGCAGGAGCATCAGTCTGATCATGGTCGTCGACGCCGCAGCACTCGACGGTTCCTCCATGAGTGCTGAGGACACAGGTGTGGCTGTTGCCTGCGGTTACCTTTGAACTTGCCGCGCCCTGCAGGTCGCAACTGGGTGACAGACCCTGCCAGGCATCAGCCCAGCCCCAGCAGTTGAGTTGACCTGAGGCCTGTTCGAGCCCGCAGCTGTGACCAGCACCCGCTCGAACCTCAGACATTCGGATGGATGGAGTACCCGCGACCTGGCCGTGCACGTCGCGACCCCAGCAGTGAACGTAGCCGCCCTGGTCCAGCGCACAGCTGTGTTTCGAATGCGTACTGATCTGGGTGAACGTGCCTGTCGTCGGCGCATCTGCGACCTGACCGAAGTCGTTGCTGGAGCCATCCTGGATGCCCCTGCAGATGATCGCTCCGCTGGG
>CAZBDA010000265.1:1406-3046 GCA_964490445.1 uncultured Rickettsiales bacterium | reverse complement strand
CGAATGGTCCTCGAACTGTGCAAGAGAGAAGGCGTCGCTGTCCACATCCTCTGGGGCAACGTGCTCATCGCGGCATGGACCCCAGAGAAGAGGGATCATCACCACACGGGAGTTGCCCTCAACGTTCATGGTTCGCATGCATTTTTCTACGCCGACGCCAAGACACGCGAGCTGATCTCGAAGTTGCCTGTTGAAGAGAATCCAACGACCTATGGGTCCACCATAGTCGCGATCACCTCGCGATCCGACGACCCTGGTGCGGCGGAGTGGGTGCCGCTGCCCGATGACCTGGACGATTGCGAGCCTGGGAAACACTACCGCTGCACGGACCTCGATGAGGTGCGCAAGCAACTACACGAGTGCTGCATTTGTCCGAGCGTCTCCCTGAGTACTCCCACCACCATCAACTCCATGAGGGTGGGGGACAAAAAGGATCGATACACAATCCACAAGGAGCGTCCAGAGTTCGATGTCTGTCAGATATTCTGTGGGCTCTTCGCATGTGCGACTGGCACCGCGCTGGAGTATCGCGGTGAAAGCCTTGGAGTGCTGAGCGCCAAGGCCTTCGAGCTCCTGACGTTGCCTGGCGCTCGACCCCAACTCTCCGACGACATGCGGAGCGCCATTCTCAAACGCCAAAACAGTCTGTGCGCACGATGTGGCTCGCCATGCGACCAAGACTGCGAATTGGACCATCGCTTGGCCCGTTCGAGCTTCGGGACCGACGATGCCGATAACCTCGAGCTAATTTGCAAGGACTGTCACGGGTCTAAGACCTACGAGGAGAACGTGACCCGAGTAGAGGACAAGAACCGCGTGCTGAGCAAGTTCTCCAAAGAGACCTACGAGGCCTTCGTCGAATCCGCCAAGCCTCCCCAGATCTGCTGCCTCCTGCACGACGAGATCCCTGGCGAGATGGTCTGGAACATCGACGTTCGGAGGTGTCGAAGGAATGGCGTGGCCGAGAACGTGGTCGATATCCCCATCTATGCGCCCACCGACGAGATCGTCCCATCCACCTTTGGAGAGTTGGCGGACTACAATTGGGTCGAGGCCAAATGTCGTAGTCCCCTCCTGTCCCTGCCCTACTCTGGACCCGCGTGGTACACGAAGGCTTCGTGTGCCTTCCTTCTCGACCACAGAATCATCAAACTCGACGACATCAAACTGGCCTTCAATGCGACGACGCACGTGCCCGCGTCGCGCCTTCACGACTGGATGGAGACCCTGGAGAATCTTTGGAAGCGAGCCACCGAAGGATCGGAGTTCACTTCGAAGCTCGCCATCAACGCCATGCTTGGCATGTGGTCCTCGAATGAGCATCTAGTGCACTACCTGAAGGTCACCAATGAACCGACAGATGTTCGGTTCGATGGGCCTGTTATAGTGCGAGACACTCCTGGGGCCTGCGATGGAGAGCGCGACTACATCATGAAAATGAAGCAGCTCAAGCTGAGCTCCTTGCGTCCTGTCCACCAGATCTGCCTGGAGGCTGAGAGGCTGAACGTCGCTAGGGCCCTCTACATCATTCGAAAGCACTGCAAGCCCGAGAGAATCCTCTCGATCCAAGTCGATGGAATCTACTACCAGCCAGGCAAAAGGGATGCCCCCAAGATCGAAAAGGAGATCAAGGAGATGAC
>CAZBDA010000265.1:0-1306 GCA_964490445.1 uncultured Rickettsiales bacterium | reverse complement strand
GATTGGCAACTGCGCATCTGCAACTCGCAATCGAACACCAAAGTCTACACTGTGGTGAATCTGGCAAAACAAGGACCGATAAGGCCATCCGATACACGCGCCTCCTACTACAATGACGTTGTCTTACCCCACATCGGAGGGACACTGTCCTTCGTGGAAGCTCCACGACCCCTGATACCCACTCTGGAGTGGACCGTGTTTCGAGAGGACGCCTACGACAACTTCATGAACGATATCATTCGCCCCCACGTCATAGGCCAGAGACGAACGGCCTTCATTCGAGGCCCGCCTGGCACTGGGAAGACCTGGAAGGTCCTAAAGCCACTGGCCGAGGAGCTGAGAGCACAAGGTGAGAACGTGAAGATCATATCCCTGACCCACGTAGCTAGTAGGAACGCTGGAGGGCAAACCGCCCACTCCTTCGTCCATAGGTTCGTCCAATACGGCCGATTTAAGGGCTGGCTCCTCATAGACGAGGTCTCGATGTTGTGTCTCCCTTTGTTGGCCGCCCTGGAGACCTTATCCCTGGGGGACATCAAGATCCTCTGCTTTGGTGACTGGGAGCAAATGCCGCCCATCAACAACTCTTGGAGAGGACAAGATGTCCCCTCAAGAGTCTTCGAACACTCGAGGCTCATGAAGACCTGGTGTAGCTGTACGATCTTTGACATGACAACGTGTCATCGTTCGGACCCCGCTCATTTCGCCTGGTACTCGAGCGTGCCCCTGATGGATCTGGAGGTCGCCCTGACCGAGGCGAGGGCGCGGTTCCCTGTCGATGACCAATATGCCGACTGGAACCTCGTGATCTCCCACTACAGAAGGAAGGAGATCAACGCCAAACTCCAAGCGGCTGCGACCCGAGCCTATGTGGCAAGTGGGGGCGTCGACAACGTGGCGAAGACGTGTCTACACATCGAGGTCGACGACGACGTGGAGACAAAAAGCAAAAAACGAACCACTCGAAACCAGGCCCAATCCTACACGCTCTGGCCTGGTACACGCCTCATCGGCTCGGATAACGAACACAAGAGCGTAGCGAACGGTGCGCTACTGAACGTTATCGGTCTGGAAGGCGACGATGTTCAGATCAAGGACATCGAGACTGGGGACGAGTTCGTCATGTCTGTCGCCCAAGTCACCAAGCACACGCGATTGAGTTGGGCTGTGACCTATCCCGCCATCCAAGGCCGAACCCTGGAGGGGACGGTCCGATTATGGGACACCGACTCTAAACATTTCACCCTGGCTGCGCTGTACATAGGCGCCTCCCGCGCCACCCATGGGTCTCTGGTTTCGGTAGTCT
>CAZBDA010000264.1:0-3075 GCA_964490445.1 uncultured Rickettsiales bacterium | reverse complement strand
CGACCGAATCATCATCGCCGACCGAATCATCATCGCCGACCGAATCATCATCGCCGGCCGCATCACAGCCCACCACCGCTCCCAGGAGCAGGTACAAGGCCAGCAAGGACAGCAGCAGACCTCGTTTCATGACTACCTCTCAGAGCGGTGCCCGACTAGGTTAGCAAGGAGCGCTCGGCACAGGCTGGTGAGTATGCGCCACGGGATAGGTTCTGGCCTTGTCGGGCAGGCCCCAACGCTCAAGGACACACATCCTGACCAATCCACGCCTCGAGTGCTGCCGCAAGGTCGGCATACACTGTCTCGAGGCCCGGGGCCGGCCCTGTGGCGTAGAGATCGCTTGCCTCCCAGCGGTCGGTCGCGAGGTCGAACAGGTCCACGGTCCCGTCAAGACGACAGATGAGCTTGTGCGTTACGTCGCGGATTGCGTGCCCTTCGTCTCGTCCCTCGGGGTTCTGACCCCCGAAGAGCTCTGTCAGCATCTGCTCGCGGCCTTCTCCCGACTGGAGCAGCACCGGCCACAGGCTCTCGGAGTCGACAGGGTCAGCGGCGGTCGCAGTTGCCACATCGACCCCGGCGGTCTCCAAGACGGTCGCGAACACGTCTACGACCGAAACCAGAGAATCGTCGGCTCGGCCTCCGTCGATTCCCGGTCCCGCCACAACAAACGGGACCGCCGCGCCCCCTTCGCTGAGGGTGCCCTTGGCGTGGTCGGGGTCGAAAGGTTCCCCAACGACTGGCCGGGCCGAGCCGTTGTCGCCCAGGAAGATTACGACGGTGTCGTCGTAGTCTCCAGTGGCGCGAAGGTGGTCGAACAGGCGCCCAACCTCGGTGTCGAGTGCTTGCAGCATAGCCAGGTAGTACTCGCCCGCCTGGCCTACCGGCACGTCGTCGTTGTGCTCGAGGTGGTCGTAGTCGTGCAGATCGTTCGGCGGCTTGTGGAACGGGGTGTGAGGTGCGTTGAACGCCATCCACAGCAGCCAGGGGACACCTTCTTCGAGCGTGCCGAGCCAGGAGATCGCGTCGTCGACGTTCACGCTGGTGGCGTATCCGGTCTCGTTGGCGGCGGTTCCGTCCACTACACGCTCCCACGCGGTGTAGGACTGCACCCCGCCCCTGATCAAGCCCGCGAAGTGCTGCCAACCCGCTTCACCCGGAGCATCATCCTGGAGCGACAGGTGCCACTTGCCGATGTTCGCGGTCGCGTACTGCGGCGCATGCTCCGCGAGGAGTCTCGGCAGGGTCGGCGTCGCCAGGTCCAAGGCGTTCCCCGTGGGTCCGCCCAGCAAGGGTCCTCCGACACCGTGTTGGTAGGGAAACCTGCCGGTTAGCATCGTGGCCCGGGTGGGCGAACAGGTCGGCATCGCCCAGGCGTTTCCGAAGCGCACCCCGCTGGCGCAGAGCGCGGCGAGGTTGGGCATGGCCGCGTCGTCCGATACATTCCCGACCGCGTAACAGGGCGACGTTGAGTCGAAAGAGGCGCCGTCCAATCCCAGGTCGTCTGCGATCAACAGCAGCACGTTCGAACCGACCGGGATCGCGCCTGGGACATCGTCCTCCGTAGAGGAGTCGTCGTCACCCGCGGTGTCATCGTCACCCGCGGTGTCATCGTCACCCGCGGTGTCATCGTCACCCGCGGTGTCATCGTCGTCTCCAGCACCTGGAGACTGCGGGTGGCAGGCTCCGAACCCGCCCGCCAGGCAGACGAAGAACAGCAGGCTCCCTAAGCTCATGACGATCTTCAAGTGGAGAGTCTATCGCAGTCTCCCACCACCCATCTCGGGGGTATCTACCAAACGGCACACCTCTTCGTTCGCTTTAGAGATCGTCGAGCGGGAGACCTGCGGCTAGCTCTGCAGGGTTAACATAGGGTCTCTCATCCGCCATATACGCCATGACACAATCCCTTCAGACTGAGGCTCGACCCCACTGCTACCGCTGTGACAAGCCACAGAGCATGTGTCTATGTAGCTATCTGAGGCCGATTCCGAATGCGGTTGGCGTCCACATCCTGCAGCACCGCCGAGAGCATCGACACGCCCTGGGTACGGCGCGACTGCTGCGCCTCGGGCTGGCTTCGGTGCACGTTCATGTGCTCGACCTCCAGGGCAAAGGAGGGGTGAGTACCCCCGTGGCGCTCCCCGAGGGCGCGGGCCTGCTCTATCCATCGGCAGACTCCCGTGACCTCGCCACGCTCCCAGAAGAGGAACGCCCAGCTCACCTCGTCGTCATCGACGGGACCTGGGCGCACGCGCACCAAATCTGTCGCGACAATCCATGGCTCTCCGACTTGCCGCGTTACGGTCTCTCGCCCAGCGAAGGCAGCCGCTATCGGATCCGTGCCGAGCCCCGGCTGGAGTGTCTCTCGACCGTGGAGTCGGTTGTCGCGGCGTTGCGGTGTCTACAGCCCGATCTGGAGGGAACCGAGATGCTCGATTCCGCCTTTGATCGCATGATCGATGCTCAGATAGCAGCATCGGTCCAGGGACCGACCCGTGTTCGTAAGAAGCTTGTCCGTCGGCGGGTATGCCAGGCGGTCCCAGCTACGCTGTCGGCGGCCGACGCTCGAATTGTCGTCGTGTACGGCGAAGCCTCGCCCCTGCGTGCGGGAGAGCCCCAGCCCCGGCCGCCGATTCGGCTCTCGGCGTCCTCTCTCGCCGGCGAGGCAGTGTTGGATCGCATGGTTCAGGGCCGGCATGGCCCGAGTGCCCAGCAGGCGGCACACCTGGAACTCGGGCTTCATGATTTCGACGCAGCACAGCCGCTTCACGAGGTGATGGGCGCGTTCCGGGCGTTCTGCGAAGCGGCCTCGGGTGGGGCACCCATGGTGCTGGTCTCCTGGGGGGTCTGGACCCATCGTTGGCTCCAGGCAACCACGGACGATGTGCCGTGCATCTTGCTCAAGGGCGTCTGGGCCAACGTCAGTCGGGAGCGGGTACCTGACCTCGACGTGGTTGTGAGTGGGCTCGGGATTTCGCCCCCCGAGCTGTCTCTGAGAGGACGCGCAGGGCGGCGTCTCGCGCAGGCCTGTGCCATGACCCGGCACATCTTGACTGGCGTTGCCAGTGCCTCTTG
>CAZBDA010000263.1:0-3118 GCA_964490445.1 uncultured Rickettsiales bacterium | reverse complement strand
TTCCGTATTCTGGAAGACTCTTGGCAATCATTGAAGCGCTAGCCATGGGAAACCACGAGATTCCCTGCCGCGCAAGCAAGCTGCTAGCAGATTCCTGGAAAACCCCGGAGTCAGCAGTCGTGTCTCCGATGTTCACCAAACGAACGGGGTCATGATGCCCTCTTGGTTCACCCCAGGTGACAAGCGCAGTACCAACGGTTGCGTCGGCAAAAACCATCTTCGAGTACTTTGTTACCTCTCGAAGCCTACAGGTCTCCGTCAAGGCTCGTCGTAAGGGAACATACGATTCATTGGTTAGCACAGAATCCGGCAAGACCAAAGTCAAACAGCAGGCTCGCCGACTGGAGAGGTTTGTGCATTGAACACAAAAGGACAGGAATGAATTCAGCCGTCCGGTGATTGCTGGAAGCTGGTCAATGGCCGCCAAATTGAACTTCAGATAATCTTTGTAGGCGGTTCGGAAGCGGCTTGACTGGGAGCCTTTTCCGTAAAAAGCGATATACGGTGGATTGCCAATAATCGCATCGAAGCCCGGATTCTCCCGCCCAAACACCTCGGGGAACTCGATCTCCCAGTGCATCGGCGGCACCGGCTTCTCGCCGCCGCGGAGTTCCTCGACGATGCTCTCCAGGTCGTGCCGGTTGACCGGATTCGCCCGCCACGCCTCCACCTTGCTGAGGTGCTGACCGCGTAGCTCTTCACGGGCCTTATCCTTGTCGGCCCCGAAGAAGGCGGCGATGCACAGGTCGCCGATAAGTCGGGCGTCGTCCAGCACGCTCTCGGCCTTCCACCAGGCCTCCTTCTTCCACTCGTAGTCCCACTCGCCGAGCTCGTGCAGAGAGTCCCGCCACCCCAGGGACGTCTCGATGTCCTTCTTCAACTGCTCCTCGAAGAGATCCTTCGTGGGGCTCTTGTCCGCCTTCCAATGGAAAGCGGCGATCTGCTCCTTCGTGAGGCCCACCAGGGAATCGCCACACTTGAGCGCATGGTCGATGAATTGGAAGGGCTTGCCCTCCTGTAGCGTCTCGAGCCACAGGGATAGCTTCGCCATCTCCACCGCCAGGTGGTTCTTGTCCACGCCGTAGAGGCAGCGCTCCGCTACGGCTCGCTTGGCGATGGCGATGCGCTGGGCTTCGTCCTTGGGCTGGGGAGGTTCATGGGGGATACCCTCGTATAAGTCACCCTCGGGTTATATCAGCACGCGACCGGGGTTCTCGTCCTCCAGCAGCTGCCAGGACTCCACCAGGAGCTCGGCCAAGTAGCGGCAGGCTTGCACCAAGAAGGCCCCCGAGCCACAGGCGGGATCGCAGACCTTCAGCTCAAGCAGCTCGCGCGGGCTCTTCAGGACCCACTCTTCCTTCGGCTTGCCTTCCGCAGGTCCCTCGTAGACGAGTGGCTCCAGGGTCGTTCGGATGATCGGCTCGGTGAGGCTGCGGGGGGTGTAGTGCGTCCCCGTCGAGCGCCGGTCGGCGCCTGCCGTGACGTAGGCGCTGCCGGGCCGGATGACCACGGGACGGCCCGTGCGATCCTCGCGCACCAGGCCCGCGAAAGGTTTGACCGAATCCCAGAGCTCGGAATCATTGTCGCAGGCGACCAGCCAGGAGCCCTCGCCCTCGATCTCGTACTCGGGGCCCAGGTCCTTGCCGATCGCTTTCTCGGTCCGGTCCGTCTCCTCCTTCACGTAGCTCACGAGCTTCGAGTAGTCGGGCGGGTCGTAGCGGCTCTCGAGTTCCTCAAGGGACACCTCGGGCTCTTCCCCCGCCTTGCCCTTGAGGCTCAGCACCGCGCCCTCGGCTCTCACGACCGTGTGATCCAGGAGACCCTCGTAGACGTGGCCGATCTGCTCCACGTCCAGTTCACGGTAGGACAGGCGGCGGGTCTCCGACTTGCCCCCTGGCAAGGGAATGCGCAGAAACTGCAGCGCCTCCAACAGCAAGAGCGCCATGCGGTCGGTGATGGGCAAGGGCGCGCCCTCCCCTTCCCGCCAAAGGCTCCCCGGCTCGCGGCCCTCGAGGAAAGGGAAGCGGTCGGGATCGAACAGGCCGCCCCCGTGGGCGATCAACTGCATGTCCTGGTGGTGGGCCCCGCCGTGGATGGCGCGGAAGGTGGCCAGCATGCGCGACCAGGCCGTGCTACGGCGGTCGAGCACGTCCTCCCCGTCGCGGCTGGCCTGGTTGCGCAGCTCAGTGGAGAGGGGCGAGAGGGCGTAGTGATCGCGGTAGAGGGGTGAGCGTGCCAGGGGCAAAAGACCCTGCTCTTCGGCATAGAAGACAAACACCAGCCGCATCATCGTCGTCACGGCGGCCTCGTAGAGGGTGGCGTCGTCTACTCCTTCGAGAAGAAGGCCCTTCCGATCCGAGCGGTCAGCTCGGTCGATGGCCTGCACCAAGAGCTCGATGGCCTCGCGCACCTGCAGGCCCAGTTGATCGGTGAGTTCGCTTTGGTCCTCGCCACTGCGCTCGAGCAGTTTTTCGAGGGTTTGGTCCGCATCCCCGAACATCCGACTCGCCCCGAGAAACTCTCGGAAGGCGCGCAGGGTGTCCTTTTCTTGAAACCACCAGTTTGCGTACCAGGTGATAAAGGAGGCGGTGCCCTCGCGAGGGGCGGAGACCAGGGTCCAACGATCTCCGTTGGTGACGATGCCAAGAGAAAGAGCACTGTCGTTGGAGCGGCGCAGCAGTTCGACCATACGCGTGAGGTGATCTGCGGCCCACTTGCGGTCGGGGGGCCGTTTGTCGAGTTTCGTACCGGCAGGTAGACGCACGACGAGCAGTCGTGGACGGGCTGGGCCCGAGCCACCTGGGCCATCCTCCATAACGGCCATGTCGGCGCGCCGGGTCTCGCGGTGCTCAGGCAGGGAGACGGCGAGCTCGGAGGGGACCTTGACTCCCGCTAGGAAGTCGTCGGCCTCGAAGCCCAGGGCTTCTCGCAGGACGTATTGGATCCATGCGTGGTGGATGCTGACTTCGTCGCGCTTGGCATACCACTCTTCGTGGGCTTGTTCCAGGGGGACACGGACATCGCGGGCGTCCCCGCCCATGCCCTGGGGCAGGACGTCGTTGAGGACAGGTCTGGATAGGAATGGGCCCGAGATCTCCACCAGGCGCATCCATTCCAG
>CAZBDA010000262.1:0-3120 GCA_964490445.1 uncultured Rickettsiales bacterium | reverse complement strand
AGACCAAGTCAATCTTCACCTTAATCTCACCGATACCGAATATCGAAACTTCCAACCTAGAGAGCGCTAACCGACATGACTAGAAGCCTTTTTTCCTATCTCGCCGCGTGCGCGCTGACCCTCTCCCTGGTAGCTGGACGCGCTGAACCGGCATGCATCGGCTCAGACTGCCCGACTACCGCAGGCCAAAAAGCGCTCACGATTTTCGATGAGATCGCGAGGGCGGGCAGCCCTGGGCTCCGCGTCTGGACGAACGACGGTTCGGCGACCTACGAGATCGGCGAGCACTTGACTTTCTCGTTCGCCTCCGACCAAGAGTTGTATCTGACAGTCCTCCACATCGACAGCCATGGTGCCGTGACTATTTTGCTGTCCGGCGATGCACCTTCGAGCGCCCTCTTCTCCCCAGGCAAGCCAGTGACACTTCCTCCGAACGGAGCTCCGTATCAGATTCACCCCAACGAGCCAGTCGGGATCGAAACAATCTACGCGTTGGGGACGCCGCTTCCCCTGCGGACGGAATGGCTACTGAGCGGCACCTCGGAGCCTTTTCCGGTACTGGACTCGGTCGACACACTTGCGCTGGCACACCGCCTCAAAGAACTCCTGACGGGTCGCCAAGAACTAGAGGGATACGCGGCCGCTCGCTTCGACCAACAAATCGCGAAGGCGTCGAACCTCCAAACGGGCCCACAGTACACCTCTACCGGCATAGTGGAGTATTTCACGACTCGCCATCGGGCCATTCGGCGGCCTCGACTTGACCTGGATATCAAGTTCGACAGCGGCGAGGCTTCGCTTACTGAAAGCGCCCGGACGGACCTCTCCGAGGTGGGAAAGGCCCTCGACAATCCGTTACTCCGGGGAGAGCGGTTCAGGCTGACTGGGCATACGGATGATGTGGGACAAGCAGAGGACAACCAGCGTCTCTCGGAACTGCGCGCACAAGAGACAATGCGCTATCTGCTCACGAACTTCGATATCTCTGATAGGCGCCTTGAAACACGCGGCGCTGGGGAATCGAGCCCTCTGGTTGCGACGCTGAATGACTCGGCTCGCTCCATGAACCGCCGAGTCGAACTCGAGCTGCTCCGGCCAGAACTTCGTGGCGACGATCGAAAAGGATTAGCTTCAGTCGCCACAGTCGGCGTCGCCGATCTAGATTTATCAGGCACGGGCGATTGACCGACTGCAAGTTTCCTGTTCTCAAAGTACATCTCGACGAATAACGAGCATACTTCGGGCGCCGTCACTAATTTTCACTTCGGCAATCATCATTCCCCTCGAGTTGAGGAAATGGATTTAACAGGCAAAATCCTACTCGACCGCTATGAGGTCGAAGCTCTCCTCGGGCAGGGGGGCATGGGATCCGTCTACCTCGCGCGAGATACCAAGCTCGGGCGGACAGTCGTCGTCAAAGTGCCATTGGCCGAAGTGCTCGATTCAGCTCAGTTCCTCGCAAGGTTTGACTTTGAGGTGCAAAGCCTTGTCCGGCTGGAGCACCCTCACATCGTCTCCGTGCACGACGGCGGTGAACACGACGGCGCCCCCATCGCGGTGGTCCAGTTCTTGCCAGGAGGCGACCTCTCAGACCGCCTTCGAGAGACAAAAGGATGCCAGAAGCCCGAAGAGGTCATCAAGTGGCTGAGGCCTGCTGCCGAAGCACTTGATTTCATGCATCAGCGCGGATACGTCCATCGCGATATCAAAACAGCCAACCTTATTTTTGATGAGTCTGGAAACGTTTTTGTATCCGATTTCGGAATCGCCTCAGCCCTTTCCGTTGGGGGCGATCCTGACGCGACAGTCATCACCGAGCGGCTAACGGCTGTCGGTACGTTTATAGGCTCGGTCATGTACGCTCCACCCGAGGCAATCGGCGACGAGCCTCTGCCGTCCTACGACCAGTACAGCCTCGCCGTCGTAGCCTATGAGGCTCTCAGCGGACGACCCCCTTATCCCGATGACCTGCGAACCGCTCTGGAAATACACCGGGTCAAGGCGGACGGAAGGACGATTCCGATTAACGAGGTCTCCGATCTGCCTTCGGCCGTGTCGGATGTCCTCTCTCGGGCCTTGGCTCAAGAACCTGCTGATCGCTTTGAATCTTGTGCAGCCTTTGCGGAAGCGCTGGCCACGAGCTTCGAGCCTAAGCGTCGAATCCGCCTGTGGGTCGCAGCAGGGCTGAGCATTACCGCTGCGACGGGGGCTGCCATTTTCTTGAGCTACCCCCACCTCAGTTCGCCGGTACCTACACCCGCACTGATGTTCCAGGCGGGCAGCACCCCGCCGGAGCTCGACTTGGCAATGAGACTCTGCCAGGAGTCTGCCCCTCCTTGCGATCCCGGATGGTACGATTCGGAGCGTGTGCGCTCCGTCATAGCACCCACGATCGGCGTTGACGCGCGAGAGGTAACAAACGCGGAATTCGGGGCCTTCGTGGCAGAGTCAGGCCATGTCACCGTGGCAGAGCAGGAAGGGAAGAGTTTCGAGGGGCCACTGCTAATTCGGGGCCTGGATTGGCGGAATTCGTCAGGAAGGAAGCGATCGGCCTCGCCAAACCCGGCGCTCCCGGTGATTCACGTGACGCTCTCGGATGCAGCGGCTTATTGCGATTGGGCCAATAAGCGACTGCCTACGGAAGACGAGTGGGAGTTTGCTGCGCGAGGTATTGAGCGTCGCATTTTTCCCTGGGGCGACGAATGGGATCCGCGTTTTGCCATCTGGCGATCGGCGTCTGACTCCGGACTCGAAGGCGTGGGTTCCCGTCCGCGCGGAGCGACACCTGAAGGGCTCGACGATATGGCCGGAAACGTCTGGGAGTGGACATCAACGCGCATGCTAGGGGGACAGGTCCTCAAGGGTGGCTCCTGGCGAGAGAACAATGTCGCGAACCTTCGGAGCGCAGCGCAGTTGCTTCACCCCGCAGACTATCGCGGCTCCGACGTTGGCTTCAGGTGCGTCTGGGACCTGGAATAGCGCGCCGAACCTTGGGACTTCGCCCAGAGGGCTCAGGCACAGCGTGGCAACGAACCGCTCTCTCCGGCGGAATCATACGCACCCGCGTCGCCTGACGAGCCACCCCGCTATCGGGCCGCGTCGGCCCAGGGTTTGCGGTCC
>CAZBDA010000261.1:0-3134 GCA_964490445.1 uncultured Rickettsiales bacterium | reverse complement strand
CGGGGGCCCATAGCTCAGTTGGTTAGAGCAACCGGCTCATAACCGGACGGTCGCAGGTTCAAGTCCTGCTGGGCCCACCATTTATCTTGTTGATATTGCAGGGATTGTTGGGGGTCTGAGACGGGCCTCTGGCGAGGGCTGTGGCGAGCTGCCGAGCCACCATCAAAGCGCGGCTATTTCCCTTTATTTTCAGTGGACTGCGGCCACCCGGCGAAGACTCTCATCTGCGAAATTATTGGCGGCGCGATGGGGTCGCAGGGTGATCGAGCAGGCACTGCGGCCAGCCGGCGGCTTCCATGTATTCGAGCCAGCGACGGGCGGGCAACTCGACCAGCTGCGCGATGGCCCGGCCCGTGACGGCGGGCTGCGGCAGGGACTTGCCGCGCATGATCCACAGGGGCTGGTAGCCGGCCGCCTCGAGCTCCGACAAGACGCTGCGCAGCAGGTCGTGGAGCAGCAAGGCGTTCCAGGGCTCGAGAACCCGATCGGTGACCGTCGGTGTGCGCGACAGGATCCCGGCGACGCGCGCCGCAACCGGAAAGTTCGGGAGGGTGCGTCCGGCCTCGAGGCGACCCACTGCCGCGATGCTACCGCCCATCTGCGCGGCCAGGTCACGGCTGGACAGCTCCACCCGGGATCGCAGCAGAGCGACGATCCTCCCAAAGACCTCGGCAGAGTTGATGTGCGCTTCTCGCGGCATGGTCGAGGACTCTCCAGTAAAGTGTTCCGATTACCGGAACAACTGATCTATCTTGATGTCATTGTGCCAATACTATCCCAGGATGTGAAAATTATCGAGGTAGCGCTATGAAGCGCGTCCTCGGCCGCGGACCGTGGCTCTCGAAGCGACCCGGGATCGGGACACCTTCGTGGTACCTCGCCTGGGAAGAGTTCGAGAACTCTGAGGTCCGCCGGCGCAGCAGGGGAGTTGGCAAGCATCGCTCCCGGAAGGATGCCTGGAAGGCAGCAGACAAGGTCTTCGAGGACCTCTGCATCGTGCTGCCCCCGGCCCCAGAGAGGCAGGCCTCTGCACGACGCTACAAGGGCATGCCGAAGGGCCGGGTCGGGGATCCACAGGCGCGGCGGCTACGTGCCGACGCCACCGCCCGGTGGCAGCGAGAGCAAGCACTCGGGGAAGCGGCGATGCAGGCGGCAGCGCTGGCGCTGGCGCTGGCCGAGGACTCAAAAAGCCCGGCCCAGGAACAACCCGAAGCCGCCCTCATCGAGGGCTTGCCCGAGGGCGCCTACCTGGTGGTCGTGCTCCCCGATGGCCGGCGGATAGAGCGCGGCGAGCGTCCGCCAGCCGCGGCATCCGAGCTGAGCGCCAGGGACCGCAAGGTGGCCGAGCAACAGGTCCGGCGGGAGCGCCAGGAGCAGGAAGACCGCGAACAGCGGGTAAAGGCTCAGCCTGTCTGCTGGACCCAATTGCGACGACGCCCCTGGTCGGTACACGGCTGGTTGAACAGTCGGGAACTCGACGAGTACCTGCTGCGCGACTACCCGCGTTCCTACCGGCGGAGGGTCTCGCAACTTCGGGCGCTGGTGGCGACGCTGCCCGATGTTCCGCTCAAGGAGCTGACTCCCGGAGAGATCGAGGGCTACAAGACGCACCGCCGCTACTACGGCAAGGGCGGCGAGGGCTGCGCCGCGACGACCGTGCGGATCGAGCTGGAGACGCTGCGGGTGGCGCTGCGGCTGGCACACGAGCTGAAGCTGGTAGACGAGCTCATCCACTGGCGCATGCCGCGCTGGAAGCAGGGCAGGCGCAGCCGGGCGGCCTGGACGGTGGCGGAGTACACCCGGGTATTGAGTACGGCGAGTCCACCGCGCCAGCGGGGGATCACGCGGGGGCATCCTCCCCTGCCGTTCTCGCGCGACATCCGCCTGCAGATCCTGCTGGGGGTGGACGCGATCCTGCGGCCCGGCGAGATCCACCACTGCGCGTGGAGGGACATCGACCTCGAGGCAGAACGGCCTCAGCTGCACGTGGTCAGCAAGCCGGAGGTGGATTGGTACGTGAAGGGCGAACACGGCGAGGGTCACGAGGCCCGCGATCGCTGGGTGCCGCTGAGTCCGAAGCTGGCGCAGGCGCTGCGAGAGCGCTGGCTGGCCGATGGCCGGCCTCGCAGCGGCTGGCTGTTCCCGGGCCGGGTGGATCCGAGCAAGCCGATCACCACCTTCCGCGGTGCGCTGGCACGGGTCTGCCTGCACGCCTCGGTGCGGGTGCTGCGCCCGGTGGAGCTACGTCACACGAGCGCGACCATCGCTGCCCAGGAGTTGGGCTTCGGTCCCGACGACCTGATGGCGGTAGGCGGCTGGGCGAGTCCGCAGATCCCCTACTCGGTCTACGTGAAGCGGGCGACCGGCCCGGCGGCACGCAAGATGGAGCAGTACGCGGCGAAGCAGGCCGAGGCGAAGTCGTCCCGCCGCCACAGCATCGACGTCGCCAGGTGGAAGCCGCTGCACCGGGGGCGGGGTGGGGAGAAGGAGTGAGGTCGGAGAGACGGGGACGCCTGCACGTACCGCCGTTCGCCGACGCGATTGAGGTCTACAGAACTCGAATGTTCGCGTTCGGGGGGTCGCGCTGTGCCTTTGTGGCGGCGGGGAAGGTTACGGTGAAGCACCTGTGCGGCTACGCCCCCGCTTCTTCGCCGCCTTCTTCTCAGCTTCCGCCTGGGCGCGTTCGAGCACCATGCTGCGTCAGCAGCGGATCGGCTGAAGCCAGGAAGGCGAAGTTGGGGGACGCTGCTGCCGGGGTCGTAGCGACCGGATCCTGAGCCATGCTGAGGGTCGCTTTCTTCCTGACTGATCGTGGATCGGGATCTTACCGGTTTGGTCGACATGTGGCAGGAAGTGGGGTGGTTGGAGGGACCAAGTGGCGGTGCAGGCGCCTGAACCGAGGGGGTCGGTGCGGGTGAGCGCGAAAGAGTCAGGCGTAGCGCTGTTGACGAAGCCGCCGGATCTCGGCCGCGACGATCAGTTCGGCGGGTGGGTGGGTTCAACCACGTCCTGTCCCAAAACTCAGCCGGGCTCGATGTCCATCGTTCGGTACGGTTCGGTTCCTGGCCATATTGCAGCCTCTTCGACCGAGATTCGACAATTCCCCGGCTGCTCCTGATCGATGGACGGAGACC
>CAZBDA010000260.1:0-3182 GCA_964490445.1 uncultured Rickettsiales bacterium | reverse complement strand
TAAACTCTGGTATGCCCATGCGCTCACGCTGTTGAGCACGGGTCCAGGAGGTGGCCTTCAAAGGTTACAAGCTGCACGCTGGCAGGAACCTGCCACATGGGCATTGTCCCGATGGCCGGTGACGCACATGAGCCGGTGCACCAATGCCCCGATAGCCGGTGAAATTGTGGTTTGACAGCCCCGATGGCCGGTGACTGTCGGCCGGCTGCCTGATAACCGGCGCAACCTCAATTGAAGCCAATGCCAGCGATGTCGATCAATGCTCGCAGATTGTCGTCACCTGGGATGAGCATCTGGCATTTGGGTAGTGAGGCTTGGCTTACCCAAGTAGGTGGGGTCAAAGAAAAACCTGAGTGAGGCTAAACGATGCCAAGTCCCCTCCACAATTCTGAGTGCCACATACTCGGCCTAACGAGCGTCGCGGTCCCCATGGGGACGGCGGATCTAATCGCAATTGTGCCGTATTTGTGCCAATAAAGTCTGCTCCGCATCGCGAGGTCGAGAACTGCACCACATCTTGCACTCCTGCTGTGGATGCCATTCGCCTGACACGGGTACTGCATTGATGTCTTCGCGCGATGGCCTTCCTTTGATCAACCCATCCGCAATCATGTCTCGACTGTCCAACCAAACAGGCATGCTAAGGTTTCGGCGATCCAACCATTCTCGTACGGCCTTCACGTGAAAGGCCATGCTCCCATCGGAGCCCGGTGTCGGTTCTTCCTTCGCGATCGCGTTGTAAAGTCCCTGATTGTCGGTCGCGATCACCACATCGATGAAGTAGCTGGCCGTATCGCGCACATGCGCGCACTCCTCTGCAACGAGCGGCCCACGATAGATGTCGTGCATCAAGACAGCCTCGTTGATCGTGTCCTGTGATGCCTCCAAGATGTTCCTGAGCTCGGCTGCAAAAGCCGATCATGAGACCACGCTGAGCGTTCGGACGAGCGAGCTGATGAGCTGCACCTTGCCGGCCAAAGTGTTCAATGGCGTACCTTCCGGTCTGCATGCAAGGAAACGAAGAATCCTCGCAAGGCAAAGCAGTCCGTCTTCTCTTCATTCGCCTGGTACGCACTGTCCGGTATGCAAAGCAGATATGGCTCGCCCTCGAGCTTGCGGTACAGAATTCCTGCTGGCTGCTTCTTGCAATATCGAAGCACCTTGCTAATCATCCGCAAGTGGCGGACCAAGGGCTTACGTGCCAGCCTCTGAAGGAATGCGACAACAACGCAGATGTCCGATCGCGTTACCAAAAACCAGGCCAATCCTCCAAGAAGTGATCCGAAAGCCTCGGTTTCCGGCTCGGGTGACTCCGCATCGTCACTGAGATGTTCCACGTCGTCAAGAGGGATTACCGATAACTCCAAGACGTAGTGGTCCTGATGACAATAAATTGAATAATCTGGCCGCTGAACGTGTTTCGCACCAATGAGTTCGAACTTCCGCAGTTCTGATTTGAGGTCCTTTCCGAACACCTCCTGCAACTTGATGGCCAATTGTTCTCGTTCCAATTCTGTTGCTCCTCCTTTGATGTCGTCAAGGTGCGTGCTGGGAGCTGCCACGAGGATCTTGGCGTGTGAGGCGGCCTGCTGCGCTTTGACCTTGATCCAAAGGTGTGGATCTCTGCAGGTTGGTCTGGCGCCGAACATTCGTAGTGTCTGATCGCGCCTCATCCCGAAGGCCCTGGGGGCATCTTTCAATCCCCAGATCGCCTTCAGAAGCTCCAGAATCTCAGTCAACGGGTTGAGGTCTGCAAGTCCTGGAAGCTTCCGCAGCAAATGGATGCAGTTCGCGGGCATTTGAAATTGCACGCGTCGCAAAGGCTTTCCCGTCAACTCTGCGATCTCCTTAAAGGTCAATCCCTTCAGGAACGCAGCTGAAATATCCATGCTGAAAAGCACGCAACCATGCTGAGCGGCGGTGCCGTTCACGATCCGCTGTGCCGATTTGGTCGCCGTTCCTGAGAACGTTTCGATGTTCTCTTGATACGCCTGCAAATCCTTAAGGCCACGGGTGGTGAGCCGTGCTTTAATCGTCTTCCTCGTTACTGGCTTTCCGCTGGCGTCTACTCCCTTCGCCCACTTCCATTTTATCACCCAAGTCCCGTCAACCACGTTGTTTGCTGAGCTCCTCGGTCCACGCTTGAAGCCACCCAGATCGCACCATCGCTTCAACTCGTCGAACATCGCAGCCTCCACCTCAATTTTGTTGGCTGCAATGCCTTCTGCTGAGAGCTGTCGCAATCACGTCGGACGGCTGCTGTCACATTGTCCTTGCTGACCGTAAGGACAAGAACCTCATCAACCTGCATTTGTCTATCACACTTATCTGACCAATGTGCGACCACAAGATAAACAATTATTTCCACCTCAATTGTGTCGTGGTCGGTGTCCGGTACGAAGCCGTTGTCCATGAACCGAATGTCTTGTGGAGTGTTTGGCGTCTCGGAGTCGTCAAGGCAAGCCTGGGCTGGTGGTGTGTAGAAGGTGGGTTGTGCTGGCTCCGGCTCTGCAGACAAATCCTCGTCGATCATTTCGTCTGGATCCCAATCGTCTTCGTCTGTGTCTGACACTGGTACGCCTTGTGCTGTTTCCTGTGTGTCTTCTGGGGGCAGGCATGGTGAGCAATGCGGTGCTGGATTGCCTGAACCCTGTGAATCCATGGATCTCGTCCGTCTGTGTGAGGATTGTGAGGCTGATGCAATTATGTTCCTGGCAATTTGCGCTGCTGTCGTTGATGGCTGTGGTGCGTGCTGCGTGGCCGTTGGTGGTGTTGGTGTGGCCGATGTGTGGGACATTGTCGCTGTTGGCGTGACTGGTGTGATCGCCGGTGCTGGTGGTAGTGATGTTGTTGCTGGCGGTTGCATTGTCGGTGGTGGCACATGTATTTGCATGATTGCGGGCACTACTCCAGACTTGGCCAGATGTGGTGTAGCAGTTGCCAGCGTTGGACCTCCTAAGACTGGCATGTCTGGGAGTTGGCGTTGCAGTGTGTTTGCTTCATCTGCTGCCACCATTAAGTATTGCACATTGCATAGCTGCTGTGCCTGAGTGTCTGATCGCAGCCGTCTGCAATCAATCTGGGAGTATGCTGGCAGGTCATGGTATTGTGTTTTGGCAGGTTTTAGGTGAGGCCACCAGGTGAGCAATGTGTCTGTGGCATACTTGATGCCTCCAAGGTGC
>CAZBDA010000259.1:0-3290 GCA_964490445.1 uncultured Rickettsiales bacterium | reverse complement strand
GGAAGACAACTCTCCTCTTGTGCATTTGCTTGTGGGTCTTGAAGCTTCATAGTGATGGTCACCGATGCTGCGTGCACTACATGTCAGAGACGAAGGAGTTGGTCTCAGAGTTTCTCGAATTGTTGCGCAGCGCGTGGGGAACCGACAAGGGAATCGTCCCGCTAGGTTTTCACGAACACGAAGCGAAGGACTTGTTGGAAGACGACGTACGGCAAAAGCTGGTTCGTGAGAAAATCGATGTGGATGTGACGGCACGGAACCTGGAAGACTGCCTCGATTTTCTGATTGCTCAAGTGGGTCTCTTCAAACGCGCCTCTGAGGTCCATAATATTGCGACAGTCAATTTCCGGCTCATCGTCAGAACGCTTTGTGCAGCTCATCATAGCTTCTTACATCGCAGATATTATACTGAGCTTCGTATAAAACAGGACGAACTATTACTGGACATTTGTATCCTAGGTTCGTCGGTCTCTTATGCTCACAAATTGGCGGGTGGTTGCTCCAATTGGACACGCGGTCTCCGCGGGTTGAACACCGTGCTGGGTCTCTTCGACGAGATGCAGAGCCTGGGAAATCTGGAGGTGGCGGGAGGGTGCTCTCTCTACCGGTCTTGCGTGGGGGCCGGTGACAAGGATCAAGAGTTAGCGGTTCGTCATGGCGTCGCCGAACCGCTGCGACGTCGTAGCAGTATGGCGTGGGCGAGCAAGAATGAAGCGGTGCAGTGTCTCACCAACCGCGAAACTTTGCGCTATGGCCAACCGCTGTTGCGTCATATACAGAAGCTGTTTCCATACATGTATGACGTGAGCACCGTGAGGAAGGAGCCCACTTTGCTGCTTCCGTTGTTCTTCAACTACACGCGGCAGCTGTGTGGGGTCAATAGTGAGGAAGAGATATCCAGAGACGACCTCGTCTTTGCTGTCCTCCTGGTCTTGCTTTCCCTGGAAATCGTCCTGGCGTCTCTCGGGCGGCGACGCAAAATCCTAGTGATTGGCTACCTGGCGGCTGTTTTGAGGGACCTCAGTACGTTTCTACGGTACGCTTTGCGCCCTATGTGCCTTGAATGGCGAGACCTGTTGGGTCTTCATAAGGCGGGCGGCGCCGTATACGATTTCGATGCGCTTGTAGAGGCCGGTGCGTTGAAGCTCGCAGGTCCCTTCAAATGCAGAGGCATGACGGCGGACGTCGTGTTTCTGATCGCCTTGCAGCGGCGGGCGAGAGACACAAGCTATCAGGGTCTAATGACAGACTTAAAGTTGCTCGGCATTCACTATACGCGTGCCCGTGACAGATTGTATGCTCTGGTGCACGATCTTACAGGCTCAATCACGCTGCCGAAGGCTGGCGACCTGCACAGGCGCGGACTCTCTCTGGGTCTGTCGTCGAAGCAGAGCAACGACCGGTGCACGGACTCCAGTGCGCGCCGTCAGCTCTTCTATGCGGAGTTGAGGTCTCTGTCAAAGCACATCTGGACTAATGACTTCAGTACTGGAACAAACTCGCATGGGGTCATTTCGGGACGTCTCTTGGGCAGCAGTCTCGATTGTGACACAGACCCTCCGCCGTTCATAGGGAGTAGCAAGTTCGCTTGGTCGCTGCTGACGAACGACTCGCCCTTCGTAAGGCCGCACGACGGACATGAGCTCTTCAACATTCACCAGTGGAAAGCCCGACTGCGAAAAGGGTGCTGGTATGTGATGTCCATGCAAGGGGGGTGGTGGCCAGACCCTCTCGTCGAGAAGCAGCCTTCGTTTAGTATGCAACTCTTCAAAGACCGTGAGGAGTTGAGCTTTGCACTGCAGAACCCGTCTTGCGCCGCTAGCTTCATAAAGGACATGCGTCGCTCCGAGAGAAGCCAGCGATTTTGGACGGAGACTCAACTTGCATCGGCCGACACTCTTCAAACGGAGGAGAGGCCCGATGATCAATTCGTGTTTAATTTTTGGAGAGAGCTCTTGCTCGGGACCTCCACGGTGGCGATCGAGTCCAGCCAGGATTGCCTGATTTGTTTGCCTTATCTGGATGAATTCCGACCTTGGGTGTTGGAAGCTTTCCCTGTTGCGAACGATGGCATTAGCGACCGAAGCTCTCCGATCTGGCTGGCGCGTATACTCGCGCGAGAAGCTGTGGATCTGTTTTGCAATATGGAGTTTCAGAAACCGTGGTTGGACGAAGGATGGAGCTTCGCGGACGGTCCTGTCGTGCGCAATCACAAGGAACAGTCCTATGGCGTCGGCACCGAGGCAGTGTATGTCAAGCAGTGCAACAGCGTGCGGGTGTACTATGCATACGAGGTCACCCGCGGGCAGGAGGCGATTGAGTTGATGCATCTGTACGTGCCGATGGGTTTATCGCGCCAGCATGGGTCGCAGGGTTCGTTGCTCGGTCGCATGCGTTCGCACGAACTTGCGGCGTGTCTCTTGGCGGTGGCTTCCACCACTCTGCAAGTGAGGTATGAGCCTGAGAATTGCACTTGCACAGTGCCGCCGGAGGCTAAGAAGCACGGTACCCCTGAGTCTATAATGGAAAAGTGGAAGAACCTGATGGCGTCTCTGGAAGTGAAGACCGGGCCCTCGTTGGTGATAACAGGAACGTGTGGGGCTGGAGCTCCTGGATTTGACCGAGTGCGCCGAATCGTCCTCGACATAGGGCTGCCCCATATGGACACGGCGCTCGATTCGCTCGAAGGCATCTTGTGTTCGTCCACGAACACGGCAATACGGAGCTTTTGCGTCGGCAAGGAGCCGACCTTAGAGTATGAGCGTGAGACTCACTGGCGCGTGAAGCGTCCACCGGCATTGCTAGGTGACGGACGCGCTCTTTGGAAAGGTCGCCTATATCTAGGCAGTATATCTGCCGTGTTGTCGTATGATTGGCTGCAGTGGTGTGGGGTGACACACGCCCTCGGCGCATTAGGCAAGTTTGATAAGGACTTGAAAATCATCCACGAATATAAGGTAGTGCACGACGCTCGCTATGTCGGCATCTACTACGCCAACTGGCCGATTAACAATAAACAACAACGTTCCCGCCACCAGGCTGTCTTCGATGCCATCGACCAAGTGCTGGCTTCCTCCGACGGTTGTCTCTTGGTGTATTGCCGGAACGGCCAAGATCGGTCCGTGTTCCTGTGTTATGCGTATCTGCGCCTTAGGCATAAAATGGGACATACGACAGCGCTGCAGGTGCTGGCGTCACGATGCGACTGTCACTACAAGCCGCTCTTCTATTACGAGAGACAGAACGAAGACAATCGCGAGTGGCTTGACCAGCTCCTGACGCAAGGCCCG
>CAZBDA010000258.1:0-3307 GCA_964490445.1 uncultured Rickettsiales bacterium | reverse complement strand
CTTTCAAAATTTCAAAATCTAAAAATTTCAAACATTCAAAAACTCAAACATTCAAAATTTCAAAACTTCAAAATTTCAAAATTTCAAAAAATCAAAATTTCCAAATTTCAAAATTTCGTAATTGAATTGCGCCGGGTGTGGTAGCCAACCTCCTCGAAATGAGCGCAACGTATTCACATGAAAACAGTCCTCTAGGCACGCAGCCCGTGTCACCAAAGAGGTTTTTGTTGGTGGCTTCCGCGACACACGGTGCAAAGCGATCCGGCAATTGCACGACGCATGTCGGCACAAATTGCCGAAATGCTGGAGCAGAATTTTGAAACCGTGCAAGACTTGGACATCATTGACCGAGGACACTAACAAACGAACGGCTTCTGCTTGGTCGTGGTGGACGTTTTATAACCTTTGTCTTGGCAACTTGCTTCCCGACGGCACATCCATTGTCCAATCCCAGTGGTCCAAGCTTGCGAGTGTCGGCGTAGTTTTGCAAAGCGCCGCTGAGCCTGGACAGGCATATGCGAGCCTTGGTGGCGAGATGTGGTCTGCCTTGGCCTGGCCGCTGTCGGTGACTTCGTTGGAGGGCAGGGTGCTTTACAGCTTTCCATGCAAACCCTTCCAGTGGATCTTCGTTACCAATCCCTTGGAATGGCAGGTCGTTCCGGTTGTGGCAACCAGAGAGGCTGATCGCGGAATTGTGATGGAGAAGCGGGGCGAGCCCACACCTTTGCTGAAGCACGTGCTGATGAACAAAAACAGTTTATCGCCTATGGATCTTTTGAAATGCGCGCGTCTCCTTGATATTGCTGGGGTAGATGAGAACAGCTCTGCATATGTACTTCTTGGAGCGCTCGGCCAACATTTCGAAGGAGGCAATGTCGAGTTTACCGATTTGATAATTAAGAAATACTTTGAAATCGACACCTCGAGCCAAACGATGCTGAAAGACCCTTTGGTGAAAGCTGTGTTTCACGATTTGGACGCAGATGACAAGGGAGAGTTTGCTGAAATTCAAGATGCTATCGTGAAGGAAAAACTTGCTAGAAGAACTGGCTTGGGCAAGTTCGAGCATCTGCGAAGAAAACATCGATTGGATGCAGCAGCAAGGCCTCCGAAGCGGCGTCGGCGGGCAGCTGCTGCTGCTCCTCCTCTTGCTGAGCCTCCTGCTCCTCTTCCTCCTGCTCCTGCTCCTGCTCCTCCTCCTCCTCCTCCTCCTCCTCTTGCTGATCTTCCTGCTGAGCCTGCTGCCCCTCCAATTCTCGAGCCAATTGCCGCCCCAGCTCCCCACGCAAGGGGCCCCAATGTCTTGCCAGACGCTGCTGAGTGGGTCAATGTCAGTTGTGATCTGTGTGATAGCTTAGTGGGGCAGTATAAGTTCCATCCCAATCCTGGCTGCAGAGATGGTGAATCATATTACTTGCGTATCAACCTCGGCCCAGGCACCCCGTGGCCAACGAAGTCACCAAACTATAGATGCATCAGGACTTCCAGGCTGACTACGCCAGATGATTGGCTCAGAGACAGAAAGCAATGTTGCAGTTAGGGCGTGGGCCGCCGCCGCTAAGGCGGAGCTTGGGGCGTGGCTGCAAGCCTTCTCCAAGTCCTTTTTTTGCTAGTTGAGGGGGATCTTGGGGCGTGGCTGCAAGCCTTCCCCAAGAATGCTTGCAACTGAATTTATTGATCGCAATCCTGCTTGTAGGAAAAACAAAAAGTCAACATCTCAACAATTCAAAAATTCAAAAGTTCAAATTGAAACACTTCTACATATAAACTTTAAATTTTCGAAATTAAACACGAAATTGCAAAAATCCAAACTTTCAAATTTAGAAATTCATGTTCAATTCTAATATTGATTATTTCTAAGCAAACAACATCAACACATCAAGCTTTGAACAATTCAAATTTCATTATTTCAGAAATTCAAACTTTCAAAATTTCAAAATCCAGCAGTTCAGCATCTTAGCATTTCGAACATTCAAAATTCCAAATTGAAAAATCCGAAATCTAAAATTAACATTTTCTAAATTAAAAACGAAATTACAATTGTCTCCATTTATTTTGAGTTGTCTTTTTTTGTTGAAGTGTCCCTATTTGTTTTTAATTGCCGCCGCCCGCGCGCAACCGCACAGCCATGTCCCTGCCCAGGCCGCCCCCCGCTCTTGCCGTCCCGCCCCCCCTCGGGCTCACCCGCGAGCCCATCTCCACTCCTACCATCTACCCCTTCCTCTTTCTCCTCGTACCCCCCGCCCCCTGCGACATCCCAGCCTGGGGCACAGGCTCTGGGGCTCCGTGGCCCATCTGCCGGCCTGGGCTGCACGGTTGGGGCTGGGCGTTTATGGTCCCTGGCGGGGCTGGCATCCCTCTCCCCAGAGGGCTGCGGGGGCCACATGCCACGGCCGTGCCCAGCCCGTGCACGTTCCCGCGCCCGCCCAGCCCACCATGGATTGGCGGGCTGCCCATCGTGGCCCGACGCCGCATTGCAGCATACACGGCGTCGTCATGGTACTGGTGGCAATGAGGTGCGCCCGCCCCTACGGTGTGATTGCTGAAATAGGTTCTCCATCTGCCCAGCCCCCCTGCCAGATCTGTGTCGACAGGCGGAACCAGGGCTCGGTACGACCCACACCCGAGGAGGTTTTCATGAAAAACCTCTACAACAAAAACACCAACTAATTTCATGAGGTTTCAGGGCCCACCATGGATACACAAGGACCTTGACAGATTTCCTATGGGGCTTCCGCTTAATTTCATGAGGTTTCAGAATTTCAAACTTTCCAAATTTCAAAATCCAGCAGTTCAGCATTTTAACATTTCGAACATTCACAATTCCAAATTGAAAAATCGGAAATCTCAAATTCAAATTTTCCAAAGTAAAAGCGGACATGACAAAACCCAACATTTAAAATTGAGATTTTTTATGTTCAGCATTCTAAAAATTATTATTTCTAAACAAACAACATCAACACTTCAAGCTTTGAACAATTCAGATTTCATTATTTCAGAATTTCAAACTTTCAAAATTTCAAAATGTTGAAGTTTCAAATGCGAACACGTCAAAATTTAAAGTTTCAAGTTTATGAAACATCAACAATTCAACATTTCAAACATTTGAAATGCCAAACATTGTTGCAAACAGTATCGGAAAAACATGTGTTTGCGAATAAGCAAAATCAGCGAAAAAAAAACCCCTCATCTAAACCCCCCACGTGCAGGTCCTAGAAAACCTTTATGGAGAGTAAAGAAAGTATTGTAAGTCATAGTCATATCATTGTTGTGTATCCAACATTTATTCGTTGCATGGTAGCGGAGC
>CAZBDA010000257.1:0-3330 GCA_964490445.1 uncultured Rickettsiales bacterium | reverse complement strand
ACGCCAACAACGGAGATTTGGCATGCACTAAGTCTCAGCCAGTTCACGCCCAACGTCGCGGTGGCAACCGCCTGTATGCATAACTCTCGCATGTAATCTGCGTTTTCGCATGTTCATAAAGGACATGCCTAGCGATGCGCAGTCTCCTCCAGCCTTGACCCCGCAGCAGGCCTTGGCCCCGCAGCAGGCGGAAGATATAACACATGTCCGTGAAGCATGCTAACACGCATGTTGCGGTGACAACCGCTTGTGTGGTGCATGCTCGCGTAGCGCCCAGCCGCATGTTTTGGTATAACTTTGCATAATGTTTTCATTCGCATGCACTGGGCAGTCTGCACAGCCTACACAGATGCCTGGGCAAGCTGCACATCCTACACAGCTTGATGCGGCCGAGGAGACGCCACTCGAGAGGACGCCATGCAAACTTGTTTGGGACAAGGACCATGAAGCCTGGTGCAACATTGACATCGATCACGAGGTGATAAGATTGTTCTGTGGTGTGCGTGTGTGGACTCCATTGATGACGCGCGGTGACGACCGCTATGCAGTGCTTTCCTTAATTCGCAGTGCAGTGTATATCACTGGTGTGCGTGTGCATGTGTGTGTGTGCGTGTGCGTGTGCGTTTGTGCCCTTCAAGGTGACCGAGGATAAGGTTTATGTCCCCGCGGCGGATGACGATGAAGGGATCTCTGTCACAGAAGATAAGGATGCGCTTGCGAAGAGCGACGACAACACGGCAATCACAGAATCATATGCTTGTCTGACGTATCCACGGTTGCGGTGACAACCGCTTTGATCAAATGTAGTGCCATCCTCTCTCTATATGTATCAGTGCGATTGCCTTCTGCACGCAGGCAGCTGGCATCAAGGATGAGCTCGCCGACGCTTGTGGAGTACACATAGCAACGTGCAGTTGCCAATATATATATATATATGTATATATATATATATTGCGGTGATGACCGCTTGATCAGTGATTATTGCGGTGATGACCGCTTGATCAGTGAATGCGTTCCACTGATTAACTATCTCTCTCTCTCTCGCTCTCTCTCTCTCTCTATATATATATATATAATTTATATAATGATCGTTGCGGTGAAAACCGCCTGGACATTGTGAACATTACATTATATGGGCCACGCTTGCTCTGCACAACGCGATGTCACAGTTCGCACATACACAGGTATGTGGCCCGGACAAAGCGGTGAAGCAAATCTGCGTCAAGTGCGCCCTTGAAATTGAAGTAACCGTAGGCCAACCAGGCAGCAAACAATGGAGGTTCCCAGTGTGCTCAAAGTGCAACAGCAACAGGGCCAAGTTCTCAATGATGTTTGGAACCTGGCCCCCGAAGGTGTTCAAACAGCTTTCTCCAGAAGTCCAGAGGAAGATCTGGCGCGATCTTCAGGACTGCAAGACCCGCCAAGATATGGAGAATGTGTTGATAAGGAACATTGTGGAGAGCAAGGTGAATGATGAGGGTAAAAAGTTTGCTGGCAAGTTTCTGCCGCTCAGCATGTACAAGGCTATGGGGCTAACCAAGAACCAGGTGGATGGGCATGCATGCAAACATGACATATATTTCAGTAAGCGGTGACAACCGCGAGCGGTGATAACCGCCTTTATTGCTTCTCCCTTTCATGCAATGACCACCGCATACCCAAGTTAGAGAACATCCAGAAAAACTGCCCTAGCCAGTGGGACGCCGTGCTGTGCGAGTAATGCTACAAATGGACCGTCCAGGAGGACTTCACGACCGAGCTAAGGCGGTCCGTTGAGAAGGATATCGCAAACCTCAAGATGGGGAAAGACCTGCGGCCCCATATGACCCCCTATGCTTCCCCCCAGAAGCTCCACGATGCCAAGGAGCGGAAGCGGGCACGCAGCCCGTCTGAGTCTTCTTCGGAGTCTGAGTCTGAAGGCAGCAGGGCAAAGAGAGCAAAGTTATGGGCGAAGCAACAGCAGGCGGCAGCAAAGAAGAAAGAAAAAGAAGACGCCGCATTGATAAAGAAACAAGAGCGAGAGGCAGCGAGGGCGACTAGGAGGGATGCTGCAGCCACCCAGAGGGCTGAAGCCGCAGCTAACAAGAAAGCGACCAAGCAGGCGGAGTTGGACAAGAAGAAATCCGAGAAGCAGGCAATGTTCTAATGCATCCTTTATTTTTGTGATCGTGCGGTGACAACCGCTGTGAGACCGCGGTGACAACCGCTGTTGCACATTTCCCGAGTTGAGTAAGTGTTCGTGTTGACGTGGTTGGCGGTTTTGTTGCATCAAGGCCATCAAGGATAAGGAAGAGTTCACGAAATCGTTTGGTGTTGCCTTGGAAATTCAATCAGACCTCACTCAGCATGTCGCAGAACTCCGCAAAGCTCGCGACGACGCATCGTGTCAAGATCAATACACTTTGCGGATGTCTGATATGCAGCTTGAGCGCGCCCGCGAAATGCTTGCGGAGGCCAGGAAGGTGGCCGATAGCGAGGTCTCCAAGCTCACGTTTACCAAGGCTGAGAGCTGCAAGCTCATGAATGACATGCGGATCACGCAAAGGAGAACTGCATGTTGCATCCTTGCAAATTTCATATGCGCGGTGACAACCGCTTAGGTAATACTGTAATATCTACGCGGTGACGACCGCTTTTATTATTGGTACGCGCCCTAAACTCATACAAGCAACGTGCTCGAGGAAGCTGATCGCATGTACGTCGGCATGAATGGTTTGGCCGGGCAAGTCGAGTGGCAGGTAATCTGAGAATCGCATTCAGTGCATGCCACGACATCGCACCACAAGGAAGTATAACGTCGCGGTGACGACCGCTTTAGCTCTAGTGCGTGTTGTGATTACGTGTGCACTCTTGTCACATGCACTGCATGCTGGAACGCGACATCGCTCTGCCAGGTACAGACGTGGCCCCTGAAGTTTGCTCTCATCTGGGATCTGAGAGTTGACATAGCCATGGCCTAGCCACTTGATGCGGCCGCCTATAGATCAAATGAAGCAGTATAGATCGCTATCTGCAGAATCCGCCTAACAAGGATCATGAATTAACATCCAAACTCTAGGTGTTGCCCCCCATCCGTCTAATCTACGCGGTGACAACCGCTTAGGTAATACTGTAATATATTCGCGGTGACAACCGCTCAGGTAATACGTAACCGTCACACCCACGGACCGCACGCATGTGTTTTGAAGCCAAAGAAGTTTGCATTGAAGCCAAAGAAGTTTGCCCCCATAAGAAGTTTGCATTGAAGCCAAAGAAGTCGCGAAAGTTAGCGTGAAGGCCGGCGACAACGCGTGCGAACGTGCACATAGGTTGATCCTAACCAGAGCGTTT
>CAZBDA010000256.1:1951-3358 GCA_964490445.1 uncultured Rickettsiales bacterium | reverse complement strand
CCACGATACACAGATCCAGGACACAACTACCAAGATGGCAAATGCAGATTCGCACATCGTGGACCACCACCTCGCATTGGAGCACATCCCCGAGACCCGCGGACGCCAGCAACAAATCACCCGAGTGCGGACATCAGCGGTTATGACGCAACCGTGAAGGCCGAACGCTCTGGAGAGTTGCGCGGTGACGCGCCCCCAGAAGCTTATGGCGAGCAAGGAGGCGTGCCCCCAGCAGCGAGCGGTTCAAGTACAGGTCCACATGAAGATCCAGCAAGTGTTGCAGGAGACGCACCACGTGCAGGACGCGGTCCAGATCAACATCAAAGAGTACGACGCACATGGACAAGTACCGGCACAGGTCCAGCTACATTGCCCGATTGGTCACGTTTCAACATTCAAGTCAGCTTAAGGAACTTGCGATCATCAGATCCCGCGGTTGTACAACGCGAGTTGAGGAAACTTCATCTTCGATGGTGGCATGCCAAATATCCTAAGATGAGTCATATCCTACGATCTGCAGGTATCGACGAGACAAGACTTGCCATGATTCAACCAATCATCGACACATGCCGAGAATGCCGTGCGTGGCAAAAACGAGGAAACGTCATTATGCCCTCTTTGAGTCTCCCGACCAAGTTCAATGAACAAGGAGAATGCGATCTCATGTTTTACAAACGCAACATCGGTTTTCACTGCATTGACCGTGCAATCCGTTTGAGTGGTGGATGCCCGGTACCAGACCGATATCACGAGACCCTTCTCAATGCCTACTGTACGTCATGGTTCCAAATCCATGGTCCATTTCAAGTATTGTACAGTGATGGTGAACTTGGACTAAACAACCAAAAGACGATTCAAGAACTCAAAAATCTTGGCACCGAGCTGAGGATTCGAGCACCTGATCAACATGCACGAACAGCAGAAGCGCGTCAATCTATGCTTCGACACGTCATGCACATGATCGAGGAAGACCTCAAACGACACAATCATCAAATACCCTTTTGCCGTTTATATGCCGAGGCTATCTTCGTGGTCAATGCGTTCTCGTTCTACAATGGGGTATCGCCATACAATGCCCACACTGGAAGACAACCAGCCTTCTTACCAGACTTTGAGAACATCGATTTCCCCAAAGGTGGAGAGATCACAGATGGTAATCGAGAACAACGCATACGAGAAGCAGGCATCGAGGCCATTACACAATCCACAGCAGTTGCCAAAATCAACCGAGCGTTGAAAACCAACACCACCATTGATGGCAGCCGTCTCTACAAGCCAGGAGACTTAATCGACTTCCATCGACCCACTGCCACAAAGGATGAAGATGGTGGATGGAACGGACCTTGCCCTGTGGTCAGGAATGAGCCTGACAGGGGAAAGGTTGTGTGCAAACACGGAGGCAAAGAA
>CAZBDA010000256.1:0-1851 GCA_964490445.1 uncultured Rickettsiales bacterium | reverse complement strand
ATCCGGAACTTCTTCCGCGTGAGTGATGTTTTTGCCATACGACTTGGCAAGGGCGTTGCAAATGTCAGCAGATGTGAACATGCAGATTGCAGTGTGCTGATCTACTACAACAACGACAACGACCCAGACTTTCACTACTACGAGACCAAAGACACAGCTTTGGACATCAACTACATCACACACAGTGGAAAATCACGTATCATTCAATGTCTAGTGAAAAGTGGATGCAAGAGTTTCCTGGAGGACAATATGGAGATTGCTCAGGAACTAATGCCCGATCGGCCGCCCCCTGATCCCGCAGGATCAACAACTACGCCACCTTCGGCGGGACCACCGACACCATTAAACATTGGCGGCGACTTGCCCACAATTCCAGAGGAAACCGAAGAACTAGACGCCGACGAGCTCATCATCGAGAGTTTCTATGCCGAGCTTATGAGTGATCAAGCAATCCCGGATGTGACGGATGGGGTTTCCCGTTACGAGGAGATGCGCGGAAACGTGCCCCCTCAGCCTGTGCACACAATGCCCGAAAATTCAGTACTATTTTGGACTGAGGAAGAGAGCCTTGAGATCCAAATCCCCAGCGCGTTGGAGAACGAGATCTACCTCACCAACGAAGGTTATGGAGAACCGGACGTCGACACAGACGAGATTGGGGAGTATGCCGAGTTGTGCTTCACCACTGATATGGCACCCGTAGTTCTCAGCGAAGATCAACACCAACGGTTTCAACAAGGTGATTTGGCCACTATGCGAGTTTACATCTCAGCAAACACCAAAAGAGCAGTCGTGGTCAAAGAAGATGATCTCCTTAACAAGAGAGAACTATTAGCCCATGCAACGGAGGTTGCCAGTTCTACAAGTACAGAACTCAAAAAGTGGATCACAAACAAGTGCTTCAAGAAGTGCCTTCTCAAGCATGCCCAAAACGTGATGACGTCACGATACGTTGCCAAGTGGAAGTGGATCAGAGACACCTCTGACAAGTGGCAGCGAGTCATTCGCATGAGACTTTGTCTCAGGGGCTTCATGGACTTGGAAGCATTTTCCTTGGACACTTTCTCAGGCACAGCCAAAAGATCGAGTCAGCGGATCCTTGCGAGCGAAGCAGCTTGTCATCCAGATTGGATCATTGCATCGCTTGACATCGACTTGGCCTTCCTCAAGGGCTTTACCTACAAAGAGTTGGCGGACGCCACAGGCGAGAAAGAGCGGATGGTGTGCTTTATACTTCCTCCCGGAAGTGCCACACTTTTGAGACAGTTCCCAGGCTTTGAGGACTTCGACGAGACGATTCATTGTCTTCAATGCATCAAGCCAGGAACAGGAACAAAAGACGCACCGAGAGCTTTTTCCCTAAAGCTCCGAAAGACAACCAAGCAGGTCGGACTTCGATCAACATCGTACGATCCCGAGTTCGAGATCAAGAAGGACTTGCTCACCGCCAAGCATGTGGACGACGTCAACATGACAGGTACCGAACCAAATGTCGACCATTACGTTGCCGAGGTCGAGAAGGTGTTCGGGAAGTGCAAGCTCAACAAACGACAGTTCACCAACTGTGGAGTACGGTACACTATGCAGCCGAACCACGACGTTGTGTCGGACCAGGACGAGTACATCAAAACTTTGCGTCCAATTGTGTCCTCAGAGTTGACAGGAGCAGCAGCCGAGAAAGAGGCGACCAAAACAGTTGCAGATCTTTTCGTTAGCCTTCGCGGCGCAGCTGCCTACACAACGCTTACACAAGCGTGGATTCAAGTGTACATTGTAGCACTTCAACGAGTCCAAGTGCCGACGAACCTTGACGTCAGACGCCTTAACGCCATCACGCGAAAACTTCAACAA
>CAZBDA010000255.1:0-3365 GCA_964490445.1 uncultured Rickettsiales bacterium | reverse complement strand
GATAGTTCATAAACTCTTGTACACGATTAGCTTGATCTTCTCTTTCAGGAGTAGTCTTACCTAGTATATGTGCTTTAACTGGACCTGAAGGTGGAAATAATTCTTGTATAGCTTTTGATTGAAATTTAACAGCAGATTCAATTAACATAGGATGTACTGCTGTACATGCACCTTCAAATGGTTCTGATGAATCTTGTATTTTTAATCCTAATAAATCAAATCCTCTTTCAAACATAGACTCCCATTCTTGTCGAGAATCTCTATCTGATGTAAAACAATCAATAACTTCAGTTGCTATAGTTGTTATTTGTTCTTCATCTAATGTATCAACTAAATTACCATACCATTCTTGTACAGATTCTTCAGCTCCCATTTCTGGTGATGTACCTTCAAGATCAACAATAACACCACCATCTGTATCCATTTCAAATGTTGGTTGTGCCATTGTAGCTTCTTCAGGTTTTGGTATATTAACTACGTTTGATACTTCTTCTGGTATCTGTTCAAATGGATTACGTTCTGTTGCCATTATATAAACCTCGCTTCTCTCTTATATGGATCACGCATGATCATACCCCCTTGGTTTTTCTTTATTTTAATACCATAAAAATCTACAATTTTATAAAAAGCTTCTTTTGTTTTAGCATTTTAAATTTTACGAAATTCATCTAAAGATATTTTTTTATTAAATAATTTGTCCAAATCTTCTAGTGATGCATAACTAAAACTGGAAGGAAGATTCTTTTTAAAATCTTTAAAAGTTTTTATTTCACCACTTAATATTCTATTAACATCAATAGGTACTAAATCTTGTGGACTTCCTAAAACAGTTTGTTTTAATCCAGAAACATCAGCAATAATTTCTTCTTGCATATCAATAAGATTTTTTGCTGATTTACTTGGATTAGTTATAGTTTCAACACCAGATATTTTTTCTTGACCAAAACCTTTTTGTTTTAATTTTTTATTAACATTTTGTTTAATATCATCTTTAATACTACCCATAGTTAGTTTAATCTTATTTCTAGGAACATCATAACGAACTATTTGTTGTTGCGTAGCTCCTTTATCTTGAAAAAATTTTATAGTTTTTAAATTAGCTTCTGGAGTAAGTGATCCTGATATTAAACTTTCTTTTCCTATTTCTGCTTTTTCTATTACTTTTTGTCTTCCTGGAAGTCCTGCTGTTTTATCTTGTACAGAAATAATTCTATAAACTGGAATAGTATCACCATATCCTTGTTCATCTAAATAGTTAGTTGTTTTAGTTTTTATTTCTTTATTATTTTCTATTTTAGCTATTAATTGATTTCGAGAAAGTTTAGCAGGATCAATAATATATCCAGTTATTGCTTCTGTAGTATTTAAATCTTTTGCTATTTCTGGTACTTTAGTTTTACTAGCCATTTTAGCAGCTAACTTAGCTAATTGACTTGCACCTATTACTGCTGCTCCTATGGGTGCACCAGCTCCTGTAGCCATCATTACAGCTCCTGTACCTGTACCAACATCTCCTGCAGTACTAATACCTTTTAATAATGCATCCATGTATCTTTTATTTTTTAGATCCTGATAGATAGTAGGTTCTATACTTGATAGTCCAGTTTCTCTTGCTATATCAGACATAGGAAGCATTTGTGCTGAAAGTAATCCCATGTTCTTCAAATCCTGTTTTGTAAGATTTGAAGTTGTTTGATCACCAATACCATATTTAAGTGAACGTAAACCATCAGCCATTATATTGAATTTCCCCTATATACTATCTATTATACCACTAAGTTCTCCAGTATGCAACCTTTTTCTTTCTAGGTTCATCTTCCCAATCAGGATCTTCTGGATGTGATAGATGCCAAGACTCTTTCATATAATGTATTGCCATGGTCATAGCATCTACCTGATCATCATGTGCAGCATTGGGAAACCTTAACATTTCTTCCAGTAAATCTTCTGACCACTTCTTATTTTTTGGTATCCATACACGACCTGATTCCATCATAGGAGATGCTGCATATACTCTGGATACTTTATCTTTATCTGGTAAATATTCTAATACAGGTACACCAGATCTACGCATATCTTGTATTAATGATTGTCCTGATGCTTTCTTTTCTATCATACAAACATCAGGTTTATGTTCATGGTACAATAATTGAGCCATACGTCTTAATTCTGGATATTCAAATCTACCTTTTATATTTCCTAATAAAAGTAAATTGGATTGATAATTTTCATACCCATCTTCATCCTGATCATACATGGAGAATATACCCCATGTTTGTATGACACTATAATCTGCTGTTGTCTTAGTAGAAAATGCTGTATCATATGTTTGTATTATAAAATCACATGGAGGTGGTTCATCATATTCCCACCAACGTATCCATTTCTTTTTAATTAAACCACCTTCATCAGGAGTTGGGTCCTGCATATACAATGCATTCCAATATCGTGCACCATTTGATGCTTTTATTTCTGATTCATCTACTTTTAATACTTCTTCTGGCTTCCATTCTGGAAAATAACTAGAACCTATAGGTAAATTAAGTAATTCTGCTGCATTTTCGTCAAGCCATGCTGGTATTCTTACTACATCCCAAGGAGTTACAGCATAATCTCCTACATTTTCTTGTTGTTTTAGTAACCATCCACAAAGATCATCATAATGATACCTTGTATTTATTATTAATATGGAACCATTGGGCATAATACGTGTTCTTAGTCCTGCTGGATACCATTCCTTAACGTATCTTCTGCCTGCTTCAGAATATGAATCCTCTTCTGACATGACATCATCAAGGATCGCAATGTGTGCACCTCTTCCTGCAATCTGGGATCGTACTCCAGCAGCATAGTAGGTTCCTCCCACATTTGTCTTCCATTTACCTGCTGCTCGTACATCTGTACGTAAGGACACTCCTTTGAAAACATTCTGAAAATCTTCTTCATTGACCAAATCTCTGACAGAACGACCAAAATCACTTGAAAGCTGGTCACTATGGGAAACAGTAAGTATCTCATGTTCTGGATTCCTTCCAATATACCATGCAGGAAACAATTTAGAACAGATTACAGACTTAGAAGACCTGGGTGGTAGAAAAACCATGAGTCTTTTTATCTCTCCAGCTTCTAATTGTCGTAATTTTTCACTAATAACCTCTATATGTCTACCCATCTTCCAATCAGAAACAAGCTTTGGAGCCATTTGGCGAACAAATGTTAGGAAATCTGCTTTAGATTCCTGTTTAACCTTAATATTTAAGAGATTATTAAGAGTTAAAAGAGGTGATATGTCTATAGAGTTCTCTATAGTTTCCAATGTTATGATCCTTGTTGTATGTTATTATATTTTTTATAAGGAAAAACAA
>CAZBDA010000254.1:0-3545 GCA_964490445.1 uncultured Rickettsiales bacterium | reverse complement strand
TAATAATAATAATAATAATATTTTTCGTTTCGACAAAGCTTTAGACAGGGCGCAGTACACCAAAATGCACTTTTGTCGCAACTGTAAGCTAAGGAGCTCGGCTGACAATGTAGACTGTCTACATCATCAGCCGGGCAAAACCTGGTGCCAAGGCTCTCAGTCTTGCCTTATTAAAGGCAGACTGCAAAAGGCCAAGGCCATGCAACAAACGAATGCGATGTGCAGCGTCGCCAATGCAAGTTGCGGAGCCAGAACTGGAGGGGGAGGGGGCAATAGGCCTACTACAATCACTGCCATGAACATCCCCAATCATTTTCATAGTGAGTGGGTGTTTCCCAATCCTCAGTGCAGTAAGCTGTCCTCTCCTGGCATGTCCTGGCTCATCACCTCCACCAAGGCATTGAAGTTTGAGCATCTGGAACTTCTTGTGCCCATAGTGACCACAGGCATTGCACCATACCAGATCGCCAGTGATCCTGAAGTGGTGCGAGTCGTGGAGGTTCTGGAGCCTGCAAATCTCGGCCATCTGGATCAGAGGCGCTGGGGAGGGCCCATATAGAGCAGAGGGGCTGTTCTTCGCCGCAACTCTGTGCCTGGAAAGGCCTTTCTGCTCTTGTGGCTGCGCCTTGGGCCTGCCGCGAGGCTTGGCAACTGCCACAGCTCTGGCCTGGGAGCTGGCCAAAGGTTTCTCTACCTTGTCAGCAGGCCAGTGGGCACATAGGAGTGTGAGCCACTTGTACCACAAGGTGGCTTCCTTGTGATTCTGCACCAGGGACTCATTGGGGGCCTGAGCCAGTGCAACATCAACCCCTCTGCCAGCAAAGTGGTCAGCATTGTCATTGGCCTTCCTCTCAAAGGGGGTGCTACGACCCAACTCAACATCGACTTCTGTGGCATGTCCCTTGGTCTTGATGAGACTGATGCCATCCATGCCAATGTCGTCGACCTTCATCCAGAACTGCCTCCACAGGTCAGCAGCAGATCTGGCAGAGGAGCAGCACCAAGCAGGTCCCTTCCTCCATCCATCGAGGACCTCTTGGTTATCTATCCACACCGAGATGGGTGGAATGGCCATGTTGAGGAGGTGGATGACTGCAGTGAGTTCTGCTCTGAAGGCCGTAGGGAAGTGGTCCCCACAAGGCCCATAGAACCCAGCAGTGACATCACCATTGTCATCCACCAGAGTGGCAGCCCATCCAGCCCTTCTGGCAGCTTTGGGCATCCTGCAGCGCAGAGCTCCATCAGCGAAGGCTTTCCCAGTGAAGGAAAAACCTGGAGGGGGCTGCACACCTCCACAGCATCGAACCAGAGGAACTGGAGGAGGACCCTTGTCGAGCAGCACTGGAATGCCATGCTGGAAGAGAGGCTGGCAACCATGTAGTGCGCTCTGAGCCCTGGCCAACAAGTCCGGAGACTTGAATGTTCCTCTAAGCTCATCTGTGGCAACACATGCACACATCCTGTGATGCAAGGTGCCTGGTGGAGGGCCAAGCCCTTTTCTGTCACCGCATGCCTTGCATAGGAAGTCATCAGCCCTTCCTTCTTCATAGAGCCTTTGCTGTGTCCACCAGCCACCCTCTCCCAGTGACCTCAGGGAGCTTGCAGCACAAGATCCCCTAATGCTGGCAGAGGAAAGGTAGTCAGAGAGAGGTTCAAGGTCTGGAGGGCCACCAATACGTTTGGCAAGCTCAGATCCAGCGGCCTCAATCCTCCTCAGCCTGTCTTTGGCATGCAAGCCAACTTGCACAGGGCAGACCTTGTTCATGTCGATGAGGAGGCCACAAGGGAGCATGAAATGGTCATAGGCTGGCGTCCTCCAGCCCAACCTCATGCATGAGGCCATCATAGCTCCTGCAGGTCCCACTACCTTGGCAAAAGGTCTGGCAGCCAGCCCAACCTCCACCTGCGCACTCCTCCAGGCAACCTGCAGATCATCGGCGCGCACCAGTCCATCCCAGACAGCCATGGCCCAATCAACAATGGGACTGACAGCAAGGTCGGTCCCAGGATCGAAGCCAGCAAGCTGCATTCTGGCAAAGGCAGATCTGCCCCTCATTTCACCAAATATGGCGCAAGAGAAACCTCTGGCCTTCTTGATGGTGGTGTCTGTGGAGCCAGTCACCCCAGAGCCGTAGGTGAAGGCTGGCTTTGCCCCAGTCTTGGCAACATACGCAGCAGCCTTCTTGCCAAGCTGCTTGTACTTGCCTTTCCTGGCAATCACCTTGTCGATCCTCTCCTTCTGGCAACTCCTGGTGATCTTCTTTCCACAGGAAAAATCAATGCCCAACATCTTGCCCTTGTTCTTGACAGAGATGCCAAACTTGAGCATGCCAGTCTTCAATTTCTCAGCCAGAGGCTTCGACGAAGCAACAGTGAAGGTCTTTGCCTTGCCATCGACCTTGCCATCAATGAGCCCTCTGGAAACCTTCAGCCCCATGTCATCCTCCAGCAGCTCGATGCACCTGTCCACAGCCTCAATGAGATCCTCCTTGACCTGCAACTGTGAACCCACCACATGGATGGTCACATCATCGACAAAGAGGCATAGGTCAGCAGAGGAGATCTCATACACCAAAGTGTCACATGGCTTGATGAGGACAATGAACATGGCATCCGTGGCAAAACCTCCCCCAGCCAGAACTGCAGAGAGTGTGTCCACAGGGTCAGAGACAGCACCACACAAGAGGAGCCTCCTTGTGAATGCAAAGGTCTCGAGCATGAGCCTGAGGATCAAGGCTGGAAAACCAAGTTCCAAGCCCCTCATCCACACAAGTTCGAGCTTCACCATCTCGAACGCCTTGACCAAGTCAAGCAGAGTGGCAGCAGACTCCAGCCCTCTTGCCGCCGCAGCTTCAGCCTTCAAGGCTTGTCTCCATACCGCCGCCTGCGGAGACCTGCCTTTGGCTGCCCAGTTGTAGCTCCTCTCAACCTTCCTCCTCCACTGCTCAACCACAGGCTTTCTGGTCCTCTCCCATAGTCTCACAAAGCCAGGGAGCAGCCCCACAGGTCTTTTTCCTCCTCCTGCCTTGGGGATCTGGGCCATGAGGATGATGGAGATGAGGCTGGGCCATATTCCAATGGCTTCCAAGGCCATCATGAGGTCAGCCCATCCCTGCAGGACCTCATCAGATAGCCAGCCAGCTGCTCTCGGATGCGTGGAGTCACCCCCAAGCCCAGTCCTCCTCTTGAAGGTAGCAGCAGCAGCTCTGAGGCAGGGAACTGTGATCTTTGGCAAGGTGGAGACAAAGGCTGCATTGGGATCAAAGTTGTCCCTCCACGGAGCCCTTGCAGCGCTGGCATGGACAAGCCAGATCTTTTCCCACTCCTCCTTGTCACATCCAAGAGTGTCATGGAGAGAAGCTGATAGCACATGGGGGGCTCCATCCTTGCAGTCAGGACTGGCCTTCATGCATAGAGCCTCCTCTGTCACCAAATCTTGCTGCTTGGTGAACCTGTGCAAAGCCCCGGCACCAGCTTTCAGCTGCTCCTCCACATAGTGTTCCCACTCCTGGCGGGCAATGTTGGAACCTTCTGCGTTTCTCTTT
>CAZBDA010000253.1:0-3557 GCA_964490445.1 uncultured Rickettsiales bacterium | reverse complement strand
CGCAGGCCGCCGCTTTTCTCAGCGCTACGGTCAAGCCAACGAAGGCGGCGACCGGTGCGCTCAAGCGGCTGAATCGTGAGCGGAGGCGTGAGGATAGGAGGGCAGACAAGAAGGCTGGTCGCAAACTCGGCACGACTAAGCGGGCGGCGCTGCGCATCGACTCCAAGGCCCTCAGGGATATGGGCTCCCTGGACTTCGCGGCGCAGTTCAAGGGCCTCGATGAAACCGACCTGGCTAAGCTGTTTGGAGGCGAGCGGGCGAGAAAAGGCGTGCAGGGCCTAATCGCTAACCTCGACAAGTTAGACGAGGCAAGGAAGGCGCAAGCGAAGCGGACAGGCGAAACCGAAAAGGCAGAGAAGACGATCAGTAAGACGCGCGCACACCGTCTAAAGCTGCTTAAGTCGAAGATGGACGATGCCAAGTTGACGATCGGTGAAGCCATCACGCCGCTGGCTGACACGCTGATCCCAGTGGTCACGAGCCTTGCCAAGATCGGCGGCGAACTAGCTGAGGATCACTCAGACCTAGTAAAGGGCGCAGCCGCGCTAGGCGTCGCGGCTGTGGGTTTTGGAAAGATAGGTGAGGGCGTGGTCGGAGTGACAAGAACGGTAGACGCGTTCCGGGGCCTCGGGCCTGTAATGGGCAAGGCTGCAGGCAAGGCTGCGGGGTTAGTTGCAAAGCTAGGCCCAGGCCGCATGGGCTGGCTTGGTGCCATGGGTGCGCTTGGGTTCGCAATTGGAACTTTCGTAGAGCGACAATTTAAGCTTAGCGACAAATTGCTAAGCGGCTTTGACAGTCTATTCGGGAAGGCTGCGAAGGTAGAGCGAGTGGGCGCGAGTGGGCTTGCCGCGGAACTCAAGGCCGGCGGCCGGCGCGTGGTTAGGGATTCAGCCGGCAGGGAGGTGAAGGAGCCTGCCGCCCTGAAAAAGAGGCGCGCACAGAGGAAGCTTGAACTGGTGATGTCAGGACAGGATCACGATAGCGCTGAAACGACGCTGATCAGCGAAGGCTTCGGCCGTCAGAAGGACATAGGGGGGATCGGCACAATGGCAAGAAAGGCGGCCGGGGCTGCGAGGAGCGCGATCGATGTCAATGTTAGCGTGGAGGACGGGCGCGTAAAGGTTACCAGCGTAAAGGCGTCAAACCATGATGGTGAAGTGAACGCCAGCGCCGGGGACGGGGTGGGGTTGAACTAATGGGCTGGCGAGATGATCAGAAGGAGTTTGGCAAGCTAGACGGCAAGAAATTCATATATGAAAACGTGGATGATGAGGGCGGCGCGGATGGAGTGATACACGATATCGCCACGAGCGGAAGGCCGGTGTACGAGGGAATCAGCGAAGGTCAGGAAGCGTTCGACGTGACTGCTGTTTTTGTGGGTGAGGATTACCTTGTGGATATGGATGATTTCATCGAGATCCTAAGGAAGCCCAAAACTCACAAATTTGAGCACCCGTACCGCGGTACGTTTAGGTGTGCCCTTGCCGGCAGGTACAAGCTAACAAATAGCAGGACGAGCGGCGGCAAGTGCGAATTCAGATTCAGGCTGGTAGTCACCAAGGATCAAGCGTTCCCGCTAATCCGTGATGCCAGTTTAGATCTGCTCAATCAGGTGGGGTTAGTGAATTTAGCCCTGATTGCATCATACAAAAGGCGCTTCAAGGTGGGCACATTTGTAAAGCAGATCATCGGAACAATCGGCCTGGCAACTGCTGCTATGCGTGTAGTCGAGGTCAAGATTCAGGCGGCGATGAATCTTACCGAGTCATTCGGATCAGCCGTGACAGGGTTCGCAGATCAGGCGTCAGCGCTGCTAAGAAAGCCTGATGATATGATCACGTCGATGACAGGGACAGCGATCGGGATAATCGCTGGTGTGGCATCTTCTGTCGACGATCTGCCCAGCAGAAACAGGCGAGCGCAGAGCACGTTCACGCAAGCCATGCGCGAGATATTCGGTCAGCCCAGACCTTCACAGCCCAGACTGTCCACTCCTGAATCTCTGCTAGAGCGTGACAATTCGATCCAGTGGTGGTTAGCGAACAGAATATCTTTTGTTTCAGGCGCAGCCGCAGCCGTTACTGATATGTCATTCAGTAGCACAGATGAGGTTAACCTGTTCAAGTCTGAATTCTTAGGTTTCTTTGATCAGATAACGATCGATCCTGATCTTGATGATCAGATGTATAGCCAGATCAGACAACTCAAGGCGAATGTGGTGGAATACCTCGCAGGCGTCGCGCAGGATCTGCCGCAGCTCACGACATACACCACACACAAGGCACTGCCCGCGCTTGTGGTTGCCTATCAAATATACGGAGACAACGATCGCAATCTTGAGATCGTTGACAGAAACAACGTGATCGACCCCATGTTCGTCCCGCCGCGAACGCTAGAGGTGACTGGTGGTTAACCCTAAGGTTAGCCTTTCGGTCAATGGCCGCCGCTTGTCAGAATGGACAAGGGTGAGCATTACCAGATCGATCACATCACTGGCTGATACCTTTTCGCTTGGGTATGTAGATATAAACACCAGAAGGGATTACCCCATAAAAGAGGGAGACAGGTGCATACTGTCCATTGGTGCGCAAAAGGTCATAACCGGGCATGTAGACGTTGCGGAATGGTCCTACTCCGCAGGCGGTCAGGGCGGCGCAACGTCGCACGGATTCTCAGTGCAAGGCAGGAGCAAGAGCGGCGATCTGGTAGATTCGTCAGTAGTCCCGGACCCTTCGAGCTGGCAACACAAAACGCTCCTGACGATCGCCGCGCAGATCTGCAAGCCATACGGGATCGTTCCTATACTCTCAGCCAATGTGGATCCGCTCGTGCTGGCGCCGATCGCTAGACACTCTGTCGAGATTGGCGAGTCCCCTGGTGATTGCTTGGGCAGGCTAGCGCAGAAGCTCGGAGTTTTGCTCAGGACCACACCAGACGGCAAGCTTGAGATCGGCAGACCGCCGGGGCTGCTGACAGCCGGCGCAATTGTTCTGGATCGTGGCGGCGCCAAGATCAAAAGCGGCACGCGCAGGAGCGACCACAGACAGCGGCACGATCTGTATATCGCGTTTGGCCAGAAACAGGGGAGCTCCACTGTGCTTGGCGACGCCGCGCGCGAGGGCAAGCAGTCAGCCAAGGACCCGCGCGTACTCAGGTATAGGCCGCTGGTGTTTATTCAAGACGGGGCGAGCACAACCGGCACTCTGCGGCGTGCGGCAGAGTGGACGAGAAACACGAGGGCAGGCCAAAGCGAGCGCGTCAGCTATACGGTGCAGGGCTGGGAGTCTGCGCCGGGGCAACTTTGGGAGCCAGGAAAGACGGTTATCGCTAACGATTCGCTTTTGCGTCTAAGCAAAAAAGGCCTAATCGTTGAGTCTGTGAATTTCACCTTCGATAAGAGCGGCGGATCCCAGACATCGATCGATCTGGTGAACCCCGAGGCCTTCGTGGGCCTGACTCCGCCGACAAAGCCAAAGCTAAAAGAAGGTGTTCTCTCGTGGTAGATCGATCAAGCTGGAATGCAATCAAGGGCGAGCTTCGCAAGATTGCTAACCGAA
>CAZBDA010000252.1:0-3621 GCA_964490445.1 uncultured Rickettsiales bacterium | reverse complement strand
CTACCTGGAGATGGTCAAGGACCGCTTCTGGAACCCCGAGCGCTACGACGAGAGCGCCCGGGACTCGGCTCGGGCAACCCTGTGGGAGGCCCTGCGAGTGCTACTCTCGCTGTATGCACCCATTCTTCCCTTCGTCACGGAAGAGCTCTACCAACGCATCTACCAGCCCTACGAGGAGACGGTCTCGTTGCACATCACGACCTGGCCCAGCTACCGCGATGACCGAACGGACGACGTCCCCGAGATGGCCATCGTCGGCGGCATTCTTCGGGCTGTCCGGGCACTTCGTACCGAGCAGCGGATCTCGCAGACCAGGCAGCTGCAGGCGGTGGTGCTCGACCTTGACTCTGCCACAGCCGAGACGGAGACGATGGTGCGTCAACTCGAGCGAACTGTGCAGGCGGTAGGCCGCACCCAGGAGGTTCGCTACGAGAGCGCCGAGGCAGACTCCGAGCTCCCTGGCGTACGAGTAGGGATTGTGCCGATGCCCGTGGAAGCGGCACCCGCCGGTTAATCAGCGGAACGGATCGGCTGTGTGACTGTCGCTGCCGAATTCGCGAAGAAACGGCAGGTTCCCCAACTTCCGCAGGGCCCAGCGAACATTCCCACCACTTCGTGAGCGGCGCGACTCACGGTCCAGGCGGGAAACCTGGAAGTCCATGCCGTGGCGGGCGAACACATCCTCGAGGTCTCCAGAATCCCGCACCAGGCGAGCAGCGGTCATCGAGTAGGCGTGATCCGCCAATTGCTTGCGTACGCTGTAACGCATCGGGTGATAGTTGAACATCGTCCAGTCATCAGCTTCTGGTTCCAGCAGGACGATGTCCACTTCCGGGTACTGGTCTCGCATCGCCTGCAAACCGTAGAGCACCTGCGAGCGAACCAACATGCGAAACACCTGGTCGAGCACCGCCGGAAGCCCCCGGTCACTGATGTACCGCTGTCCATCGAGCAATGAGCGGCCCTCCCGGGGGTCGTTGACCACCGGCACCAGGGGGTTGACCGCGATGACCAGGCCAGCTCCGTGGCGCACGGCAACGTCGACGGGCAGATTTCGCTCGACTCCCCCGTCGACAAACTCCTGTCCGTCAATCCGCACCGGTCGGAACAACAGCGGCAACGCCGAGGATGCCTGCACAGCCTGCGAGATCGGCAGACCCCGAATTCCCTGCTCGCCGAACACGACACGTTTGCTGGTATCTACGTTCACCGCAGTGACATAGAGGCTTCGAGGCAGAGCATCGAAGCTATCTGCATAGCCCAGGCTGGCAAGTGCTTCGGTTACGTAGCTGGCCAGGGGATCGTTGCTGAAGACTCCTGACGGGAGACAACCAAAGGCCTCGAACAGCGCGTCGGCGGGACGGCTGGAATCCCCTGGCAACAAGCTGAGCAGAAAGCCCGTGCTCATGCGCACGGGAAGTCGTGCGGCAGCAGCAAGCCAGGAGCCCACATCAATTCCGTAAATCGACCCCCGCTTGAGAACCGGCAGCTTGTACTTGCCGCCGCCACGCACCAGCACATCGTGCATGTCGTCAGGACTGGCTCCAGCAGCCATCAAGGTTGCCACCAGTGAGCCCGCCGAAGCCCCCACGTAGCAATCGAGAGCAGCGATCACCCCGCCTCCGAGTGCCTTGTCGAGGGCACGTAAGGCGCCGACTTCAAAGACACCCCCCGTGAGTCCCCCGCCACCGCAAACCAGGGCAACCTTGCGCACGCCCCTACGAGTTTTCTTTCCGGCCGTCATGACTCGTCGCGTCCCGAACTCTGCCACTCCGAGAGGAACAGGCGCCGAATTGGCGCGAGGTAGCGTTCCCGGATCCTTTCGTCGAGCACGAGCAGGGCATCAGCAGCAACGCCGCCGTCAGCCGGCTTGAACACTCCTTTGGCGCGAAAGTGGCGGACGGCGTTGGTGAGGTTGACCTTGCTGACAGCCTCGGGGCGGGTGACATCCTCGGTAAGGAACATACGGGTGCCGAGGTTCATACTTGCCTGCACCAGTTCGTGCTCGGTAAGGGGTCCAGTCCGCAGCACAGTGCAGACACGCAACACCACGTAGTAGGCCTCGAGAATGCTCCGGATCGTGGCAATAAAGAGGGAGGCTTTGCCACGATCGAGTAGCCGAACAGACTTGCCTTCAATGCGTACCGAGAGGCCGCTGCCGACCCAACTCTCGGCGTCCTCAGACTGCAGTTCCTCCTGGTCATCGGGTCCTAGCAACTCGATCACCCCCTGCTCCGCGAGCCGCACGCAAGCGTTGGAAACAAGGTGCTCCGAGGGCACATCCGGGTGGAACACAAATTCCTGCTGGAACAGGTCGACGAGGAAGTCGAAACGCCGCTGCACTCTGTTGAGAGGCTGGTGCTGACCAGTCCCCACCTGCAAGGCGGTGCACACAAAGGCCGCAGGAACAAAATGGAACAGGATGCCGTTGTGGGGATAGTCCAGCGCGAGGCGGTGTCGCACATCCCGGCTCACGGCAATGACGTCTCGCGAAGCTGCCGAAGCGAAACCGGCAGCGTCAGGAACTATCTCGACCAGGTCGCCTTCATGGAACATCTCGACGGCCTCGTCCAGGGCGTCTTCGGGGAAGTGCCACGAGTCCGAAAAGTGCGCATAGCGACTCTCCAGCCAACGGGTGAACATGCGGCAGCGCTCGTGGAACAACTGCCGGCTGATCCCCCGTCGCTCATTGGTCAGCAGCACGCTGGCTGCCACTGCCGAGGGGGTCACTACCGTCACATCCTGGATCTCAGCGCTGAGATGTTGAACCAGGCGTTTGAGAAATGCCTTGCGCTCGTGCTCTTCGAGCTCACGAAAGGGTCGATCGAGCACTTCCAGCGACTCTTTGAGCGAAATGGGCTCGTTGGTTTTTGCGTACACCCTGCCGAATCGCCTGCGCAGAACCGAGGCGCTACGGACCAGGCCACCAGCTGTCTCGGACTGTTTCTCACCTCCCGTGAGTTCGCGTGAGTAATCCTCCACGATCTTCTCGTAGGCAATGTAGACAGGCACCATCTGGATGTCGGGCACCACGCGGTCGGCCATCGCTTCTACGTAGACCGACAACAGGCCAATCTTGCCCGGCAGCATCTTCCCGGTTCGACTACGCCCGCCTTCGAGAAAGACCTCCTGGGTGTAGCCCTCGGCGATAAGCGCACGCAAGTAGTGGCTCACGAGACTTCGATACAGGGGGTCGCCCTCGAAGCTTCGGCGGATGAAGTAGGCTCCGCAGCGCCGAAACAGCGAACCGAGAGGCCAGAACGAAAGATTCACCCCGGCGGCAATATGTGGCGGCATCATCCCCTGGTGGTAGAGCAACCAGGACAGCAGCAGGTAATCGAGGTGACTGCGGTGTGAGGGCAGCAGCAAGACCGTGCCGTTACGCGACGCCTCGCGGACCCGCTCGACATCCTCTACTGAGAATTCCACTCCGCTGTAAATACGCGACGCGATGACATCAATGATCAGGCGCAGAGTCATGATCGCCCCGAAGCGGAAGTCGGCGCCCATGCGGTCGAGAATTTTTCGCGCACGCTTCTCGACTGCGTGTTCCCCGCGCGCTTCGCTCTTGGCACTAGTGGCAATGGCCTGTCGAACCTCAGGCTCCGCCAGGACGCGGTT
>CAZBDA010000251.1:0-3720 GCA_964490445.1 uncultured Rickettsiales bacterium | reverse complement strand
ATCCTCGGGCCCCAGGGTCATGGCGTGGTCGGGGACCAGCACGGTCGTGCTCTCGTCTGCGATGGTCTCGACGCGCTCGGCCTCGGTCCCTCGGTACCAGTTCGCGGCGAACGCGAACCCGACGAGCAGGGTGATCACGGTGGCGATAACCACGGTCTTCTTCTTCATGTTCTCAGTCTCCTTTGCAGTACCAGCAACAGCCCAACCACAGCGGTGAACGCCAGGAGCGACAGGGCGGGGATAGACAGAAAGCCGAGCACCTCGATGTACTCCTCCTTACACGAGACCCCCTGGCGGCACGGCGAGGCGCTCTCGGGGACGACGCCCTCGTACAGGAGCAGGTGATACGCGGCGACAAGCCAGCCTCCGATCGAGAGGGGCAGCCCGAACCGCACGGCGCCACGATCGACCGGAAACAGACCGACGGCCAGGACGATCACCAGCGGGTACATGAAGATCCGCTGGTACCAGCACAACGAGCAGGGCGCGAACTCCATCACCTCGCTGAAGAACAAGCTCGCTAGCGCGGCGAGGGTGGAGATCAGCCAGGCGCCAAACAGCAGCAGCCAGTTGCGGTCAATCCCAGGGTCGGTGGTGGTCACGCTGGATGTTTAGCGAGACTACGGCCACTTTGCTACCTCCGGTCGTATCCATCCGGTCGGTTTCAGGCTCCGCTGGAGCTGATCTCGAGCCCCGCCACTTGGCGCATAGCCCCCAAAGTGGTTTTCCTCACGTCCATCCTGCCGGTACAATTGGGTTAGCTGACACTCAGGTGTCCAGGCCGCCGATTCGCAGACTTGAGATAGGCATGTCTTACAAACCAAACCTCGCGGGCATCGCTCATGCTGGCATCCGTGTTCACGAGTTGGAGGCGTCCCGAAAGTTCTACGAGTTGATTGGCTTTGATTTTGTAGTTGGACCGGTAGGGCCCGAGCCTGTGGCCATCATGAATCACCCTTCCGGCGCCTGTATCAACCTGGTCCTCAACGCGGACGCCGAATCGCAGACCAATGTCCTGATGGACATACCGGTCAAACATCCCGGCTACACACACATCGCACTGTTCGTGGACGATGTGGAGCAGATGGCGGCCTTGCTCGCCGGTGCCGGGTACCCCATCACCGAGGGGCCGATCAGCTTCCCGGATGGCACCCTCGCCATCTTTGTTCGGGACCCAGACGGCAACGTGGTGGAATTCGATGAGCCCCCTCCAGTAGAGAATCTGGACGGTTGACTCCGACGAGGCTCCGAATGTCGCGGGTCCCTGGGGGTGCTGGGTTTTGCCTCACCCAGCACCCCCAGCGCCAGGTCGAGGTCTGCCAGTAGAGCCTTTGACTGTCTGCAGCGCTCGGCGACACCTGGTTCCCTGAATGGCCCCCCCCCTCAGAATCGACCAGGCCTCAGGCAAGGCGCGTCTTACTCGTCGCCGTTTTCTTCGTGGATCCACTCGTACCCTTCGATGGTGTAATTCTCATCGGCGGTGTACTCGGAACGCCACTCACCCTTGTCACAACCTTCGTAGTACTGCCCCGCGGCGTTCCAGATGGGGATGCCATCCTCCTCGACACACTGGATGCAGTAGTCCACTGACGATTCCTCTTCGGCGCTGCAGTCTTCCGCGCTGAAGTCGGTTTCGTCCGCGGGCGCCTCATCGTCATTGATGTAGGCCGTGGCCATGCATAGCTGGCACGACAACAAGCCGTTTGGAAGTTCATTCAGGCCTACCGAGGTGTTGGGATCGATTTCGCGAAGAAAGCCTCTGAAGTACTCGGTCAGCTCATCAGTACTGTCTACGTAGGTGTCGATGTAGATGGTTTTCATGGTCTCGCCCGGCGCGAAGAAGACGAACTCGTCCCGGCTTTCGTAGTCGAGGCATCCGCCGCCCGAGGTGCAGTTCTCTGAAGACACCGCCTGGCCGATCAGCGGGTTGGAGCTGATGCCACTGGTACCCGTGAAGAATCGCACCGAATTGCCCACCGAAGTGTTGCCACTACGTTGGATACGGAAAACGACTGGGCTCCCTTCAGTCACAGCATCGGAAATCTGAACCTGGTTGGTTCCAGGCACTCCCGCCATATTCCAGATCGAGAAGACGGATATGTTGCTGTCGTCATTCTCATCAGTGGTGTCTTCGCCGGAGCCATCGGCAGCCTCATCGACGGGCTCGGGCTCAGGGTCAATCTCGGGCTCGCTTCGGCACTCACCTTCGAGACAACCGAAGGCGCAGGGGTTCCACTGAGTGTGGACGTAGTCACCGAGCTCACTGCAATGCTTCTCTACCACCCAGGAGCCTGACTCCTCGCCCTGCACGCCCACCTCGTCACTGCATGAGTCGAAGTAGGTTCCGAACTCTCCGGTGACCTCGTCGTTGCCCGTAGTCGAGCCGGCTACCATCGAATTGAGACCACCGTCGCTGTCTTCGCAAGAGGCACCTCCGTCGTCGGCCTCGTCGTTGGCCTCTTCCGTCTCGGCAGGCTCAGCGGTGGAACTGGGCAGGTCCAGGGAGAACAAAGAACCTAGATCGGCGCAGCCCGAAGTGAGCAGCGCGGTGGCGAAGAGCACAGAGAAAAGGGGATACCGGGTCGTTGTACAGAGATTCATCACTTCCTCCTTCGGTAGCCCGGCTGTCTCCTGGAGACCCGTGGCTTTGCGTCCCAGCGTCGCCGCTGGTTTGCCTTTATCGAGAGGGGAGAATCCCCACTCGTTCATTCAACATGGGTCGTCGCAGACACTTGTGAAGCGACTGCCGCGGCAATCAGGTTGCCATCGCGATGGGGCTGTAATGCCTCCGTCTTGGAGGACGCTGGCCCTCGTCCGTCAGGAGGAGAAACACGCCAGGAGCAGCACTCGCTGATTGGCGTATTCCCCCCAGCTTTGGCCAGGAGCGACCGAGCCACGGTCAGTCGCCGTGCACAGGCAGTCCTGCTCCCCGTTCCTCTCCTGCTCCTCTCAGGTCGCTATGCTTTGGTCAGCCATGGCAATGACAGCAGAAATGGCACATTCCTACCTCTCGGATTCAGATGTGATTGCCCACGTCCGCATCCTGGACGTAGAAGCCTCGGCGACCGAGGCAACCGTGGAAGCAGTCCTGCTTCAGCTTGTCTCTGCCAGGAGCGGCCTTGTGGCCAATTCAAACATTCGCTTCCGCCTGGAATTGGTGACTCGTGGAGAAGAGCCAGAAGGCGACTGCTACATGTATCGCTCGGACCTCGAAGAAAACGGCCTGCTCGAGGTGTACTTGAGCGAGTCACCCGGAAGTGAGGTGTCCTACAGGGCGCGGTACATACATCCGCTGGACGGCCTGCCCGATGGTGCGCAGTACCTGGCGGGCCTGCAAGAGGTGGTCGTTGCAGACGTTGCACCAGGATCTCGCCGGAGTGTTTGGGCCTGGCTGTTGGGATGGCTCCGCTGACTCTCTTGCCGGCGTGAGTCCACCTGTTTCATCTCTGGCGCATAGCCTCCCAACCTCGCCTTGGGCCAGGGGCATGCGAACAGCCTGGCGCGGTGTTGTGGGTGATTTGTAGGAACCAAGATCGGCTCCATATGGTGCATTCCGCCTGAGACCGACTCGTCGACGGGTAAAACCGGATCCGTTACCCTGACTGCATGGAGGCTGCTATGAAATCTCGGCAATTCTGGGTCCTGCTGTTTGCCTGCCTACTTGCAGTCGCCCTGCCGTCTTGCGATGCAAACGACGACGACAGCGCGGGTGATGACGAC